>NZ_CP042433.1:1587381-1904857 GCF_007970805.1 Flavisolibacter ginsenosidimutans | reverse complement strand
GTAGAATCAAAAGCCGTGGACAGTATGAAGTTTTTGCCACCGTCAGCGGCATCGTTGCGCAAATGCGGGTGAAGGAAGGCGACCAGGTAAGGAAAGGCGATGTGCTTTTTACCCTGGTAAACGAAGCACCGCAGTTGAGCCAGGAAAACGCTGCCATCACTGCCCGCTACCAATCCGTGCAAGCCAATCTTGACAAACTAAACGAAGCGCAGGCGAACATTGATCTTGCGCGAACAAAACTGCAAAACGATTCCCTGTTGTTGGCAAGACAGCGCAACCTATGGGCAAGTGAAATCGGCAGCCGTAACGAATTGGAGCAACGCGAACTGGCAGCCAAAAACTCGCGGCTTGCCTACCAAACGGCTTTGCTTCGCTACAAGCAATTGCAACAGCAATTGACCTTCTCGGAACAACAGTCAAAGAAAAGTCTTCAAATCAGTTCGACAGTGAGCGGCGATTACACCGTTCGCGCAAAGCAAGACGGAAAGGTTTACAACGTAACGAAGGAAGCGGGAGAGGCCGTGAATCCGCAAACGCCGGTGGCCGTTATCGGCAGCGGTAACGATTTTATTTTGGAATTACAGGTGGATGAATACGACGTGGCAAAAATTGCGTTGGGGCAAAAAGTATTGGTAACGATGGACAGCTACAAAGGGCAAGTGTTTGAAGCCACCGTTACCAAGATTGATCCTTACCTGAA
This sequence comes from Flavisolibacter ginsenosidimutans, assembly GCF_007970805.1. Lineage (GTDB taxonomy): Bacteria > Bacteroidota > Bacteroidia > Chitinophagales > Chitinophagaceae > Flavisolibacter > Flavisolibacter ginsenosidimutans. The sequence continues at coordinate 1,904,157 of NZ_CP042433.1, read as the reverse complement.
CGAACGTTCGCGTTCGGCAACCATTGAAGCCGCGTTTACCAAAGGACCTCCAAATCTTTTTCCCAACCTCACGGCCGAAGCCAACGTACTGCTTCGTGTAAAAGAAGGTGCGCTTACCATTCCACGCAGTTATCTTGTTGACGAAACCTATGTTTTGCTGCAAAACGGCGAGAAGAAAAAAATAACAACGGGAGTGAAAGATTATCAACGCGTGGAAGTGTTGAGTGGCTTGAACAAAGATGACGTGATTCAAAAACCGCATGACTGATGCGCAAGCTAAACGTTGATATTGCGTATTCTTTACTGATGGCCCGCTGGAAGCAAACGCTGGTAGCCGCCATCGGTGTTACGTTCAGCATCACCATGTTCATTGCCTTGCTTTCTTTCATGACGGGTTTGAACAAATTGCTCGACAGCCTGGTTGTAAACCGCACGCCGCACGTCCGGCTTTTTAACGAAGTGCGGCAGAATCCAAATCAACCGATTGCCCAGGCGGGCGAATACAAGGCTTATTATCACTTTATTTCTTCGATAAAAACAAGTAACAGCCGCGAGGAGATTTACAACAGCGCCGCCATTCTGGATGCGCTGGACAACGATGCACGGGTGCTGGGCGTATCGCCCAAAATAAATACACCGGCCTTTTTTAACGACGGCGCCGTGCGGCTCAACGGCAACGTTAACGGCATTGACGTGCAGGCCGAAAACCGCCTGTTTCATTTTTACGACTACATCACCAAAGGCAATGCCGCCAACTTAAGCATCGTTCCCAACAGCATTGTGTTGGGCAAGGCGCTGGCCGATAAACTGGCCGCCGATGTTGGCGACATGGTCTATCTAACCACAAGCGGCGGTGAAATTTTTCCCTTAAAGCTGGTGGCTTTTTATCAATCGGGCATCAATGATTTGGACAAGGTAACGGCTTATACATCCATTGCAACGGCGCAAAAACTTTTGGGCAAGCCGGCCAATTATTTAACCGATATTCAAATCAAACTCCACGACATTAAGCAAGCGCCGGCCGTAGCAAAAGAATACCGCGAAACCTTTGGCACGCAGGCCGAAGACATCCAAACCGCAAACGCACAATTTGATACCGGCACCTTCATTCGCACACTCATTTCCTACACCGTGGGCATCACGCTTTTGATTGTGGCGGGCTTCGGCATCTACAATATTTTAAACATGATGATTTATGAAAAGATGGATTCCATCGCCATCCTGAAGGCCACCGGTTTTTCCGGTCCCGACGTTCGCCGCATCTTTTTGCTGATTGCGTTGAGCATCGGCATCTTTGGTGGCGGCGTGGGTTTGGCGCTTGGATTTGGATTGTCGGCGATTATCGATGCCATTCCGTTTAACACGGCGGCATTGCCCACGGTAAAAACTTTTCCCGTTAATTACGATCCTTTGTTTTACGTTATCGGCATTGTGTTCTCGATTATCACAACTTACCTGGCAGGATTGTTTCCCGCGGCAAAAGCCGGACGAATTGATCCCGTCATTATCATTCGCGGAAAATAACATGCAACAAACCGTTTTAGAAGCAAGGCACATTTACAAATCCTTCAAAGACCAGAATACGCCGGTGCTTTCGGACGTGAGTTTTACCGTGAACAAAGGCGAGTTTGTATCGATAGTGGGCAAGTCGGGCTGCGGCAAATCCACGCTGCTTTACGTGCTTTCTACAATGGACACGGATTACGAAGGCGAGTTGTTGATTGACGGCGAATTGCTTACCGGAAAAAAAGCCTCGCGGCTGGCGCAAATCCGCAACGAGAAGATTGGTTTTGTTTTTCAGTTTCATTATTTGCTGAACGAATTCTCCGTACTGAAAAACATCATGCTCCCCGCGATGAAATTGAACCGTTTGACGGAAAAAGAAATTGAAGAGAATGCAACAAAATGGCTTGCGGATTTAGGCCTCGAAAAAGCAGCGCAAAAATTTCCGAACCAATTGTCGGGTGGCGAAAAACAACGGGTGGCCATTGCCCGTGCGTTGATCAACGATCCGCACATTATCATGGGCGATGAGCCCACCGGCAACCTTGACAAAAAAAACAGCGGGATTGTGTTTGATATTTTCAAAAACCTTGCAACGCAATACAACCAGACCTTGCTTATTGTGACGCACGATCCGGAATTTGCCGCAGGCACGCAGCGAAAAATTGAAATGGAAGATGGAAAAATCATCAGCCAGGGAAGGTGATATTTTCTGCACTTGTGCATTCGTTTTACAACAAGTTTGTTGGCTTTCTACAACCCGCTGTTGATCTACACATCTTCGGAAGGTAGCGGGCTTTTGCGTTTAAAATAATTACTTTTCGCGGTGCTTTCTTGCGTTGATAAAAAATTGCCTTCCGTTCCCGGAACGTTCTGTCGTGGCGATCACATTTTCACTCGAAAGAAATCGAAGCACCGCAGCGATCCGTTTTACTTTTGTTTTTAAAAAAATCCGGTATGGAAAAAGCGGTAAAAGAAGAGGCCTTTGCGGTTCCGAAAAATCTTGTGGAGGGAACGGTTTATTCAATTCTGTTGACGATCAGTTTTTCGCATTTGCTCAACGATACGATTCAATCACTCATTCCGTCCATTTATCCGCTGGTAAAGGCTTCCTTTCACTTAAGCTTTACACAAGTCGGATTGATTACGCTTGTTTTTCAATTGGCCGCTTCGCTTTTGCAACCCTTCGTGGGTTTTTATACCGATAAAAAACCGCAGCCTTTTTCGTTGGCAACGGGTATGGGCTTTACCTTGATTGGTCTTGTTTGTTTGGCCTTTTCAGCAAGCTTTGGCTGGCTTCTTCTTTCCGTGGGTTTGATAGGTGTTGGCTCTTCTGTTTTTCATCCCGAAGCCTCCAAAGTAGCCTACATGGCTGCGGGCCCCCGCCGCGGATTGGCGCAATCCATTTTCCAGGTGGGCGGCAATGCCGGAAGCGCCATCGGTCCTTTGCTGGCGGCGCTCATCATCGTTCCGTTTGGCCAGTCAAGCGTGGCCTGGTTTTCTATTCTTGCTCTGCTTGCCATTGTTATTTTAACGGGTGTGGGCCGATGGTACCGGCAGAACCTTTACCGCATTCGTCCTAAAAACGTAAAAATCAGCAGCGGTGATGGAATGAAACTTTCGCGGCGAAAGATTGGGCTTTCCATCGCTATCCTGCTCGTGCTGATCTTCTCCAAATATTTCTACCTCGCCAGCATGAGTTCTTATTTCACCTTTTACCTCATTGATAAATTTCACATCTCCGTTCAAAGTTCGCAGGTGCATCTTTTCATTTTTCTTTTTTCAACGGCAGCCGGCACTTTGCTTGGCGGACCGCTCGGTGATCGCTTTGGCCGCAAATACGTTATCTGGTTTTCTATTTTGGGCGTGGCGCCCTTTACATTGTTGTTGCCACACGCCAATCTTTTGTGGACAACGGTTTTAAGCGTCTTTATCGGCTTTATTTTGGCTTCGGCTTTCTCGGCCATTTTGGTGTACGCACAGGAATTATTGCCGGGAAAAGTAGGCACGGTGTCGGGCTTGTTTTTTGGATTTGCTTTTGGCATGGGCGGACTGGGTTCGGCGTTGTTAGGAGCATTGGCCGATCACACGAGCATTGGTTTTGTTTACCAGGTTTGCGCCTATCTTCCTTTGATTGGTTTGCTCACCGGTTTTTTGCCAAACATTGGAGCAAGGCATGTGAAGCGTTAAGCAAATTTCTTTTTGCACAACTACAAAACAGGTTCTTTTCACGCAAAAAATTTTGACGGTTTGAATGTCTTTGATCCACCGTTAAAAATGTTTTGTTGCCGAAGAAAAAAAGTTTTGCGTCGTTCGAAGGCCTTTCTTCATTTTTGCCAATCGTAATCGCGTTGTTGCAAAGGATTGCAGAATTTGTAACGATGTTTAAAAGCCGTTGTTCATGCGTGTCATCAAATTGGGGTTGATCAGTTTTGTTTTCATTTTCATCATTGTTACGCTCATCTCTTTGCTTATTCCTTCGCGCATCCGCATCTCGCGGGCTACCAATTTGCCAAACCAACGCGACAGCATTTTTTCGCTCTTAAAAAACGAGCCGTTGTGGCATCCGGCTTACCGCGATTCGGCGGCTTCACTTCAAATGCGCAGTCTGCAAAAAACTATCACCTCACAAAGCGATTCAACATTTGTTTATACCTTGCAGAAACAAGGAAGAAAGCCGGTTACCAACGGATGGCAGGTTTACGGCAAGCCTTCTTCCGACTCCTTAACCTTACAGTGGTACATGGATTTCCGCCTGGGCTGGTATCCATGGGAGAAATTCAGTTCGCTCTTTTACGAAAGAACCTATGGCGCCATGATGGAAACCGGGTTGGCCAATCTGAAAAAACTGATGCAGCATTAACTTGCCGGTAAAGCCTTCTTTACCTTTTCGATACTCATCGCTCACCTTGGAAACTGTAAATTAATCTGTCCCGCCTGTATCCGCACTTCTGTGTAAACGCTGCGTCGTTCGTAAATTTCAAACAATAAAACCTGCTTTGTTATGGGAAAATTATCCTTACGCTTGCCAAAGCCAAAGAGAGTATTGCTCTTTCTCCTCGTTCAAATTTTTAGTTTATCACTTTGGGCGCAAGTGCGCATCAGCGGCCACGTAACTTCTGATGGCACCTCAGGCCTCCCAAACATCTCGGTACAAGTTCAAAACACAACCTTTGGCGTTACCACCGATGACCAGGGCTCTTACCAACTGAACGCAAACCTGAAGCCGGGCACGTACCGCCTTGTTTTTTCCGGTGTCGGTTTTCGCTCCACAACGCAAAGCCTGCAAGTCGGCAACGCAACTGCGTACACCGTAAATGCGCAATTGGCAGAAGATGCTTTAAAGATGGATGAAGTTGTGGTTACCGGTACCTCGGCCGGCACTACGCGGCGGCAATTGGGTAACTATATCAGTACGGTAAAAGCCGATGAATTAAGTAAAGGCGCAACGGGCAATGTGTTGGCTGCGCTGCAAGGCAAAACAGCCGGTGCGCAAATCATCCAAAACTCCGGAGATCCGGCTGGTGGAATTTCAGTTCGATTGCGCGGCATTAGTTCCATCAACAGTTCGTCTGAGCCCCTGTACATTGTTGACGGTGTGATTGTGAACAACGCTACCAACCGCGTGACCAATACGCAAGGCAGTTACGACGGCGGCAATTTTGTCGGCACCATTGGGCAAAACAGGATGGTGGACATTAACCCTGCCGACATTGATCACATTGAAGTATTGAACGGCGCGGCTGCTGCGGCCATTTACGGTTCAAGAGCCAATTCCGGCGTCATTCAAATATTCACCAAAAAAGGAACCAGCGGCGCACCGAGGGTTTCGTTCAGCAGTTCGGTAATGATAAACGAGCTGCGGAAAAAAATAGACGTAAACCGTGCGCCGGTGAAATTCGGCGGCCCTACGGATGGCCCGAATGCGCAAACCCAGGACATTCTTACACCAACCCTGACGAATACAACACCGGTAACACGATACGATTACCAGGACTATATTTTTCACACGGGTGTGGGCACCGACAATAACGTTTCGGTGAGCGGAGGCACAGACAGAAGCCGCTATTATCTTTCGGGTTCTTACTTCTACAATCAAGGCATCGTTAAGAATACCGATTATCGCCGCTTTAGCTTCCGCGCTAATTTCGATCAAACGGTCAGCCGTTTGTTCAGTTTTAATTTGGGTTTGAATTACATCAACAGCGCGGCCAATGAAAAGCCTGATGGCAATTCGTTTTTCTCGCCCATGAACAGTGTAACCATCATCGGCAATTTTCACAACATACAGCAACGCGATGCCTTGGGCAACGTTCAAGCCGTGGGCGAAAGAGGCCGTGTGAACCCGGTTTCGGTCATTGAAGATTTTAAACAACGCAACGAAACCAACCGCATCATCGCCAACCTTGGCGCCAAACTGAAACCCTTTACCGGCTTCACTTTTGATTACACACTCGGCATTGACAATTACGGTCAAAATGGAACCACCTTTATGCCGCCTTTCGCTTACAACGTGAACACTGCTTTTTACGGCGGCGGCACCACGCTTGATCCAACGTTGAACGGTTATGCCAGCACCGGTAACAATTATTTCTTTCAAATCAACAATGAACTGAACGCAACGTATCAGTTCAACATTACAAACGATCTTGCCTCAACCACACAAGTAGGCTATTCGGTGCAATACGAGAAGAACAACTATGCTCTTTTACAGGGGCGCGGCTTAAGTCCTTTTGTGCAAACGGTAACGGGCGCCAGCACAATCTTGCCAAGCGTGGACGACCGTTCCGAACTTTCTATCTCGGGTGTTTATGCGCAAGAGAATTTTAAATACCAAAACCGCCTGTTTATTACCGGCGCGGTCAGAGTGGACGGCTCATCCGTCTTTGGCAAAGACCAGCGCAACCAGGTTTATTACAAAGCCAGCGGCAGCTACATTGTTTCCGAATCGGAATACTGGCGAAAGAACATGGCGTGGTGGAACACCTTCAAGCTTCGCGCAGCTTACGGCGAAAGCGGAAACCTTACCGGCATTGGCGCTTACGCCAGAACAAACGTTTACACCTCGAACGCATATTTAACCCGCACGGCTTTGAATTCAAGCACGCAGCTTGCCAACGAAAACGTAAAGCCCGAGCGTCAAAAGGAACTGGAGATTGGTACCGATATGTCTTTCTTCGGAAGCCGCCTCGGTCTTCAGTTTAACTGGTACAAAAAGAAAGTACAGGATTTGTTGTTCCCTCGATTGATTGCACCAACGAACGGTTTCTCCAGTTTGCTCGACAACATCGGCTCTCTCGAAAATACCGGCGTTGAAGTTGTTTTAAACGGACAACCGATTGCAAAAAAGAATTTTAGCTGGAATGCTACGGCCATCTTTAACCGCAACCGGAACAAGGTTACAAACGTTGGTCAGTCGTTGATTCTTTATTCGACCAACGGCGGCGCTCCTGTTGCTTTGTTGCAAGGCTATCCCGTTGGCGTGTTTTACGGAACGTTCTTTGCCGTTGACAACAGCGGCAATCAGGTAAAGAGTTCAACCGGCATACCGCAAATTGAAAAAGGCGTTCAAGGCGATGCGCTTCATCCAAACAGTCCCTTCTTTTATACACCGCAACGTGACAACAACGGCCAGCCAACCGGTACCACGCTTCGCAAGGTTATTGGCGATCCAAATCCGAAATGGACCGGCTCTTTGGTGAATGAACTGACCTACAAAGAACTCGGCTTGCGCATTCAATTGGATGCTGTGCAAGGCGTGGATGTTTTCAACGCCGACTTTAGAACAAGACAAGGTGTTGGCAACGGAAAAGTTGCCGAACAGGAAGACCTCGGACAAGTGCCGCGTGGATACATCGCCGGCATTTACGCCGTTGAACAATGGCGTGTTGACGACGGTTCTTTTGTAAAACTGCGCGAAGTGTCGGTGAGCTATTCCATTGGCAAAGTAAAATTTTTGGAAGATCTGAGCATCAGTCTTAGTGGTCGCAACCTGGTTTCATGGGACAAATACAAAGGCTACGATCCTGAATTAAACGCAGGCGGGCAAAGCACGTTGCTGCGCGGCATTGACTTTGGCGGCGTGCCCATTCCCCGCACTTACAAGCTTGGCGTTACGGCTCGTTTTTAATTCAATTCGCTTACCAATTAAAACAAAAACATGAAACGGATTATATACTGCGGAATGCTGCTCACCCTACTTGCGCAAACCGCCTGCAAAAAAGATTACGTAAATCCTAACGCGGCTACCGATGCGCAGGTATTTGGTTCTTCACAAAGCCTTACCGGTGTCGCCATTGGATTGCAACGCGTTTACACGGCAGGCCGTGCCAGCTCGCTTTACAACCGCACCGCCATAAACGGCTTGCTGACAAATGAACTTATTGTATTGAACGTTGGCAACACCGGCGAAGCGCAATTGCAAACCGGCGGCGGAAGCGTGGACGGAACCAATACTTTGCTCGGCGGCTTGTGGACATCGAGCAATAAAATTTTGTACGATGCGGATAGAGTGTTGAGCGGCGCGGCAGCTTTGGGCGACAAAAACTATGCAAGCGGATTGATTGCCTACACGACTATTTTCAAAGCCCTTGCCTTAGGCGACCTGGCAATGTTTTGGGAAAAGGTTCCAACGTCAACCGGAACGGGTGTAAGCTTTGCCGATCGCACAGACGGTTATAACCGCGCAATTGCCGCCATAGACGCTGCCTTGAGTGCTGTAAATGCAAACGCCATTTCTGCTGCCTTTCTTGCAAACATTCCCACCGGCATTGACATCGTAAACACCTTGTATGCGTTGAAAGCCCGCTACTCGCTTTTCGTTGGCAACTATGCACAGGCCCTTACTGCGGCCAATGCCGTTGACCTCACTAAGAAATCGGTGTTCAACTTTTCGACTGTGAACCTGAACCCGATTTTTGAAACGTCCACCTCCACCAACAACGTTTACGCCATTGGCGATGTGAACACGCTTGGCTTGCCTGCCGGCTTGCAACCCGATCCATCGGACAAGCGTTTGCCTTTTTATACCACCACGGCTTACGCCTCGAAGATTGCGGGCTTTGGTTCGGGAACCGTAACCCCTTTCCCGATTTATTTGCCCGGCGAAATAACCCTGATTAAAGCTGAAGCTTACGCAAGACAAAACGATTTGACGAATGCATTGATTGAATTAAATAAAGTGATAACCAAGCAGCCGTCCGCTGATCCGTTTGGCGTCGGTGCAGGCTTGCCGCCATTGGTGGGTCCATTATCGCAGCAGCAAATCCTGGATCAGATCTACAAGCAACGCAGCATCGAGCTTTTCATGAGCGGATTAAAGTTGGAAGACATGCGGCGCTTTGGACGGCCAACCGCTGAACGCAAACGAAACTTTTTGCCTTATCCGTTTCAGGAGCGGGACAACAACACGAACACGCCTCCCGATCCGCCGTTCTAAATTTTCAAAAAGGTTGTTCACGCGGACAACCTTTTTATTTTCACCAAACCGCGACTCGTTAAACTTTGTTGTATGAAAAAAAATCTGTTGCCGGCTGCTTTGATTTTTCTTTCAACTTTTTGTTTTGCGCAAAACGGAGAGGATTGCTACGATAAATTTTTTGCAAAAGGCACACGCGTCAAAAACACGAACGCCATCACCGTTGTCGCCAATAAAAAAGAACAAACGCTCAGCCGCTTTATCAAGGCAAACTATATTGCCATGGAAGAAAAGATGGCCCTCATTGACGTGGACAAAGATGGCAGCAAAGAACTCGTATTGCACAACTTCAGCGGCGGCGCCCATTGTTGCGACGAACTTTATTTTTTCAAAAATATCGGTCCTAATAAATACGAACTCACGGCCAAACTTTTTGCCGGCAATACCTGTGTTTCCGATTCGCTTTTTGTTTTTGACGTGCACGAAGGTTTCGGCTACTTCTACACCTGCTTTGCCTGCGGCCTGGAAAAAGAAGACAAGAAGGGCCAGCCAACGGGTTTAGAATACGTAACATCTGTTGACCTCCGCTACCGCAACGGCAGGATAGAAGTTGTGCAAGGCAACGAAGCCTTGAAGCAGAAAATAAACAAGAACCTGCAATACGTTAAAAAGCTCGGTTGGGACGGCGGTGTAAAGGAAGGTGACTTTGATGATGGCCGCCGCAAGGAAGTAGCGCTCAACCTGGCGGTTTATTATTTTTCGTTTGGACAAAACTTAGCGGCCACTAAACAATTATTTACAACCTATTATCCGTGGAAAGACGCCGGTAAAATTTGGAAGGATTTTGTTGTACTGCTTGCCAACGAAAAGAAAAACATGAGCCTTTGATGTTCGAAGTCCGAACAAAAATATTTTTTCCGCTGCAACGCTTTGTCTTCTTCTCTTGTCAAGGGCAGTGTAATGTTTGTGCATGGATGATTACCGGCTGGTAAAAGACTGTTTAAAACACAAAGCGGCTGCGCAACGCGAGTTGTACAACCGTTTTTCCGCGTCCATGCTGGCCGTTTGCTACCGTTATACCAAATCCGTTGCCGACGCCGAAGACGTGTTGCAGGAAGGCTTTGTAAAAGTGTTCAGGAACCTCCAGCAATACAAGGGCGAAGGCGAACTGGGAGCGTGGATACGCCGCATTATGGTGACAACGGCCATCAATTTTTTGAAGAAGAACATTCGCTACAACGCCGAGATGGTTTTTGGCGAAGAACACCTGCACGCGGTTTCAAATCATCAGCCGCAAGTAAACATCGAAGCGAAAGAACTGGCCGACCTCATACGCCAACTGCCTGCCGGTTATCAAACCGTTTTCAATTTGTATGCGGTAGAAGGTTACAACCACGTTGAAATCGGGAAGATGCTGGGCATACAGGAAGGCACGTCGCGAAGCCAGTACGCAAGAGCAAGGGCATTGCTCATTCAATGGATCGAACAAAAGCCCAATCAACAAAAAACCACCGCCTATGCAAAATAGTTTTGAAAAAGACGTGCAGCAAAAAATGGAAGAGCTCAGGCTTACGCCATCGGAGCCTGTGTGGGAGCGGATTGAAGTTGAGATAAAAGTTGAAAAGAAAAAACGTCGCGGTATTTTCTGGTTTCTGCTTGCAGGATTTCTCTTGGGCGGCGGTTGGTGGCTGTATCAATCTTCAAGCAACAACGCAAACTCCGTAAGCAAACAAGCGGCCGGTGAACCACACGGTCTAACTGCTAAGAAAAAAACAGAGCAGCAAACACCGCATGAGAAAGAGAGCCTGATAGCTAAACAACAAAAAAATACTTCGCTTAAAACAGGGATAGAAATTGCCGCAAACACCGTTGCTCTTTACTGTGAGAAAAGCTTTATAACGAAAGTTCAGCAACCTTTCTTGCAGAAAATAAGTTCTGCTCCAACGCAAAAGAATAACGTGCTTTTGGCACAATTGCCTAACGTCAGGAAAGAAGAAAACGCCCCGGTTGATTTGCGTGAAAAACAAACAATGCGAAACAACGACCGGGCACAAAATGAGACAAGAAATTCTTTGAACTTGCAGGCAACAACGCAATCTTCATCTACCGGCAAAACTGATTCAGCAACAAAGGGCCCGGAGACGAACGAGAATAAATCGCAACCAAAAACCGACACCGTACTGAAAAAGAAAATTGCTTCTGCCAACAAATGGCGGAAAGAATTTTCGTTAAGCACAGGCTGGAGTAATTCCACGCAGGCAAGAAGTGCAAATTATTTTCTTGCGGCCAGTTATGCTTCTTCTCCAACGCAGGCAAACAGATTGGCGTTCGTGCCTTCGCAAGTAACCAAAGGTCTTTTCTTTTCGACGGGCTTTTCGGTTGCAAAAAAAATAGGCGAACGTTGGGAAATAACCGCAGGCGTTCAATACACCTATGCTTCCACTCACCAGAAGTTGGGCGATAAAAAAGAGGCCGACACGCTGGTTCGATTTGCAGGAGATAAGTTGGTGGCAAACGGTTTTTATACCAATACCGGTACAAACAATTACACGGCCCGTTTTCACTTTGTCGAAATTCCGTTCAGTCTTTCGTTCAGGCCCTCGCTTCGGCTGCCTTTGTACGTTTCAGTTGGCGCGGCTTACGGCCGCCTGCTTTCCACCAATGCGCTTACGTTCAGTAGTGCTTCCAATCTTTATTATCAAAACAAAGAAAACTATCTGCACAACGCGGTTCCCGTTTTCTCGTCGGTGCAGGTAGAATTCTTTGGCAAGCGAAGAACCTCGCTGCGTACCGGGCCTTTTTTTCAATACAATTTGTTGAAGCTGCAAAAAGAAAACACCAGCAGCACACCACGCATGTTCTCGGCTGGCTTAAAAACAGCCGTCATTTTTTAACGGCGTGCAACGCTTGTTGTGAAACACTTGTCAACACCCGAAAAGATTTTCACTCAAACCAATTGCGTTATGAAAAAGTTTCCGCTTCTCTTTGCTGCTGCCTTTGTTTTGCTAATGCAACAAAGCTGCATGAAAGACAGTTGCCGCCGCACCTACACGTTACAAACGCCCATCTTCAAAACGCTTTCGCAAGTGCGGGCCGAAATGCACAGCACCGCGCCGCAACCGTTAAAAGCAACCGGCAAGCTAAACCTGTTTGGCAACACAATTTTTTTGAACGAGACTGGCAGAGGCATTCACATCATTGACAACAGCAATCCCGCATCACCCAAAAACATGGGCTTCATCAACATCCCGGGTAACGTAAACCTTGCCGTGAAAGGCTCTTATCTCTATGCCGATTCCCACTCCGACATGGTGGTGTTTGATATTTCAAATACAAGTAACGTGGTACCTGTGAAATTTCTGAACAACGTGATGAAAGAAAAAAACGTTTACTGGAATTCGACGGCTACAAACAATCCGGATTCAATCAAGGTCGTTGTAGGTTACAACACACGTGATACAACCGTGGATTGCCAGACCTACGACATGCTTGTGAAAGCACAAGTGAATTGCCCCTCTTGCGCGGTCGCAAACCCTTCGCTTTTGTATTCGGCAGCGGCGCCGGCGCAAACCGGTGTTGGCGGCAGCATGGCTTCGTTTACAATCGTCAACAACTACCTGTATGCCGTGGGTTCGTCAAGCCTTTATTGCCTCGACATCAGCAACCCGTCAAGCCCGCAACAAACGGCCGTTAAAAATATGGGCTGGGGCATTGAAACCATTTATCCGTTTCAGGACAAACTGTTCATGGGTTCACGCACGGGCATGTTCATTTACAGCTTGAACGATCCGGCAAATCCAACGGCGCAGGGAAGCTTTGCACACCTTACATTTTGCGATCCTGTGATTGCCGATAATCAATATGCTTACGTAACGTTGCGTGGCGGCACGATGTGTAACAGCACCAACGTTAACGAACTTGACGTGCTTGATGTAAACGATCTTTCAAGACCTGCTCTGAAAAAGACTTATCCATTGTCCAATCCGTATGGACTGGCAAAGGACGGCAACCTGTTGCTTGTTTGCGATGGCACGGCGGGGTTGAAATTATACGAAGCTTCTTCGCCTGCAAGCCTGCAATTAATAAAACAAATCAATGGATTGGAAGCCTATGACGTGATTGCAATAAACAAACTGGCTGTTGTAGTGGCAAGAGAAGGCCTCTATCAATTTGATTACAGCAATCCGGCAAATCCAAAACAACTCAGCAAACTTTCCATCAGCAAATAATACATGATGCAAGGCAAAAATCTTTTACTGCTTCTTCTTTGCTTTACGGCTTGCGTATCATTTGCGCAGCACAAAGCATTGCCCTTCGCTGGTTCGGTCTTTGCCGGAGCAACGGAAGGTCAGCAAGGCGGCTCTTTACAAATTGGCGCAACGATTGGCGTGAAGACAAAAACCTGGGCGACTTCCATTGGAACGGGTTTGGACTATTATGGCGTGCGAAGCATTCCGCTTTACCTGAACGTAGAAAAGAAAATTTTCAACCGTGCGCAAACGCCTTTTGTTTACCTCAACGGCGGCTATCATTTTCCGTGGCTGAAGAACGTAAACAATTCGTGGTGGAACACAACGAAAGCCAACGGCGGTGTTTATTACGGGGCAGGAATCGGTTACCAAGTGCCGGCCTCAAAACAAATTGCCTTGTTCTTTGCCGCAGGTTATTCATTCAAAGAATTTCGCGAAGAGATTACACAACGTTACGAATGCCTGGTAGCGCCGTGCCCGGAGTACAGCGAAAAAATCAACTACGGTTTTCGGCGTTTGTCGTTGACAACCGGTTTACGCTTTTAAAAATTTTACGTTGCGCTGAATGCCTTTGTGTTTGCTGCGGCTAAGCGGAGAGTGTTTAAAAATTTTACGAAACGTTTCTTCGCTTAGTTCTTCCCATTCTTTTGTCGAGAGGTTTAAAATTTCGGGAAGAGGAGAGAAGGCCGCTTCGCTGTGCGGTTTGCTGAAGCGGTTCCAGGGGCAAACGTCCTGGCAGGCATCGCAGCCAAACATCCAGTTTTGAAATTTCCCTTTCATTTCTTCGGGAATGATTTCATCTTTCAGTTCAATGGTAAAATACGAAATGCATTGGCTGCCGTTGATGACTTTGTCTTCGCCGATGGCTTCTGTAGGACAGGCTTCGATGCACCTTCGGCAGGAGCCGCAAAAATCTTTGGCAAGAGGATCGTCGTATTCAAGTTCCAGATCCGTAATCAACGTAGCAATGAAATAAAACGAACCGCTTTCTTTGGTGATTAAATTGCCGTTCCTGCCAATCCAACCAAGACCGCTGCGTTGCGCCCAACTGCGTTCCAGCACCGGCGCCGAATCTACAAATCCTCTTCCGCTGAATGCACCAATTTTCTCTTGGGCTTCGTGCATCATTGCTTTTAATGAGGCCCGGATGACGTCATGATAATCTTGCCCGTATGCGTATTTTGAAATTTTTAAATCGCCGTTGAGCCTTTCCGAAGGGTAATAATTTTTCAACAGCGTGATGACCGATTTTGCACCGGGCACCAGTTTGGATGGATCGGTGCGCAGGTCAAAATAATTTTCCATGTATCGCATCTTGCCGTGGAGGCCCTTGTTCAGCCAGGCTTCCAATCGCCGCGCATCTTCGTCCAAAACCTGTGCTTTGGCGATGCCGCAGTAATCAAAGCCAAATTGCTTTGCCAGTGTTTTAAGAAGCCGTGTATGTGTTGCGGTCACCATCGGTTTATAAGAAGCGGAAAGACGCCGCAAAGTTGCATCGCTAAATTTTTGTGAAGCGTGAAAAGGTTTACCGGGCATCATTTTTTCTGCCTTTCCACTTCTCGTCAAACACTTGCTTCAAACCCATATACACATTTGAATTCTGCTCGCCGGTAAAGGTTTTCGGCAACAATACAAAAGCATAACCACGGCTAAAATCAACCATTGGCCAAACACCCGTTAAACTTGGATAAACCAAAGCGCTTGCACTCGCACCAACCTTTTCACTACCCTCAATGGCCCAAACGCCGAGTGTTTGTTCCAAGCCTGCAAAAGCCTTCGATACGCCATTCATGCGCGAAGATTCAACCTGAATTTTGCGCATCTCGGCAACGGCTTTTTCGCTGAGAATTTGTTTGCCGGCAAAGACTCCGTTGTTTAAAATCATCTGCAAAAAGCGAATGAAATCGGCCGCCGTTGTTTTTGCACCAAAGGCCGGATTTGGCGCACTGCCGTCATCGGAAGCAAAGGTGCTGTTGCGCATGCCGAGCGGGGTAAAAATGCGCTGCCGCATCAGTTGTTCAAACTTTTTCTTCGTCACGATTTCAACGATGCGTGCGGCAATGTTTGTACCCATGCCGTTGTAATTGTAAGCATCGCCTGCGTTGGCCGCAATGTCAATTTTTGCATAGTTTGCTACTTCTTCTTCCAGCGAAGCAAACCTGGCCATTTCGTGCACGTTTGCCGTTTTGAACGGTTCGGCTTTTATGCCCGTCGTGTTGGTAAGGCAATGCCGGACGGTGATGTAACTTTTGTAATAGCTACCGTACACTGGAAGATATTGTGTCACTTTATCGTCAAGTGAAATCTTGCCTTCGTCCACCAATTGTAAAACCAGGGCTGTGGTGAACCAGGTGCTTGCTGCACCCGCAGGCGCCTGTGTGCGGTTGTTGACGTCGCCGAAAGCTTTTTGATAAACGACGGTATCGCGATTGGCAACGTAAACCATCAGGTCGCCGCCCAAATCTTTTCTGCGCGGTTCGATGGCACTTTCCAAATCGGGGAACAGCGAAGGTGCTGTGGATTTTTTTGTTTGTGAAAAGACGGGCTGAAGAATTAGCAGCAAAGTCGCTACCAGACTGAATTTCAGGCAGTTTAAAACGGCTCGTTGTGACATAATTACGGAAGATGATGGATGGAACTGTATTTGATACCTAACGAATATCTGTCTCAAATCTGATACAGCAAACAGAATTTCTAACTCAAAATTTTCAAAATACGATATATGAATTTGAACAACTTCACCATTAAAGCGGCGGAGGTTATTCAGCAAGCGCAACAGGTTGCGTTTAACCATTCCAACAGCAACATCGAAACCGAACACATTTTGAAAGCCCTGCTGGTTCAGGAAGATTCGCCCGTTGATTTTCTTCTAAAGAAAAACGGCGTGAACGTGCAGCAGCTTGAAACAAAGCTAGACGCACAAATCTCCCGCTTGCCAAAAATCAGCGGTACGGAACCGGCGCAGAACATCAGCCGCGATGCCAACAACGTAGTGTTGAAAGCAAACGCTTCGCTGAAAGGCTTCAGCGACGAGTTTGTAACACCTGAAAGTCTTTTACTTGGCCTCGTTCAAGGCAATGACAACACGGCATCGCTGTTAAAAGATGCCGGCCTTACCGAGAAAGGTTTGGTAGCGGCCATCAAAGATTTACGCAAAGGCTCAACCGTTACTTCACAAACGCAGGAAACGCAATTCAACGCCCTAAACAAGTACGCAAAGAATTTGAACGAACTGGCAAGGCAAGGCAAACTTGATCCGGTGATTGGCCGCGACGAAGAGATCAGAAGAACGCTTCACATCTTGTCGCGCAGAAGCAAGAACAACCCGATTCTTGTGGGTGAACCCGGTGTGGGTAAAACCGCAATTGCGGAAGGCCTTGCCATGCGCATTGTGAACGGCGACGTACCCGAAAACCTAAAATCAAAAATTATTTATGCGCTTGACATGGGCCAGTTGATTGCAGGCGCTAAATACAAAGGCGAGTTTGAAGAACGCTTGAAAGGCGTGGTAAAAGAGGTGGCGACTTCGGAAGGAGAAATTATTCTCTTCATTGACGAGATACACACGCTTGTTGGCGCGGGTGGTGGCGAAGGCGCGATGGATGCGGCGAACATTTTAAAACCCGCATTGGCTCGCGGTGAACTAAGAGCCGTGGGCGCAACAACGCTCAACGAGTATCAAAAATATTTTGAGAAAGACAAAGCACTCGAACGACGCTTTCAAAAAGTAATGATTGAAGAGCCTTCAATCGAAGATGCAATTTCAATCCTTCGCGGTTTGAAAGACCGTTACGAAACGCACCACCACGTTCGCATCAAGGACGAAGCGATTATCGCGGCGGTAGAACTTTCGGTGCGCTACATTACCGACCGTTTCCTGCCCGACAAAGCCATTGACCTCATTGATGAAAGCGCGGCCAAGCTTCGCCTCGAAATGAATTCAATGCCGGAAGAATTGGACAAACTCGAACGGCAAATTCGTCAATTGGAAATTGAACGCGAAGCCATCAAACGCGAGAATGATGAGGACAAATTAAAAGACCTCAACACAACCCTGGCAAACCTTGCCGTTGAACGCGATACCTTAAAAGCAAAGTGGCAGGAGGAAAAAGAACTCGTAGAAAAAATTCAATCGGCAAAGGCAGGCATTGAAGGATTGAAGCAGGAAGCCGATGGAGCCGAACGCGAAGGCAACTATGGAAAAGTAGCCGAGATACGGTACGGCAAAATAAAAGAGCAGGAAGAAATCATTGCAAAGCTGCAAGGCGAATTGAACGAATTGAGCAGCCACAGCAAACGCCTGATGAAAGAAGAAGTGGACGCGGAAGACATTGCCGAAAGCGTAGCCAAAGCAACGGGCATTCCGGTGAGCAAGATGCTGCAAAGCGAACGCGAAAAACTGTTGAATCTTGAAGATGAATTGCACAAGCGTGTGGTGGGACAAGACGAAGCCATTACAGCCATTGCCGACGCCATTCGTCGCAGCCGCGCAGGATTAAATGACCCGAAGAAGCCGATTGGTTCTTTCATCTTCCTCGGTACGACCGGCGTGGGTAAAACAGAACTAGCAAAAGCTTTAGCGGATTATTTGTTCGATGACGAGCACATGATGACCCGCATCGACATGAGCGAATATCAAGAGAAGCATACCGTTTCGAGACTGGTAGGAGCGCCTCCGGGATATGTGGGCTACGAGGAAGGCGGTCAGTTAACGGAAGCCGTTCGCCGCAAGCCTTACCAGGTTGTGTTGCTTGATGAAATTGAAAAAGCACACCCCGATGTTTGGAACATCATGCTGCAGGTGCTTGACGACGGCCGCCTGACTGACAACAAAGGCCGTGTGGTAAACTTTAAGAACACCATCATCATCATGACCTCCAACATGGGCAGCGACATCATTCAGGAAAATTTCGCCGATGTGACGGAGCGCAACAAAGAACAAATTGTAGAAAGCACGAAAGTGCAGGTGATGAACCGATTGAAAGAAACCATTCGGCCGGAGTTTTTAAACCGCGTGGACGAGATCATTCTCTTTCAGCCGCTGATGAAGACCGAGATTCGCGGCATCATCAAAATACAATTGGAGAATTTGAAAGAATTGGTTGCACAAAGCGGCATTCAATTGGAGTTTTCGGATTATTTGGTTGATTACCTGGCCGAGAACGGATTTGATCCGCAGTTTGGCGCACGACCGTTGAAGCGGTTAATTCAAAAAGAGATTGTGAACGGATTGAGCAAGAAGATTCTTGGTGGTGCGGTGGACAAATCGCATCCGGTGTTGGTGGACGTATTTGACGGCGTAGTCGTGTTTCGGAATGAGGTGGAGCAACACGTATAAAAATACATGATTGATGTTGAAAGCCTTGCGGAAATGCAAGGCTTTTCATTTTTACAATCTTGTCTTCATTATGTCTATTGTCTTCGTCTGTACCTTAGGCGCATGCGCAGAAAAGCAATCGTTGAAACCAAAAACATCGTTCTCATTCTTCTCGGCATTCTTGCTGCGGGCATGGGCATCAAAGGCTATCTTTTGTCGAGCCATTTTATTGACGGAGGCGTAACAGGCATTTCCATGTTGTTGAACAATATTTTCGGCTGGCCGCTTTATCTCATGGTGCCGCTCATAAACCTTCCGTTCATCGTGCTGGGTTATTTTCAATTGGGCTGGAAGTTTGCGCTCAAAACCTCACTTGCTATTTTGGGTTTGGCGCTTTGTCTTGCTTTCATTCCTTATCCCGATATTACTCCGGATAAATTGCTTACCGCTTTGTTCGGCGGCTTCTTTATTGGTCTCGGCATTGGCCTTGCCATGCGTGGCGGTGCGGTGCTCGACGGAACGGAAATCGCAGCTTTATTGGTGAGCAAAAACAGCGGTGCTTTAAAAGTTTCAGACGTTATTTTAATTCTCAACGTCATCATCTTTGGTACGGCCATTTTCTTTCTCGGTGTAGAACCGGCGTCGTATTCAATCGTTACCTATTTCGCCGCGGCAAAGACCATTGACTTTTTGTTGCACGGTCTGGAAGAATACACCGGTGTTACCATTGTCTCGGAACGGAGCGATGAAATAAAAGCAGCCATCGCGGACCAATTGCGCCGGGGAGTAACGGTTTACAAGGGCCAGGGCGGTTACGGAAAGCGAGGCGAGACAAACAGTGAAAACGAAATCATCTTTACCGTGGTAACTCGTTTAGAGATTGGCCGCTTGCAAAATATCATCAACCAGATTGACGAAAATGCTTTCACCGTTCAACACAGCATAAACGATATGCACGGCGGCATGATAAAGAAGATGCCTTTGCATTAAGCCTTCATTTTTTGCAGTGCGAAACTTAACTTTAGTTTCATCAAACCATCGCCATGAAAAAGTTCTTCTTCCTCTTTTCTTTTTCTTTTTGCTTGCTTCATGCTACCGCACAAGAGAACATTGACGCAGAATTTAAAAAACTCACCAAAAACAACAGCGGCATTCCTTACGGCGCTAACAAAGCCGCAGGCAGATTTTACAACCTTCGTGGCTTTAACATGTACGCCGAGACCTACGGACAAGGACAACCGCTTCTAATCATTCACGGCAACGGCGGCTCCATCGACAACTTTGTAAACCAGATTCCTTATTTCAGCAAAAAGTATAAAGTCATTGTGGCCGACAGCCGTGCACAGGGCAAATCAACCGACACCGGCGATTCGCTTTCTTATGAAATGATGGCCGATGATTATGCGGCTTTGCTGGACGCAATGAAAATAGATTCGGCCTTTGTCATTGGCTGGAGCGACGGCGGCATCAACGGTTTGTTGCTTTCCATCCGTCATCCGCAAAAAGTGAAAAAACTGGCTGTAACCGGCGCCAATCTCTGGCCGGATACAACGGCCGTTTTTCAAGATGTTGAAGACCTGGTTATGCCGGAATATTTATCACTAAAGAATAACCAAAACAAAAACGCACAACAAAAAAACAATTGGAAACTGATGCGATTGTTGATTGAAGAACCACACATTTCGCTGGAGTCGTTGCACACGATTTCCGTTCCAACGCTTGTGATCGGCGGCGACCACGACGTAATTAAGCCCGAGCATACCTTGCTCATTGCGCAAAACATTCCGAATTCATATTTGTGGATTCTTCCCAACTCCGGCCACTCCACGCCGCTGGTTTACAAAGACGAGTTCAACCAAAAGATTGATGATTTTTTTAACCGGCCTTACCGGAAGCTGGAAAAGCAAGGACGGTTCTTTTAAGATTCACCTCGTCGGATGGAAGTAAAAATTAAAGAACGTTCGTGGTTTGCGAGGCTGGCGGCAAAAAATTTGGGATCGCAAACAATGGCCGCCGTGCTTGGCCGCACCGTTCATCTTTGGAACGTAAGCCGTGAGGAGTTTTTAAGCGATCCCGCCTGGGTGATGCACGAATTGGAACACGTGCGGCAATTTAAGCACTACGGTTTCCTGCGCTTCGCCGTCCTTTATTTGCTTGAACACCGCCGCAAGGGCTACGTTAACAATCGTTTTGAAATTGAAGCAAGAGAAGCCGAAGCAGGGCCTGCTGATTTGGATGGCGTTAGATTTATATGAAGATTTTTAAGCAGTCATTTTTGCATTGCGGACATGTTTTTATTTTTTTTATTGCCACATCTAAAGCTGCGCCCCACAAGAACTTGCTGACAATGTGGCAACGAAAAAAAATCATGGGTTACTTTTTTTCGTAAGCTGTATTAAAGGCAAACTATCCTCAAATGATCTCGAAAACATATTTCAAGACAAAAGATTACTGCAAAGTAAAATTCACGCTGAAGCCTGAGAACGCCGAAACCGTTGCCATTGCGGGTTTGAACGGAAACTGGGAGACACTTATCTCCATGAGCAAGAAAAAAGACGGCAGCTTCACCGCAGAAATTTCTCTTCCCAAAGAAAGCCAGCACGAGTTTAAATACCTGGTTAACGAAACAGAGTGGATAAACGAACCCGATGCCGACAGCGAACAACCCAATGGTTTTGGCTCCAGCAACAGCGTTATCGTTCTGTAATTACAGCCTGAAAATTTTATTCTCTTAAAGACAGCAGAGGTCTTTCCGCTTTTAATTGCGAAAGATTCTCTGTTGTCTGGTACGTTGTGCATACGTAAAAGCTTTGCGCGGCTTGTCTTACGCCTTGTCGAAACGAGACGGCTTTGTTTTCAACTGAATCCGGGTCTTACGGTCTGAACCATTGTTTTTGTAAAAAGGAGTTTAGACATTTGCACTTTAACCTTATGACGAAAAAAGCGATTGGCCTGGCTGAATACATCGAATTGGAAGAAGACCAGCAGTTTGAAATTCTTCACCGCGACGGCGTTTACATCGGCAAACGAAAACCGGGCAAACAAACCGTCGTGCTTTTTCAGCTCTATGGCTTTTACGTGGAAGTTTTCTACAAACATTACCGCCGGCACGTTGACCATACCGTGGCTACAGACAACGCCGACATTCTTCAGCCTTACATTGATCAGATCAACGTACGCGATTTGGACGGGAACGAGGGACGTAAATAAGAGATGTGAACAGATAATTTTTCGCTGTTCTTAATCATTTCTCATATTTGTATTTACAAGCCACCAAGCCATGACTAAATCGCTACCGCCTAAAAGCCTCGTGCTTTATGCCGATGATGATACCGATGACCGCGAACTCGTAAAAGAAGCCTTCGATGAATTTTCCTCCATTGTTGAATTGGTGACTTTTGAAGAAGGCAGCGAATTGCTTTCCTATCTTCAGCATCTTGGTCCACTGCAACCCAAGCCATGTCTTATTATTCTTGATGTAAACATGCACGGCCTCGACGGAAAGCAAACGCTTCGCCGCTTGCGCGGCACCGAAGAATACAACGAGGTGCCCATTGTTTTGTTTACAACCTCCACGCTTCCTTCAGAATCGGCCTTTGCCCGATCTTACAATGCGGGTTTTGTTACCAAACCGTTATACGGTGCGCAGGTGCGCTTTCTTCTCGACCAGTTAATTGATCACTGCACCAATGAATTAAAGGAAAAAATAAAAAAGCAACGCGGTTATTGACGCGGTGTTTGATTGCTGCCCGTTTGTTGTCTTTTGCTCAGCAACAGCCATACTAAAACGGGAAAGGACAGCGCTGCCAATAAAAAGGTTAAGCGGTTGCCGATTAAGAAATTGGCACCCACCGAAAGAAGGATGTACAGAACAGCCGCAATGCGCATGAAGTAAATTTAGCTTGCCGAAAATAAAAGCAAAGACAATTTATCCGCAATTATTTGTAGCGCTTCTGCTGCAATCTTGGCAAAATGAATTTATTTTGAAAGCAGTTGCATTAGTCTTGTACGCTAAAAATTATCCAGTGTTTCGCTTTCTTCATTTAACAGGCTTCCTTTTGCTTTTGACGAACGCTTTATGCTGCTGTCAAAAGGAACCGAACCAGCCTGTCGTTACCAAGCCTTTGTTCGACAGCATTCCGGCCGCGGTTCCTGTGCAGCCCATAATTAATGAAGCCTCCGGCATAGCCGACAGCAAAGCCAATGCAGGTTTTTTGTGGGTGGAAGATGACAGCGGCAATCCAACGCAACTTTATCTTTTGGGGCATGATGGGAAAGTGAAGAAAACCGTTTTTCTGAAAGGCATCACCAACCGTGATTGGGAAGACATGACGCTCTGCGGCAACGATATTTACGTAGGCGAAATTGGCGACAACAACGCAGCATATCCCGATTATGCTTTCTACAAATTCCCCGAGCCTTCGATGAATGTTGACACGGTGCAAAGCATTGAAACCATCCGCTTTCGTTATCCTGATGGCTCGCATGACGCCGAAGCTTTTTTTGTTGAGCCTTCCACAAAAAATATTTACATCATTACCAAGCGGGATAATCCTTCGCGCATTTACAAACTAACGGCGCCGCTTTCAACGTCCTCAATGAACGCAGCGGAATTTGTAGGCCTCCTGCCTTACAATGGCGTTGTAAGCGCAGCGCTTTCTGCCGATGAAAAAGAGATCATTGTAAAAACCTATCCCGGGCTTTATTATTATTCCGTAGCAGCGGGAGAGAAGAAGGAAGCGGCCCTTCAAAAAAGCTACATTAACCTGCCTTACACCTTCGAGCCACAAGGCGAAGCGGTTTGCTTCAGCGCTGCCAACAACGGTTATTTTACGTTAAGTGAATTGGGTTTTGGCAGCACGCAAAAACTTTATTTCTACAAACGCAATTAGAGACTTGCACAGTTGCTGTGAATTGCTATTTTAGCTTTCATTGCATCACCCAAAAACTAATTGCATGTTTAAATCTCCTTTTTCTTTTAATGGCCGTATACGTCGCAAGGAATACGTTTTATCCTTCGTGATTTACCTTTTTATTGCCATGTTTTTTTCTGTTGCTGTTAATGAATTGGTACCGCAGCGCAGTGAAAACCTGCGTGGTGTCCTGGCTTTTTTTATTGTTATACCTGTTCTGTGGTTTATGTTGGCGCAAGGTGCAAAACGTTCACATGATTTAGGTAACAGCGGTTGGTTTATGTTCATACCGTTTTACGGTTTCTGGCTTCTTTTTGCCGAGAGCAAACCGGGTATAAATGAGTATGGCCCAAACCCCAAAGGCATTGGTAACGAAACCGCGTTTTCGTTTGAACAAGAACAAAGCAATTTTTAATCAGGCAGAATGATATACAAAAGACCGGTTTACAAACCGGTCTTTTGTATGTTGGTTAAGAGCAGTTGTCAACGCATCACGCGAAAAACTGGATACTGATTGTGTACCGGTTCGTAATAAGGAGAATTGCGGTACACAAAATCAAGCTGCGCATAAGCACTCTTCGCAAACGCAGCATCGCTCTTTTTTCTTTCTTCCAGCTTTTGCTTTACATCGGGGTGCGTTTGTAAAAACGTGGCGGCGATGTCCTCAAAGGCATAATCCGAAAAGCCTTCTTTTTGCCCGAGAACCGGATCAAAAAAGTTCCAGGCAAAATAGCTGTCTTCGCCTTGTGGCTCCAGTGTTTCAATGAGAAAACGTGTACCGCGTTGCGACGTTGGAATGTAATAATCGCCCTTGCGGAATGAAACGTTCTTCACTTCTTTAGAAACGTTTATATCGCGATTAAGATGGTGGCCCTCGTACGGCCGCAGACCCGATGTGTAATTTTCAATGCGGTACGATTCAACTTCGATTACCGTATCCTTCGACAGTCGTTTCATCTGAATGCCGTTTGCCTGCAAGCGTTCAATCACCTTCCACCAACCTTGCGGAATGACGTAAGCCAAAGGCTTCTGCACTTGCAGCGTGTCAACGTAAGTGTTGTAAAACGGAATCTTTTTTTCGTAAGGTTTGCTGCGGTCGTAATACAATCTCGGCAAACCCGAAACTTCGCTGGGCTTTTGGCCGGCTTCAAAACCTTTAAAGGTTATCGTTGTTGATTTTGATTTATCCCACTTCCACGCAAGCGGAAAGCTGCTTTGCGTTTGCTGTTCTTTTCTGGTTTGCTCACGCAGGGCAATAATTTCTTTTCCGTGTTCCGCAGCAAATTGAATGAAGCATTGCATCAAGGCCTTTGTTGCTGCTACGCGTTGCTTGTACGGTTTCAGCATGTGTGTTTCGGGTACAAAGGAAAACGTGTTCCAAAGCGTGCCGTAACCGCTGCCGTAGCGCGGACTGTCGTAAAACTCCGGCCAGCCCTTGTCAACGGGTTCGCCAAAGTGATTGACGTAGGGAATTAAATCATAGCCTTTTTGTTTCATCATTGGGTAGAGTGAAGGTTCGAAAATTTTGTTCATGTATTCACCCATTGCGCCGCCAAGTTTGTTGTGTTGCGAAACCAGCAGCGTCATCACGTGCTGGTAATCGGCGCCGTTGCTCACGTGGTTGTCAATAAAAATATCGGGATCAAGCAGGGTAAAAATTTTGGCAAACGACATTGCATTCTTTGAATCCATCTTGATGAAGTCGCGGTTGAGGTCAAGGTTTTCTGCGTTGCCGCGAAAGCCTTTTTCTTGCGGTCCGTTTTGATCAATGCGGTAGTTAGCGCTTCTGTTTAAAGCGCCGCCGATGTTGTAAACAGGAATGATGGCAAGTACAACAGAAGAAGGCAATTTGATTTTGTTTTGCGCAATGTCTCTTGCCAGCAACATACTTGCGTCAATGCCGTCTGGTTCACCGGGATGAATGCCGTTGTTGACAAGAATGATGGTTTTCTTTTTTGCTTTGATGGCTTTGATGTCAAAGTCTTTTTCGCTCGAAACAAGGATCAAATGAAGAGGGTAGCCGGCATCGGTCGGGCCCATTTCGGTCATCTTTACCTGTGGCGACGAAGCCGCAAATTCCTTCCACCATTGAATTGCCTTTTCATACGTTGGCGATTCGGTTCCGCCGGAAATTTCAAATTGCGTTATGTGTTTTTGGCTAAGAGAAAAAAAGGAAGAAAAGAGAAAAAGAAGAAGAAAAATATTTCGCATGAGCGAATGTAAGCGGAACGACGGTCGGCTACAAAACGAAAAAGCATCCCGATAACCGGAATGCTTTTAAAATTTTTATGCGGATGATTTATTTCGCCAGTGCGTTTACTTTCTTCGCCAACTTGCTTTTCAGGTTAGCCGCTTTGTTTTTGTGGATAACGCCCTTCTTCGCCAGTTTATCAATCATTGAAGCGACTTCGGGGAGTTGCCCACCGGCAGCGTTGGCATCGGTTACTGCCTTAAAATCACGGATAGCGTTACGGGTAGTTTTGCCTGCGTAACGGTTACGTTCCCGGCGTTTGGCCGCTTGCCGTACGTCTTTTTTTGTTGCCTTATGATTCGCCATGTTCGTTTTAAATTTCGGAGGGCAAATGTAGGGGAAACAAATCAAAAGAGTACCATGATTTTTGGGATTTTAAAGGATTATTGGGAAAAAGGAGTAGAACGCAAGATATTATGCCCGAATTAAAACTTGCACAACCTTGCTTTGACAAGAAAAAATTCCGTCTGCTTTTGCTCATGAACTTTGAACATCTGGCTTCCGGCTTTGCACGCTTGACTGCCTTTTCACCGATATTTGTCCCCCAATCCAAATCTTCGTTCATGAAGGATTTTTCATACATCACCAGTGCACATCCCAGTTACATCGAAAGCCTTTACCATGATTTTGTAAAAAACCCGGAAAGCGTTGACCCTGAGTTTCGCCGCTTTTTTGAGGGTTTTGATTTTGCCGTAAGCCAGGGTACAAACGGCCATGCCACTACGGAAGCAGCGCCAACTGTGCAGGGCATAACCGTTGATGCGGGACAATTGACAAAAGAATTTGCCGTTTACAGCCTGATTCAGGCTTATCGGGCCAAAGGTCATTTGGTGGCCGATACCAACCCCATTCGCAAGCGCAAAGACAGGGGCGCTAATCTCGACCTGAAATATTTCGGACTTTCTGACGCCGACCTTCCTTCAAAATTCGAGGCCGGGAAATTCATTGGTTTCGCCAACGCTTCGCTTCAACAAATTCTCGTCAAGCTGCAAAAGATTTACACCGGGCACGTAGGCATAGAATACGACTACATTCTAAGACAGGAAAGAGTGGACTGGCTGCAAAAAGAAATAGAAGGCGGCTTTGATAAAATTCCTTTGTTGGAAAACCGCAAACGCATTTTGCAGAAGCTGAATCAGGGTGTCATTTTCGAAAAATTTCTTCACACAAAATACGTTGGGCAAAAGCGCTTTTCGCTGGAAGGCGGCGAAACCACGATAGCGGCCTTGGATGCCATCATCAACACCGGCGCCGACTTGGGCGTGCAGGAAGTTGTAATCGGCATGGCTCACCGCGGCCGCCTGAACGTGCTGGCCAATACTCTCGGCAAAACCTACGAGCAAATCTTCAGCGAGTTTGAAGGCACGGCCATTCCCGATCAAACCATGGGCAGCGGCGATGTAAAATATCACCTGGGCTTTGCATCCGAAGTAGAAACGCCTTCGGGCAAAAAAGTACACCTGAAATTGGCGCCCAATCCTTCGCACCTTGAAGCGGTGAACCCGGTGGTATTAGGCTATTCGAGAGCAAAGGCTGATTGTTTGTATAGCTCTGAATTCGATTCGGTTCTTCCCATTCTCATTCATGGCGATGCCTCGCTTGCCGGCCAGGGCATCGTTTACGAAATCATTCAAATGAGTGACCTGCACGGCTATTATACCGGCGGCACCATCCATTTTGTCATTAACAACCAAATTGGGTTTACCACCGATTTTGACGATGCCCGCAGTTCATATTACAGCACCTCGGTTGCGGCTACGATT
Organism: Flavisolibacter ginsenosidimutans; assembly: GCF_007970805.1. Taxonomy (GTDB): domain Bacteria; phylum Bacteroidota; class Bacteroidia; order Chitinophagales; family Chitinophagaceae; genus Flavisolibacter; species Flavisolibacter ginsenosidimutans. Next base: position 1,876,743 of record NZ_CP042433.1, on the reverse strand, counting down.
CAAGCGCCTGTGTTGCACGTCAATGGTGACGACCCTGAAGCCGTGGTGAAATGTGTTGAAATCGCTACCCGCTACCGCCAGGAATTTAACGCCGACATTTTTGTGGACATGGTTTGCTACCGCCGCCACGGTCATAACGAAGGCGACGATCCGAAGTTTACGCAGCCGCAGTTGTACTCCATGATTGACAAACATGCCAATCCACGTGAGACCTACGTGAGTTATTTGTTGCAGAACGGCGAACCCGATGCGCAGCAATTGGCGAAAGACATGGAAAAACTGTTTTGGAGCGATTTACAGGAGCGGCTGGATGAAGTAAAGCAAAATCCATTGCCCTACAATTATCAGCAGCCGGAATTGTGGTGGAAGAGCCTTCGCCGCGCAACGGAAGAAGATTTTGACCAATCGCCTTTTACCGCCATTACAGAAGAAACGTTTAAAAAACTTTTCAACGGATTGATGACCTACCCGCAAGACTTTAAGCCGCTGCGCAAGGTGGACAAACTCTTGCAGGATAAAATCAAATTGTTTGAAGCCGAACAAAAAGTAGACTGGGCCACGGGTGAATTACTTGGCTACAGCAGCTTGCTCGTTGAAAATAAAGACGTGCGCATGAGCGGGCAGGATGTAAAGCGCGGCACCTTCTCACACCGCCACGCGGTTATTTACGACGAAAACACAAACAAAGAATACAACCGTCTCAATCACTTTCAGGAAGGCCAGAGCAAGTTGCGCATTTACAACTCCCTGCTAAGCGAATATGCCGTATTGGGCTTTGAATACGGCTACGCTATGGCCAATCCAAACAACCTCGTGATTTGGGAAGCACAGTTCGGCGATTTTGCCAACGGTGCGCAGATCATCATTGACCAGTTTATTGCTTCGTCGGAACAAAAATGGCAGCGTATGAGCGGCGTGGTCATGTTGTTGCCGCACGGTTACGAAGGCCAAGGGCCGGAGCACAGCAGCGCAAGACTTGAGCGCTTTTTACAGTTGTGCGCAGAACTGAATATGGTGGTGACAAACATCACCACGTCGGCCAATTTCTTTCACGCCCTGCGCCGTCAAATGACCTGGTCTTTCCGCAAGCCATTGATCAATTTTTCGCCGAAGGCAAACCTGCGACTGCCTGCCGCTTATTCGCACATGAGCGAGTTTACCAACGGACGGTTCAAAGAAGTGATTGACGATACGTTCGTGCAGAATGCCGGTGACGTGAAAAAGGTTTTGTTCTGCAGCGGCAAAGTGTATTACGACCTGGCCGACCGCCAACAGAAAGAGGCCCGCAAAGACGTGGCGGTAGTTCGCGTGGAGCAACTTTATCCTTTGCCCTACAAACAGCTTGAAGAACTCTATAAAAAATACAACAAAGCCACTTGGTTTTGGGTGCAGGAAGAGCCGCTGAACATGGGTGCCGCAGCGTTTTTGCAAATGAACCTAAAGGGTATGAATTACGGCATCATCAGCCGGCAACCCGGCGCGGCCACGGCCAGCGGTTATTCAAAAGTTCACGCACAGGAACAAGCGGAAATTGTGGAAACAGCGTTTACGATTTAACCGGCAATACAGAAAAAATAAAACGACCGTTGCTGCGCAAGAAACCGGCAACGGTCGTTCCGTTTATAAGCTTTTTTACCCGAAATTTGCGGCACTTGAATTTATTATATGATTGAAATTAAAGTGCCTACTGTTGGCGAATCCATTAACGAAGTAACCTTGGTAAAATGGCTGAAAAATGACGGCGACTACGTTGAAAGAGACGAAGTAATAGCCGAATTGGAAAGCGAAAAAGCAACCTTCGAACTGAACGCAGAGCAGGCGGGTATTTTAAAAACGGTGGGCAAGGAAGGCGATACGTTGAACATTGGCGATGCCGTTGCACAGATTGATGAAACTGCGGCAAAACCTGAAAGTAGCAATCAACAACCGGCAACCGGCAACCAGCCAGAAACAAAGGCACCGGTAGCAGAAAAGGCACAGCCAGCCGCTCAAAAAGCGGATGCGCCGAAAGAAGGCCAACCCCAAACCGATGTAAAAGCAACACCCGTTGCTTCGGCCATCATTGCCGATAAAAAGGTCAATCCAAAAGACATTCAGCCATCGGGCTACAACGGAAAGATCCTGAAAGAAGACGTGTTGAGTGCTTTGGAAAACCCCGGCCGCAAACCCGGTGTCGAATTATTCAACCGTGCCGAGGGCCGTGAGAAAATGAGCAATCTTCGCAAAACAGTTAGCCGACGTTTGGTAGAAGCAAAAAACACAACGGCCATGCTCACCACTTTTAACGAAGTGGACATGAGTCGCATCATGGCCATTCGCTCAGCCAACAAAGAAAAGTTTAAAGAAAAACACGGCGTGAACCTTGGCTTCATGTCGTTCTTCACCAAAGCGGTTTGTTATGCGCTTGCTGAATGGCCTTCGGTAAACGCTTACATTGACGGCGACTCGCTTGTGTTTCACAATTACTGCGATATTTCCATTGCTGTTTCCGCGCCAAAAGGTTTGGTAGTACCGGTTATTCGCAATGCCGAAAGTTTAAGCATGGCGGAAGTTGAGAAGAAAGTAGTGGAACTTGCAACCAAGGCCCGCGACAACAAATTGAGCATGGAAGAAATGCAGGGTGGCACTTTTACCATCACCAACGGCGGCGTATTTGGTTCGCTCATGAGTACACCCATCATCAACATTCCGCAGTCGGCTATTTTGGGTATGCACAAAATTCAGGAGCGGCCTGTTGTTGTTGACGGACAAATTGTAGTTCGACCGATGATGTATTTAGCTTTGAGTTACGATCACCGCATTATTGACGGCCGCGAATCGGTTTCTTTCCTTGTGCGGGTAAAAGAATTGCTGGAAAATCCGGAACTCTTGCTGTTTGGCAAAGACCCCGTGAAGGCTTTACTCGAATTGTAATTTCTGTTACATTCGCCGCCAAGTTCCCGCTATGAAATCAATACTAACTGCATTGGCACTGGTTGCCCTTCTCTCTTCGCGTCAAAAAGAAATCAGTCTCGACGCCAATTATAACGGAAGCACGGGAACTATTGGGCACAGACAGTGCATCAGGGCTCTTGGTAAAAATAGCGGCGGTTACCGGCTCCTAAACGCAAACCACGGAATACACTTTCTATTATCAATAAGCTTTTATTCCTTCGCAGGAAGGTCGTTTCAGTGCGGCCTTTTGTTGTCGTTGTTTTTATCATTTTTGTATCTTACAGTTCAAGTCATCAACCATGAAAAAGATCGCTTTTGCCTTAACTGCTTTTCTGTTTGTTTTTACGGCCTGTCAAAAAGAACCGGATTTTATAGATACGGGTAATTCATCCGGAAACGGTGGCGGTACAATCACTTCCGGTTTACTGGTTCGAAGTGTGGAGGTTAACGGTGCTGATTCAACCGCTATTGCTTATGCATACAATACTGCGGGCCGGCTTACACAACTCGACGTTTCCAGTACGGCGGCTTCTCCATTCACCTACAAACTTTTGCGCAACACGAACGGCATCATTACGCAAACTGTTGCCCGTAGCCCCGACCTCGCTGCCATTGGAGTTGACAGTCTGGTAACAAACGTATTCTACAATTCCTCTGCCGCACGCTATACCTACACCCGCTACGATCTGAACGTAGGCGGTGTTGCGTACTCGGACAGCACAGCCTTCACTTATGACGCAAGTGGAAATCTCGCCAGCGCTATATCTTATCAAAAAGTTATGTTGCTGCCTTATGCGCCTTCTTCCCGCACGGATTATACGTACGGCAACGGAAACGTGGCAACGGAAAAAACTTTCGATTATGATGTTACAACGTCTGCGTGGAGCCTGATTGCAACATCGGCCTACACATACGATGCAAAAACAAACCCGCTGAAACTGGGCACGGAAGCCATGATCATCGGCCTGACAACTTTCTTTGGACCCAACAATACAACGGGACTTACGTACACCGATGCTACTGATCCAACCAACAATTACACGCAAGCCTCTACGTACACGTACAACAGCGCAAGCAAACCCTCTTCGGGAACGATCGTCGAAAATCCCGGAGCGGTTAATTACTCGTTGCGGTATTATTATAACTAAGGATAGCCTTTTAAAAACAAAACGGCGGTCTTACGTTGACCGCCGTTTTGTTTTCATCTTTGCGCCATGCATTTGCACGCCTACCTGCGATCATCTGAAACCATTATTAATCTTTACGATGGTGCGATCCCTTTTGCTTCGTGGCTAAAAAATTATTTTCGCGAACAAAAAAAGTTTGGCTCAAGAGACAGAAGAATGGTTGGCGATTTGTGCTTTTGCTATTACCGTTTGGGAAAGGCGTTTGAAGAATACAGTCTTACAGAACAACTGCTGATAGGCCAGGCCCTTTGTCACGATAAAAGTATTTTTATTGATGAACTGAAGCCGGAGTGGAGCGGCGTTTCTTCCGGGACATTGAAAGATAAACTTGCTTTTCTGTTGCGTGAAAATAACGGTGTTGTTTTCCCTTTTTTGGATGAAGTGAGCAATGATATTGAAAAGGATGCTTTCAATCTATCGCACCTTGTGCAGCCCGATTTGTTCCTGCGCATAAGACCTGGAAAAAAAGAAATAGTCCTGCAAAAAATTCAAACGTTGGCTGTTTCTTTTTCTGTTGAAGGCGATTGTTTGCGTTTGCCCATCGCAACAAAAATTGACGATGCGCTGGAAGTTGACAAAGAAGTCGTAGTGCAAGATAAAAGTTCTCAACGCGTACTCAACCTGCTTCAACACCAAACATCAAACACCGAATGCCAAACCTTTTCCGCTTGGGATTGTTGTGCAGCCAGCGGCGGCAAAAGTATTTTGTTGCACGATCATTTTCCGCAAGTGCAGTTAACCGTTAGCGACGTTCGTGAAAGCATTTTGCATAATCTGAAGACACGTTTTTCGCGTGCAGGCATTGCCTCTTATCAATCGTTCGTCGCGGATGTTTCGTCGCCGCAATTTCACCTCAATGAAAAATTCGACCTCATTATTTGCGATGCGCCTTGCAGCGGTTCGGGTACTTGGGGACGAACGCCTGAGCAGTTGCGTTTCTTTTCCAAACAAAAAATTGAGTATTACAGTTTGCTGCAAAAATCCATTGCGGTCAATGCAGGCAAATGTTTGAAAGAAGGAGGGCAGTTTTTATACATCACGTGTTCGGTCTTTGTAAAAGAAAACGAAGACGTGGTTGAATACATTTTACAACAAACAAAGCTGCGGTTGGTGAAACAACAATACTTTGAAGGTTACGATGAAAAGGCGGACACCTTGTTTGCGGCTTTGTTTGCGTTATAATTTCAGCAATTCTCTTGTCGCCAGCAATTTCCCGTTGTTGTAAACGCTCACGAAATATTTTCCGCTTGCAAGAAAGTAAGAAGGAATAACAAAGCTTGCCGTACCCGATGCTTTTGCTTTGCGCTCAGCCAAAACCAATTGCCCTTTCGCATCCACAACCCGCACAATCAAAGCAGGAATGGCGTAAGCCGTTGTAATCTTCAGCGTAAATTTTTCTTTTGCTGGATTGGGCAGCAAAAGAATTTCTTCGCCTGCCGCCAAAACAGGTGTGATGCCGGTAACAATACACGACGCACCCAGATTCACCGTTACCGTATCGGTATAATCTGCTGTAAACGTTGCCGTAGCGGTGTCAATAATTTCGCGAATGCGGTAAGAGATTGTGCCTGCCTGCACGTTGATTAAGCTGTCTGCAAATTGATAACCGTGTGTGCCAAATAAAGAGCCCGTTCCCTGGCGTTCGCCAATCTTTGTAAACGCTGTTTCGCCCGGCGCCTTGCGTTCAACTTCGTATCTCATCGTGCCCAGGTCTTTGCTTGTCCAGTTAATTGTGGTCTTGCAATTAGTAGCAGTAGCGCTTGCGGTTGAAAAATCTTTTAGCAATGACAACGTTGCTTTTTTTACATCGGGTATGCCATAGCCTATGCGGTCGTCGGGTGTCGTTGCTTTGCTGCCCGCTTGGCGCAGTGCGTTTATGATGCGCATGTTGTTGAACTCTGGAAAGCCTTGCCACAAGCAGGTTGCAAGGCCCGCCATGTTTGGGCAGGCAAAGGAAGTGCCGTTGCCGTTGCCAACGGTATTGCCCGGTGTTTGAAGCACGGTGGACACGCCAACGGAAGCCACGTCGGGCTTTACTTGCCCGTCGGATGAAGGCCCGTAACTTGAAAAGCCGGCCACGACTCCTGCTGTTGAAACCGCACCTACAGCCAATACGCTGTCGCCATCGGCCGGTGTGGTAATGTAATGCCAGGATTTATCGCCTTCGTTGCCCGCAGCAACGATAACCAGCAAGCCTTTTTTGGCCGCCAGGTCCGCACCTCTTGCAGCGATTGTCGTGTTCCCGTTCATGTCCTGGTAGGTATGGTCAAAAACTGAATTATCAAACGTGTTGTACCCGAGTGAGCTGGAGATAACGTCGCCGCCGGCACTGTCAACGCGTTCGGCTGCACAAACCCAATTGTGTTCTTCAACCGGATATTCCGATGCAACATCTTCGCTGCGGAACAAATAAAAGGAAGCCTTTGGCGCAGTTCCTACAAATTGCCCCGGAATGTTTGCGGCAATAATGGAGAAACATTCCATACCGTGTGAATCGTCTTCCGTTACGCTGGTTTCGCTGGCCACAAAATCATAAGTGCCCAGCACTTGCCCGGCTGGGTTTACGCTATCAAAAGCCTTCAGCGAATTGTAGTGAAAGAAGCCGTCATCCAGCATACCAATAATCATATTCTGTCCGCGCAAGCCGATGTTGTGCAGAAACTCACCGTTGTGAAGGTGCAGCTGGTCGTAGGATTGGCCGTAATTAAAAAAATCGGCACTCCCGTTCGCAGCGTTTGCTGCATTATTGATGCGAAGATTTTGCGTTTGCGGTTGTTCAATTTTTCCCGAAGCACTTGCCGTACGTGCGGCAATGGGCGAAACGCTTTGCACAAAAGGAAGGCCTGCGATTTTTGCCAGCGCAGTGGCATCAGTGGTTTTAACGGAAACAGAATTTAACCACCGCGAAGCATTTAAAACAGTAACAGCGCCTGCCGAACGAAGGCTGTCAATGTAGCGGGGCGTCACGGGCAGGTCGGAACTGTCAATCGCAATATTGTATCGCGTTCTTCTGTCAACCGCTCTTTGCGATAAATATTGAAGCGGTGCGCTGAATGAATACGGTGTGCCCCCTTTGTTTTTAAACTGGATAACGTAACGGCTGAATTGTGCGTGTCCGGTACTTGTAAAGGCCGCGGCAAGTAAGCACACCAGAATTTTTTTCATACGCTAATTGTGGTCAATGATGGATCGTTTAACGCCAAACCCGCGGTAACCCGGCCGAGGCGAAGAAGGCGGCTGGTATTCCCACATGATGTATTCCTGGTAAATCAGCCCGAGGCCCTTTGCATACTTTTCAGTAGAATAATTTTTAAAACCGTACAGTTGTGCGTTCGCTATCTGAAAATTTGCGCTTGTGTTTGTTTCAGGATCGTCAAGCATGAGTTGAACTGTGACCGTGCTATCGTATTGCTTGCCCGATACCGAAACAGCCTGGTCAACATTCGTATAACCATAATCCCAATCAGCCATGCCGTCGTCGTTGCTAAAATCATAAAAGGCGCCATAAGGATCGTCGGGTAGAAAACGGTTCGCTTTCCAACTTGTTCCTTCTGAAACCGGTGCGGCAAGTTTTAAAAAGCGCAGGTTGTTTTCAATCACTTCAACCGCATTTGCCGTTGGGGTAATAAAGTACGTGCCCGCCGGCTGCCAGGCCGTTTTCCCGGCTGTATCACGCAAAAACCGAAACACACGGTAAGACGGTCTGCCCAAATTGTCCGTTATCAAGGAATCAACAATAGTCTTTTCCTGGTAAGAATGGACTGCGATACCCGAGCCAAAATTGGTGTACACAGTTGAGTCGGTGCGGTACGTAATGTATTTGCCGGGTTGAGTAGGAAGATAATCTTTGGGTACTTCGGGTTGAAGTGTTTCGGTTTCTTTTTTACACGAAACAAAAAAGAGCGAAGCCAACAAGAGCAGGGAAAATGCTTTCATGCGCGATAAAGGATTCATTGGATAGCGTTGCTGTTAACGTCAACGGGCTAAAGCTAATATAAATAGTTGATTGGTTAAATAGTTGACAGGTTGATTGGGAAAAGCCTTCCGGCCGTTAGACTAATCAACCGATCAACCTGTCAACTAATCAACTAACGCCGCTGAATAATTCCTCCGCCAATAACATCGTCGCCTTCGTAAAAAACGGCGCTTTGGCCGGGGGCAATGCCTTTGGCTTTTTCAAAAAAACGAACCGAAACATCGCTGCCCGATGCGGTGATGAGGGAATGACTGCCTTTGTCTTTGTACCGGATTTTAGTAAGCGCTTCCGTTGGCTCAGTGAGGCCTTCGTATTTTATCCAGTTCACTTTCGCCACCTTCATGTCTTCTTTTTCCAAATCCTCTTCGTCGCCCAAAACCACGGTGTTTGTATCGGGGTCAATGGCGGTAACGTAAGCAGGTTTGCCCAAGGTTATGTCCAGGCCTTTTCTTTGCCCGATTGTATAAAATGGATAGCCTTTGTGCTGGCCCAGGATTTTGCCTTCTTTGTTTACAAAATAGCCACCCGAAACCTTTTCTTCCAGGCCCTCAATTTTGCGTTTTAGAAAGCCGCGGTAGTCGTTGTCGGGCACAAAACAAATCTCGTAACTCTCGCTTTTTTTGGCGAGCTCGGGATAGCCAAAATCATGCGCCATCTGGCGGATTTCGGTTTTGCGGTAAGTGCCCAAAGGCAGAATCGTTCGCGACAAAAGGTCTTGTTGCAATCCCCACAACACATAACTCTGGTCTTTCATTTCATCGGCGCCTTTGCTGATAACGAAGCGGCCGTTATCGTGTTGACGAACGGATGCGTAATGCCCTGTGGCAATAAAATCACAACCCAAAGCATCGGCCCGTTTTAGCAAAGCCCGCCATTTGATGTGCGTGTTGCAAAGCACGCAGGGATTGGGCGTGCGGCCGGCGAGGTATTCATCTACAAAATTCTCCACGACAAAAGAGCCAAACTCTTCGCGAATGTCGAGTATGTAATGCGGGAAACCGTGTTGGACGGCGGCGGCGCGGGCATCGTTAAACGAATCAAGATTGCAGCAGCCCGTTTCTTTTTTGGAACCGCCGCTGCTGGCATAATCCCAGGTCTTCATGGTGATGCCAACAACTTCGTAACCTTCGTGGTGAAGCATCAATGCGGTCACCGTGCTGTCAATGCCGCCGCTCATGGCGACGAGAACTTTTCCTTTTTTGCTCATATACTCAGTGCGTTCAAAGCGCAGCTTTTTATGAAAAAATATTGTGAAGCGGCAAAGATAAGTCTTGCCAGTGCGGAAACTTGTTAAGAAACGCGGTCAATTTATCCGTGTGGTTACAAACAAAGACGCTGCGTACACCAATGCCCGTAAGTTAATCGTTCAATAATGGCGTTGACCATTGTTCAAAGAGCCCCTTTCCAGGGGCTTTTCGTTTTAGCTGATGGGTATCATTTGTGCGTTTCGCCCCGTCCGTAGCTTTGTTCCATGAACGAAGAAAAAAAGCCCATCAAACGAAGCAAAGAGCTGACGCCGCTTTCCAAAGAGCATCACGAAGGTTTGTTGTTTGGCTGGAAAATAAAACAAGGCTTAAAAAACGGCACTGATCATGCCCTAATAGCCCGGTACATTCAATGGTTTTGGGACAATGACCTGCAGATGCATTTTCGAAAAGAAGAAGCCATACTGGCGCCGCATTTGTCCGGCGGGAACGAATGGGTGCAACGGATGTTTGCTGACCACGCAGCAATTAAGGTTTTGGTTGAACAATGCGCAAAGACAATAGATGAAAATAGCTTTATCAAATTGGCTGATGCCGTGCACGATCACATTCGTTTTGAAGAAAGGATTCTCTTCCCTTATGCTGAAAAAGAAATCCCCGCCGAAACCTTAGCGGCTATGTTTGAGGAACTGAACAAAATAGACAAGAAGGCAACGTGGGAGGATGAGTTTTGGATGAGGAAATAGAATAAAATTTTTAAGAGAAGAAACGATTAAGAACTGAGATGATCCCTTTGCTTTCATCTTTTAGGCAGCTTGCTCTTTTGCCGAATATAACTGCGAAAGCAATCAATGTCCGAAACACCGTTTTGCAAAACCGCTTCGTAAATATCCTTGCTGCTGAAACTGCGCCGGTATTCGGGATGCTGCCAACAGTGGGATTTAATTTCCAAAATTTTCAATCTTGTTTCCGGCGTTAATTGCGCTTTAATTCTGCGGCAATAATCCAATAGCCGTTCGCATTCTGTTTTGTTTACCGCCCATACGTCAATCTTCCACGCGCCGGCTCTTTCATCTCCCAAGTAAATGCCCCAATAAAAACCGTTTGGCAAGCCTTCTGTTTTCGCCAGCACTTCGTTTCGAAAACTCATTTTTACTGGTTGAAGAAGGGTTGCTATTTCACCGCCGAGAGAGAAAAAGTTTCCCTCGTTAATTGAGTCTGTCTGAAGATAAATGTCAAGGTCACGCCACGTCATTAAATCGAGGTTGTAACTGCCGGTGATGTGCGGTGCGCCGTAGCGTTGTAAAATCGAAAGCAACCCTTGTTGATGCAGGATTTCGTCTGCTTCTTTTTTGATGTTTTGATTTCGTGCGGATAGAGACAAATTCATGCATCGCTACGGCTGAAACGTCTCACGCAGCTTTTTGTTTTTTACTGTTAACCATGTTTCTTAATTCGTCTCTCAAAAATCCTTTGAGACTTAAATCTTCATCGAGGTCAGGCCAATGAATACCGGTACCTTTTCCAATAAATTCGTAATTCATCAACTTTTCTTTTGTTGCGCCGTGTAGGCTTGGATAATCGGAAATCTTTTGGCGCAGAATGGTTTTCGTGTTCAAAATCACCAGCAGCAAATCCATTTCAGGGTGAACGTCTATTGCCTCTATTCGCAAGCCTTCTTCGTGAATCAGGCTCTCAAGCGCATCAAATCTATTGGTTGAAGTATTCATTCCAGTGGTTTTTAAATTGTTGTTGATGGGCCGTTACGATTTCGATAATCTGCTTTTGCTCACTGTTTGTGAACCGGATAAAGTAAGCAATTTCCAAAATGGGTTCTAGCCATATTTTGCCTTCTGCGTCTCCTTTTGCTACATGAATATGGGCGGGTTCCTTGTTTTCACGGCTGTAAAAGAAAAACCGGAATCCATTTAGAAGCAAAACGGTAGGCATGTTCCCAAATTTACTACCACCGTGCCACAATCTTAAAATTAATCAGCCGCGGCGTTAACCGGTTTGGCAGCGTGAACGTGTTGTTCGCAAAATCTTTTATCAGCAAATACGAAATGGTGTTGGGCCGGTCAATTAAATTGAACACCTCAAAACTGGCCCAGATGTTTTCAACGTTGCGGAAAGGCGAATGGCTGCGCCGGTTTGTTTTTTCTCCGTCCAGCAACAAGGCGCTGAAGCCAATGTCCACCCGCATGTACGGTTCAATGCGCAGGGCGTTACGATAACGAACGGAACCCGGAATGTTGTACGGTAAATTGGTGCCGTAAAGTGCGTTGATGTAAACCTTGAAATTTTTGTTTGTGGCGAGATAATCCTGAAAGAACATACCAAAGGTTATCGTTCTGTCCGTAGGCCGGCGAAACCAACCACCTTCCACACGGCTGCTGTCCGTAATCTTTCCCAGGGAATCAATCGTGTACTTCGTGTAAAAATCACCGGCGATGTTTTCTCTTGTGCGCATAAAACTCAGGCTTACCCAGCTTTCTGCGTCTTTCACCAGTTCGCCGAACAGCCGCATTTCCAAACCTGCCGCATAAGCCTTTGCATTGTTCTCGCCAAAATAGCGGATGCGAACGTTGTCAATGTCGTAAGGCACTACGTTGGTCATATACTTGTAATAGGCTTCGGTAGTTAATCGTAGCGGACGGTCAAAGCCGATGAAGTTGTAATCCAAACCAACCACGCCCTGCCAACTGCGTTGCGCTTTCAACGCGGTATTTAGACTGCCGTCGTAACGTCGTAATTCGCGGTAAAAAGGCGGTTGGTCATACGCACCAATCGCTGTTCGAAACAGGATGTCTTTTTTCCAATCGGGTTTCCACGAAAGGGCCGCACGCGGCGAAATCAACAGCTCGTTGTTCAAATCGTTGTAGTTGAAGCGCAGGCCGCCTTGCACCGTGTAAGTCGTTTTTCCTTTTTTGAAAGCGATGTTGTCCTGAACGTAACCGGAGAATTTGTTTACGTCAAGACTAACGGTTGATTTAATCACATCGTTCATCTGCAACAGTGAAGGATTGTAAGGCAATGAGTAGCCCGCCGAATCTTCATATTGCCATTCGTTCAGCTTGTCGGCAGTTTTTGTTTTGTCGTAACCAAGGCCCCATTGAACCACATGAGCCGCTTTGTTCCATTGGCCTTTGTGCGAAAAATTATAATCAACAATATTCAACCGGTCGCGAACAAAGTTTTGATAAAGGCCGGCGCCCAATGGATTTACAATCAGGCCAAAGGTTGAAGAAGATTTGTCAAAATCGCGGTCGCCAAAAAGATAAGCGCCGGCAATGTCAATGTTCTCGCTTTCATCGTTTTCAAAACGCGAAGCGAGCCATTTTAATTTTAGGTTTTTCGATGCCTGGTAAGTTGTGGAAAGCCCCAACATGCCGGTGCTGTATTGGTCGCGTTCGTGGCCGTCGAAGTAAATGTCAACACCAAGGTTGGCGGTGAAAAACGGCGAAAAAACCGAGGATGTTAACTGGCTCGATTGCGGCGTCAAGGCAAATTTTGTCGTTGATAAATTACCCAGTAGCTCCGCACTCCACTTCTTGTTTATCTGATAGGTAAGCAGTGCTTGTAAATCCGCAGAAGAAGGCACGTAAGATCCTTGCGTTTCCTGCCGCGACAAAAGATTCCGGTTGCTGCGGTTGCGCATACCAATTAAGTAAGTAAACTTTTTTGATGCGCCTTCAAGATGAAGACCTTGCTCTAAAAGACTTACATAAGCCGAGCCGCCGAATTTTTTTGGCGTATTGTATTGAATGTCGAGCACACTGCTCATCTTGTCGCCGTAACGAGCCGCAAAGCCGCCATTGTAAAAAGAAATATTTTTTACCAGTTCAGGATTGATAAAACTTAAGCCTTCCTGTTGGCCGCTGCGCACGAGGTAAGGGCGAAAAATTTCAAAGTCATTTACGTAAATGAGGTTCTCATCATAGCTGCCGCCGCGAACGTTGTATTGCGAGGTGAGTTCGTTGTTGCTTCCGACAAAAACTTTCAGCAATCCTTCCACGCCCATCACCGGCGAGGGAAGATTGATGATTGATTTCGGATTGGGACGTATCAATCCAACTTCGGTTCGTTCGCGGCTGTCTTTTATGATCACTTCTTCCAAACGGCCTTCACCGGCTTCCATGCGAACCGTAATCTTTTCTTCCTCGCCTTCGTTCAGCAAAAAATTTTGTTGCACCGGTTTATAGCCGCTGTGCGAGAAGATGAGCGCAAAAGCCCTGTTGATGGGTGCTTTAATTGAAAAAGTTCCCGAATCGGATGAGTGAATCCCTTTTTGTTGCCCAAGAATTTCAATGGAAACGCCGCTCAGCCGCGCCTCGTTTTCGTCAATAATTTTTCCGCTAACGGTGGCGAATTTTTTTTGTGCAAACGAAAAAAAGCAGGCGAACAAAAGCGCGGCGGAAAAGGAAAGGCGAAGGCTCTTCACAAAGCAGAATTTGGGACAAAATAAACACGATTTGTCTAAACACGAATTAGAAGACAAATTGCACGAATTCCGGCTGGCTTTATTTCTTCACTCTTCCGATGCGCAGGAAAAGAGGAAAGCGAAACGCTCTTTCTTCTTCGTTCTGCCAAACTTCTATCAGTTGTTTTTCAAAAGCAGGCAAGGGCGAGGCGCCGTGTTGCTTAACGTAGTTCTGCAGCGCCGACCAGGTGGACAAATAGCCAAGCAAGTCTTCTTTTGTCCATTGCTTTATTATTTCGAAATCTTTCGATGGCAGCGAGAAAAAATCAAAAGCCACGGTCTTGTAAGAAGCCTCAACGTGCCGCCGCTCTTTGTTCCAGTAAGCATAGATCGTTTTGTAATAGTAATCATGAATCAGTTGGTTGACATTTTTGTCTTCGCACAAAACAATGTTGTAAGCCCACACAGCCACCACGCAATCGTTTTTGCCAACTCTTGAGGCTTCGTTGTAAAAGGCATTCCAATCTAACCAGTGGTAAGCCGTGGCTACGGTAATCAAATCAAAGCTGTCATCAGCAAAGGGTGTTTTTTCCGCCGGGCAAATTTGATAATGAATGTTTTCTTTCTTAACCGCGTTTTTTAATTGCGCTTCGCTGATGTCCGTCGCTTCTACGGTTTGAAAATAATGAGCCAAAACGCTTGCGGCTTGCCCGTTGCCGGTGGCACAATCCCAAACGCAATTTTTTTCTTTCACGAATTGTAGGATGTAGTCAAACAAATCTTGCGGATACGTAGGACGATACTTTGCGTAGGCATCGGCTTGTGAAGAAAAAAGATCCTTGGCCATTACAATTGTTTCAACTGCTGAATGGTTTGAATTGGATTTGCCGATGCAAAAACGGTGTTGCCGGCCACCAACACATCAGCGCCAGCATCAACGATTGACTTTGCGTTTTGCAGCGTTACGCCGCCGTCAATTTCAATCCGCACGTCAAGCTTGCGTTCGTCAATCATCCCGCGGAGTTCTTTAATTTTTTCCAGCGTGTGCGGAATAAATTTCTGTGCACCAAAACCAGGATTCACGCTCATCAAAAGAACTGTGTCAAGCTCGTGCAAAATATCTTTCAACAAAAAAACCGGCGTGTGCGGATTCAATGCAACGCCGGCTTTCATGCCGAGGCTTTTTATCTGCTGAACGTTGCGGTGCAAGTGCGGGCAGGCTTCAATGTGAACGGTCAGTTGATCGGCTCCGGCAGCGGCAAACTCTTCTGCGTATTTCTCCGGTTCCAGAATCATCAGGTGCACGTCGCAAAATTTTTTTGTGGCCGTTCTGATTTGTTTGATGATGGACATACCGAAAGAAATGTTGGGCACAAAGCGGCCGTCCATAACGTCAAGGTGAAACCAATCGGCTTCGCTGTCATTCAGCATTTTACAGGCTTCGCCAAGGCGTAAAAAATCAGCGGTTAAAACGGAGGGAGCGATCAGTGGCATGGGCAAATGTAGAGAAAGATGAGGGATGGCGGACGACTGCCGGGTTGGCCGTTGAACGTTGATCGTTGTTCGTCTCTTCGCCCAACAATCAACGGCCAATTATAATTTATCCGCAGCTTCTTTTGCGTCGGTCAGCGTTTTATCGAGAGAATAGGCACGTTGGTAATTTGCTTTTGCGTCGGCTTTGTTTCCCATCGCTTCCTGCGTTTTGGCAATCCAGAAATAAAACATGGGTTCAGCGGGAGAAATTTTTTGCCCGATAGCAAAAGTTTTTAAAGCCGCATCGTACTGCTTTTGGCGAAAGAGCAAACGGCCTCTGTCAATTTGCGCATCCAAAAAATGAAGGTTAGCGGCAATGGCCGCATCGTAATTCTTCAACGCTTCTTTCTCGTTGTTGACGCGGGAAAAATAATCGGCTTTTGTATAATAAGCTTTTTCAAATTCCGGTGTTCTCGCTTTAATAAGCGAATCGGTCAGACGCAAAACTTTGGCGTTCCCGGCCTCGGCATAAGCGTAAGCAAGATCATAAGCAAGCGCAGGATCGGAAGGCACAAGGGCGTATCTTTTTTCCAGCGCGGACAGCGATTGGTTCACACTATCCCTTGCCTGCGGCTTTGTTGCCTGCATTTGCGGCGCAACGCTTTTGTTTACGCTGTCCGCAGTTGGCGTTTTTGTTTGTTGAGAAGATTGTTCGTCATCACCACACGAGACCAAAAAAGAAACGGCAGCAAGAAAAAGAAAGATTCGGAGCATGTTTCAAAACTATAACACGAACGGCTGGCGAAAAGAAAAAGCTCCGAAGAAAAAGGTATTGCCTGGCTATTTTTACATCTCTTTAAACCTCATCAACTTTTTTGTATGCGAAGCCTGTTTGTGTCAGCCGTTTTTGCCTGCATCTTTTTATTATCGTTTACCGCTCCTGAGGTTCGTCAACAAGAAAGAATTGTTAGAAAAGACACGGTTCAATATCCTGAGGAAAGGCATTTCAAAGACGTGCAGCAACTCACGTTTGGCGGCGACAATGCCGAAGCCTACTGGAGCTTCGACGGCAAGAGCCTCGTGTTTCAGCGTACATCGGCAAAAGACGGCTTGCCTTGCGACCAAATCTTTTACGGCAAGCTGCCGAAAGCGGGAGAGAAGTTCACCTACAAAATGATTAGCTCGGGCAAGGGCCGCACCACTTGTTCCTTCTTTACCAAAGACGGCAAGCACATTATTTATGCCTCCACGTTTGAAGGCGGTGAGGCTTGCCCGCCTATGCCCAACCGTAGCAAATACGGCAACAAATACATCTGGCCTGTTTACAGCAGTTTTGACATTTACATGGCCGATCTCAACGGAAAAATTGTAAAGAAGCTGACGAACACACCGGGCTACGATGCCGAAGCCACGCTTTCACCCGACGGCAAGAAAATGTTGTTTACGTCCTTGCGCAACGGCGATTTGGATTTGTACGTGATGGACTTAAAAACGGAGAAAGGAACGCAAATTACCAACACGCTTGGCTATGATGGCGGCGCTTGGTTTAGTGCCGATGGAAAGAAAATTATTTGGCGGGCCAGCCGTCCAAAAACCGAAACCGAAATAAAAGAATACAAAGATTTGCTTGCGGAAAATTTGGTGGCGCCAACGCAAATGGAAGTTTTTGTTGCCGACGCGGACGGTAGCAATGTCAAACAAATCACGCATTACGGACAGGCCAACTGGGCGCCGAATTTTTTAAAGGACGGCCGTATTATTTTTTGCAGCAACCACGAATACGGCCGCGGTTTTCCCTTCAACATGTATTTGTTGAACGAAGATGGAACGGGACTCGAAAAAATCAGTCATGATAATAGTTTTGATGCCTTTCCCATGTTCAGTCCCGATGGCAAAAAGATTTTGTTTTGCAGCAATCGCAACAACGGTGGCGGCCACGATACGAATGTGTTTGTAGCGGATTGGGTGGACTAACAGCCCATCCCAACATTCTTTTCTGATTATGGGAGACGGTGCTGAAGCCCTTCCCGGTGGGAAGGGTGATAAAGCCTCTCAAAGCAAAAAATGAATTTGATGCTTTCTGAGAAATTGAAATAAAACACAAACGTAAAAAAGCAAGGCCTGTGCGCTGATGGCCTTCCCACCGGCAAGGTCGGGATGGGCCGTCTACATTGTAACGTCTTCAATAAAATAATATTCCGGTTCCTTTCCGGGTAATTGCGTGATGGAAAGAACGTCGAGGCGAAAGTCGTCGTATTGTTTGTGAATGAATAAAAACTGCTCGACGCCGCGCAGAAGAATTCGAATTTTCTGGCGGTTTACGGCGGCTTCGGGATGACCGCCGTAGGTTGACGTGCGGTATTTCACTTCTACAAAATGCAGCTTGTTGTCTTTCATCGCCACCAGGTCAATCTCTTCGTGTCCGCCGCAGCGCCAGTTTCGGTGAAGAATGGAATAACCGTTTTGTACGAGGTAGTCTTCTGCCAACCGCTCACCCGCTTTGCCGATTTCCAAATGTGTGGCCATCGT
The DNA here is from genome assembly GCF_007970805.1 of Flavisolibacter ginsenosidimutans. Lineage (GTDB taxonomy): Bacteria > Bacteroidota > Bacteroidia > Chitinophagales > Chitinophagaceae > Flavisolibacter > Flavisolibacter ginsenosidimutans. The sequence goes on along the minus strand of NZ_CP042433.1, from coordinate 1,859,019 downwards.
TTATCTTTAGCCCAATTTACCAAAATCTGCTATCAATGAAAAGCATGTACAAACTTAGAGGCGTGGTGCAACCGTACAGTTGGGGCGGCACTGATTTTATCCCGCAACTTTTAAATATTATCAACCACGATAAAAAACCTTTCGCGGAATACTGGCTTGGTGCGCATCCAAATGCCCCGGCTATTTTAGACGAAACGAACACTTCGCTTCATCAATTCATCGCAAGTCACCCAAAAGAAACCTTGGGAGAAAATGTTGCGGTCAAATTTGGTTCGCTGCCTTACCTGTTTAAGATACTCGACGTGAAACAGATGCTTTCCATTCAGGTGCATCCGTCGAAGGCTGTAGCCGAAGAAGAATTTGAAAAAGAGAATAAAAAAGGCATTGCGCTAAACGCATCCAATCGCAATTACAAAGACAAAAATCACAAGCCGGAGTTAATGGTTGCGCTAAGCGATTTTTGGCTGCTGCACGGTTTCAAACCTGAAGTGGAATTAAAAGAAACTCTAAACGGCGTAGAAGAACTTCGGCCTTTGTTGCCCGTATTTGAACAGCGTGGCTACAAAGGCTTATACGGCGACGTGATGACGATGCCGCAAGAAAAAGTGGATGAAGTGCTTCGACCGTTGGTACAAAAAATCCTTCCGCTTTACGAATCGGGTGAACTGCAAAAAACTTCGGAAGATTTTTGGGCGGCCCGCGCCGTGCTTACTTTCTGCAAGAATGATTCGTACGACAGAGGCATCTTCTCCATTTATTTTTTTAACCTGTTGCATTTATCCGAAGGCGAAGCCATTTACCAGGCCGCCGGTTTGCCGCACGCTTACCTGGAAGGACAAAACGTAGAAGTAATGGCCAACTCCGACAACGTTTTGCGGGCAGGCTTAACCGATAAACACGTGGATGTACCCGAACTGATGAAGCACGTGAAGTTTGAAGCCACGCATCCGAAAATCATTCGTGCAAGCAATGCGGCCGAACAAGCCTTTGACGCACCGGTGGAAGAGTTTTTTTTAAAAAGATACAAGACGGGAAACGTTGTTTCGTTGTCGCCGAAAAACGGGACTGTGCTTTTTGTTTACGAAGGCGAAGCCAAAGCAAAGGCAAACGAAGATGCAGTAGAATTAAAAAGGGGAGAAGCCTTGTTTCTTCCTCCGGGCAATAAAATTTCTGTATCAGCATTAAGCGGTGAACTTACCTTTTACACCGTTGCCGCGGCGCTGGATAAAAAGTAAAAAACACTACCGCATTCTTGCTTATTTTTGACGCCTTAATTTGATTCACCATGAAAGGAAACAAATCGCTTTTGCTCACGTTTGGCTTGTTGATTTTAGCGGCTTCGCTGTACAGGGTTTGGCCCGGAAGGCCGTATGGTTTTGCGCCGCAAATGGCGATGGCTTTATTTGGCGGTGCGGTGACAAAAGACAGACGTTTGGCTTTTTTGCTTCCCTTGCTTTCGATGGTTCTTTCCGATGTGCTTTACCAGGTTTTGTACGTTAAAGGCATTACGCAAATACAAGGAGTTTATGATGGTCAGTGGCTGAATTATTTGCTCATTGCCGGCTTAACAGCTTTCGGATTTTTATTAAAGAAAATAACGGTGCTACGTGTGGCTGCATTTTCAATCACCGGCTCAATCATTTTTTTCTTGGCATCCAACTTTGAAGTGTGGGCAGGTGGCGGTGGACTGCAACGTCCTAAAACTTTTGATGGCCTACTGATGTGCTATTACGATGGGCTTGCGTTTTTGCGCGACTACGGTTTAATCAAAGGTTTCTATGGAAATATTTTCCTGGGTGATCTCTTCTTTTGCACGCTTTTGTTCGGAAGCTTTTATCTTCTCCAACGAATGGTTCTTCAACCAAAACGCCAGTTGGCTTAAAATAAGTAACCCCGCAACTGCGGGGTTTTTTTATAGCAGTAAATTGTTTACGTCCATTTCGTAGCCTTCGTCCACTAGCAAATTTTTTCCATCGGCGGCCGTTGTCGCCAGCACGTCGCAGCGGTTGTTGAAAGGATTATCGGCGTGGCCTTTCACCCAAACAAATTTGATGTGGTGGTGCGTGTACAAATTGTAAAAACGCACCCAGAGGTCTTTGTTTTTTTTGCCCTTGGCAAAATTTGTTGCCAGCCATTTGTTTAACCAGCCTTCGTTCAGCGCTTTTACAATGTACTGGCTGTCGGTGTAAAGGGTGATATTCAATCCCGGTTTTTTTAAGGCTTCCAATGCGGCAATCACGCCCATTAATTCCATGCGGTTGTTGGTGGTTTTACGGTAACCGGCGGAAAGTTCTTTCCGTTTATCGCCGTACATTAAAACCGCACCGTAGCCGCCGGGACCGGGATTGCCGCGTGAAGAACCGTCGGTATAAATAGTGATTTGTTGTGTCATTGTCCGGGTAAATATTTCAAGGTGAATTGCATGAGTCGTTTGCATTCGGGCACACGGTAAAGATTGTCAATGGTCATAATCTTTCGCTCCGCAATGATTTGCTTGGAAAGTGTTTGCTTAAAATAACGATATAGTGCCGGTTGCATTTTTGGGGGAACGTTCACTTCCCTGAATTTTATGCGCTGATGTGTTGCCGCACGAATGGCTTTGCTGATCATCTCCGAACAATACATTTCAGCATCCGATGCAAGATTATACACACGATCGAAGTGCGTGTGGAAAGCCTTGTATTTTTCAATTTCAATAAGAACCGAATCTTTTTCGGAAGGCGTAAAATTATAGCGGTACAGCGCACAGGAGAGATTCTTGCCTGGGTTCAGGAAGGAATCTATCGGCGTGTACTGAATGCCGTCTCTATCAACTTCATCTGGTGTAATGTGTGCGATTACTTTTTTGCCATTTTTTTCTATCACAAGGCCCGCATGAGAATAGGATTGGTCTGCCTCATTGAGAAATTTTATTTGGTAGCTTAACAAGTCATCGCCTAAACGCACAACCAGGTCGCCGGTAGCAGCAACGGCTTTTAAACTGTCAAGATTTTTCTGCACTTGCATCTCACGCGAAACAACAAGCGGCACTTCGGAAGTTTTTTGCTTACACGCACTCCCAAACAGAATGGTTGCAAATGCAAAGACTGTCAGTTTCTTCATGATAAATCCGGCCTCGAAGTAAAATAAAAAAGCCGTCGCGATGAACGACGGCTCCTAAAAGTTTTTGCCAATTATTGGTGAACGAAAGCAAGGCTGTCAATGCCCACAACAGAAGGGAAATTTGCAGCGGTAGAACCACCGAACACGCCTGCATCGGTGCCCAGGTAACGAAACGCAAACCGTGCATTGGTGACGCCAGCTGCGGGCAAATTGGCGATAGTCAACGTGTACCGTGTCCAGGCTCTTGGATAGCCGGGAACTGCGGGAGTATTGCCGGCCGGGTCGTTTCGAATGTAAGCTGGATTAATATCAAGGAGGAGCGAATCGAAATTGCCCGTAGATGCCGGCGAACTGCCCACATCGGTGCCGCCTTTAAGAAAGTTAGCTCTTACCTGCATCCTGTCGCGAGCATAATCCGGGTAATTGGCATCGTTGATAGCACGGGTATAGAAAATAATTTTATCGCCATTTTTCATGGGCAGCGATGGGGAAATAAGCCAGGCGCTAATGTCGCCACGGCCACCGATACCGTTTGCATCGTTCACACAAGATGCATCGCAACTCACAAAATCATTGGGACTTTTGCTGGCGTTGTAAGCGGGAAAACCAATGAACGGTTCCGGCGCTAAGAATTTGAATTGCATTACTGATGCGGCTTCGTAACGTCCCTGTCTCCAGCCGTTTTGACCAATCGGGTTGCTGTTGTTTTTAAAAACCCATCCTTTCGAACTTAAATCACCTACGTTGTCGAATTGTTCAACAAATGATGCTGAAGAAACTGCGGGTGTGCTTGGCGTTGCAGGTGCCACGTAATCTTTCTCGCAGGAAAGAAGCAGAAGCGTCAGGCTTGCCAAGCCTGTTGCGGCTGCCAGAAAAGAAAACTTATAGTTCATTGAATTCTTTTTAAGATTAATGCGACGCACTTTGATACGAAACTTTGTCAATGGCAACACCCGTTGCCAGGCCGTTGTAACCGCCGTTTTCTACAAAATAGCGGAAAGCGAAGCGTCCCTTTGTTGGACCGTTCAGGCCAAAGACCGTGGCTTCAAAGCGCGTCCAGTTTCCCGGGTAGGCTTGTGCAGAATAGAGTGCAGGATCGGTGTGGTATTCAATGTAGTTTGGATTGATGTCGAGAAGAACGGTATTGAAATTACCCACATCAAGCCCTTTGCCAACAACAATGTCGGTGCTTGTGGTGTTGATGGAAACCTGCAGGCGGTTGGCATAGTCGGTGCTGTCGGTTGCGCTTGCAGGAATCACCCACCCTTTCGTATAAAAGACAATTTTATCGCCGTTTTGCAGGGTTAATGCCGGCGAGATAAGCCAGTTGCTGATAACGCCTTGGTCGGCCGAAGTAGAAGTATAATCGGCACCGATAAAACCAGCGTAAGTACCCGCCGAGGAATAAGGCGCAAACCAGGGTGGAATGCCGCCGCCTTGTTGCCAAATGCCGCTGCCCAACGGCACAGAGGTATTGGCCAATTGCCAGCCTCTTGCCAAAGCCGATGAAACCGTATCAAATTCTTCGGAGAAGGACTGGTTCGGGACCGGCGGCGGAACGGTTAAGTATTCGTCGTTGCGACAGGATTGAAGTAAAAATGTCAAACCAAAAGAGGCGAGAAGCAGCAGAAGAGATCCTTTTCTCATAAAAAAATCAGTTAGGATTTCAGTGCATGAAAATAGGAAAAATAGAAACAAGGTTGAGGGTTGAAAGCCGGAGGTTTTGAGTTTTCTTTTTTACTGAAACCTCTAACTTCCAACCCCAATCTTAAACCTGAAACACGCCGGTTTTAAATTCCTGCATCTGCGGCTGATGGTTGGCTGCGGCTAAACCTTCTGAAATAACCTTTCGCGTATCAACGGGATCAATGATGTCATCTACCCAAAGCCTTGCGGCCGCATAATACGGCAATGTTTGTTTTTCGTAACGGCTCTTGATCTCGTTCAGCAAACGCGATTCGTCTTCGGGGGTAATGGTTTGGCCTTTTGCCTTCAATGCGGCCACTTGAATTTGCAACAACGTTTTGGCCGCTTGTTCGCCGCCCATCACGGCAATTTTTGCCGTAGGCCAGGCATAAATAAAACGCGGATCATAAGCCTTGCCACACATGGCGTAATTGCCCGCGCCGTAACTGTTGCCTACAATAATTGTAATCTTTGGCACCACCGAATTGGCTACCGCATTTACCAACTTCGCACCGTCTTTAATAATGCCGGCTTGCTCGCTGCGGCTGCCCACCATAAAGCCGGTAACGTCCTGCAAAAACACCAACGGAATTTTCTTTTGATTGCAGTTTAAAATAAAGCGAGCTGCTTTGTCGGCGCTGTCGTTGTAAATCACGCCGCCCATTTGCATTTCGCCTTTTTTACTCTTCACAATTTTTCGTTGGTTGGCAACAATGCCTACGGCCCAACCGTCAATGCGGGCATAGCCGCACACAATGGTTTTGCCGTAGTCTTCTTTGTATTGATCGAGAGAACCTTCATCTACGATGCAATCAATCAGGTCAACAACGTCATAGCCTTTTGCTGCCTGGAAAACATCATAAATTTCTTTCGCTTTTCGTAATGGTTCTTTTGATTCGATTCGGTCAAAACCGGCTTCGCTCTTTTTGCCCAGTTTATCCATAATCTTTTTTACTTGGTCAAGGCAATCTTCTTCGGTTTTGAATTTGTAATCGGCAATGCCGGAAATTTCGGTATGCGTTACAGCGCCGCCGAGCGTTTCGGTGTCCACGTCTTCGCCAATGGCAGCTTTAACTAAATAAGGACCGGCCAGAAAAATGGAGCCTTGTGCTTCCACCATCAGGGTTTCGTCGCTCATGATGGGCAAGTAAGCGCCGCCGGCCACGCAGGCACCCATTACGGCAGCAATTTGTACAATGCCTTTGGCGCTCATTTGTGCGTTGTTGTAAAAGATGCGGCCAAAATGTTCTTTGTCCGGAAAGATTTCATCCTGCATGGGCAGAAACACACCGGCGCTATCAACCAGATAAATAACGGGCAAATTATTTTGCATTGAAATCTCTTGCAAGCGCAAATTCTTTTTGCCCGTGATGGGAAACCAGGCACCCGCTTTTACGGTTTGATCGTTGGCTACAATCACACACTGGCGGCCGCTGACATAACCCACGCCGGCTACCGTTCCGCCCGCTGGACAACTCCCTTGCTCTTCGTACATTTCCCAACCGGCAAAGGCGCCAATTTCAATGAAAGTGGAATTTTGATCAATGAGATAAGCAATGCGTTCGCGGGCCGTGAGCTTTCCTTTTTCTTTTTGTTTGGCAGTTGCTTTTTTGCCGCCGCCTTCGAAGATTTTTTGCAATCGCTTGTTTCGTTCGTTCACCAGCGCATCCATGCCGGTGGGTTTCATTTGTTCATTCGCAATCATGCGGCCAAAGATAGCCGCTGATTGCGGGGATTTTAAAATGCAAGGTTCAGGCTGCTTTTCCAAAAAAACCTTGTTCTGGCTGAGAGCTCTTCCTTAATTTTATCGAATGCCCTTAACCCTGATACAGCAGCCTGTGGCGCAGGTTGTAAAAAAAGAAACAGCCGTCGCTCACCAGGAAACAGAAGATGTTTTGCTACCCGCACTTCAATCCATACATTCTTTGCACGATTATGCAAAAATTTTAAAAGCCTTTTACGGGTTCTTCTATCCATTGGAAGAATGCATTCGCAAACACGTCACCGGATCTTTGCTGGCTGATATTGACAAAAGGCGAAATGCGCTCCTGGTAAGAAAAGATATGGCGGCTGTAGGCTTTGCCGGTGAATTGCCTTTGTGCACGTCGTTGCCGCAAATTGTAAACGAATCACAAGCTTTCGGTGCGCTTTACGTATTAGAAGGTTCCACATTGGGCGGTCATATGATTGCCAAAATGCTTTTGAAGAATCCCCGTGTAGAAATCCCTGCTGACGGACTTAATTTTTTTAAGGGCTACAAAGAGGAAACGGGAAAAATGTGGACGATATTTTTAGCAGAATTAAACAAGCAGCAAAACACCGAAGCCGTTGTGCATACAGCCAACGAAACATTTTATCACCTGAAAAAATGGATGAAGGAAGTTCTGACCTATGACGCAACAAATTAATCACGACGCCGAGTTTTGCGGCCGCGTACCGCTCAATCAAACTAATCTTATTCAACCTCACGGCGTGTTGCTGGTGGTGAACGCAGCCGACAATAGTATTTTACAGGCAAGCGAAAACGCCGAAGAAATTTTCGGTTTTTCGGCGCGGGATATGATTTCAAAAAAACTGACTGATTTTCCTTTTTCATCAGCATACGAAAACCTGCTGCGTCAATTGAATGAAAACCCTTCCGACAATATTTTGGCAAGGCTCCAGTTTGAAAGTGGCCCTCACATAACAAAGCTGCATCGGAAAGGCGCTTTCGTCATTCTCGAAATCGAAAAACAAAAAAACGGCGTTCAGGAACCCTCTTCTATCAGCCCTTACGAACACGTGAAAACCTTTATGGCAGCCGTAGAAGCTGCGGCTACAACGGAGGAAACCTGTGCCCTTGCCGCCACTGAATTAAAGAAAGTTTCCGGCTTTGACAAAGTGATGATTTACCGCTTTGACGAAGCTTGGAACGGCGACGTTATTGCCGAAGCAAAAGAGCCGGGAATGGACAGCTATCTCGGTTTAAAGTTCCCGGCGTCCGATATTCCAAAGCAGGCAAGAGAGCTATACAAAAAAACTCCGTATCGCCTTATTCCGAACGTGGATTACGAGCCGGTGAAATTGTACCCGGTGCTGAATCCGCGTACCAATGCCTTTACCGACCTTTCGGACAGCAGCCTGCGGAGCGTGGCCGGCGTTCATCTTGAATACCTGCGGAACATGAACGTTGTTGCCTCCATGAGCACACGTATTTTGAAAGACGGTGAATTGTGGGGGCTCATTGCCTGTCATCACAGAACGCCAAATTATCTTTCGTATGAAATGCGTTCGGTCTTTGAATTGCTCTCGCTTGTTATCAGCACAAAAATTGGCGCGGTGCAAACAAAAGATTTGCTGGCCTATGAACTGTCGAGGCAAGAGCAACTGGTAAATCTTGTGCAAAAAACCTACCGGCAGGAGGATCCAAAGCAACTCTTGCAAACGCTGCTTGAAGCAGACGGAATTGCCGTTGTTGAGAACAACAAGATTGAAACAGGCGGGCTTACGCCTACCGCTAACGAGATTAACGATTTGGTGATTTGGTTGGGCTCGCCCGAAGAAAAAAAGCTGCTGCACCAATCCAATCTTTCTGCCGTGTATGAGCCTGCGGAAGCATACGCAGAAAAGGCAAGCGGTTTGCTTGCGCTTCCACTGGAAGGAGGCGAAGGCCGTTTTATCTTAGCGTTTCGCCGTGAAGCTGTTCGCAATGTTGATTGGGGCGGCAATCCTTCCGAGGCAGTTCAATTTGAAAGCGATAGAAAAAAATACCATCCGAGAGCCTCGTTCAAGCAATGGCAGCAGACCGTTCGGCACACGGCTTTTCCCTGGAGTAAAGAATTGTTGCGAACAGCGGAGGAAGTGCAAAATCTTTTTTCAACCTACCGGCAAAAAAGCGGTGTTTAACATTTATCCTTAATCTAAAGCAGTATTTACCCGTGTTAACTTCATCTGAAAAGAGGCACAAAACATCGCCGCTTATTGAAACAGACCAATATATTGTTGCCATTGGTGCTTCAGCCGGTGGACTTGAGGCTATCCAAGAATTTTTCGATAACATGCCGTCTAACGGCAATCTTTCCTTCGTTATCATTCAACATCTTTCCGCTGATTATAAAAGCTTGCTGGTTGAAATTATTTCCAAGCATACACACATGAAGGTGCAGGAAGCGGCACACAACGCCCCGGTTGAAAAAAGTTGCGTGTACGTTATTCCTAACGCCAAGCTGCTCACCATTAGAGGTGGCTTGTTACAGCTTACGGAGAAGAAGGTAGAAAAAGCGCCCAACACAGCCATTGATTTTTTCCTGAAATCGCTTGCCGAAGACCAGGGCGCAAAGGCCATTGCCGTTGTTTTGTCGGGCACGGGCAGCGATGGCTCGAAAGGAATTGAAATGATTCAGGCTGCGGGTGGCATGGTGCTGGTGCAGGACCCTATTACCGCCAAGTTCGACGGCATGCCCAACAGCGCCATTGCATCGGGCTATGCTGATTACATTCTGGCTCCCGAGCTGATGCCCGAAGAAATTTTCAACTACATTAAAGAACGCCCCATCCGCATTGCCGGCGATGGCAAGCCCGATGAAACCTATCTGCCCGAAATTTTAAAGTTTGTAGAAAAAAGTTGCCAATACGATTTTGCCAACTACAAAACGCCCACGATTCTTCGCCGGATTGGCCGGCGCATGACGCAAATGGGATACAAAAAGTTCAGCGAGTACCTGAACTTTTTGCGTTCCTCATCAGAGGAGTGCAAACTGTTGGGAAAAGAATTTTTGATTGGCGTAACCAAATTTTTTCGCGACAAAACAGCCTTTGATATTTTGCGCGACGAGGTGTTGACCGAAATGATTCATGCAAAGGCCGACGGAGAAATGCTGAAGATTTGGGTAACGGCTTGCAGCACCGGTGAAGAAGCCTACAGCATCGCTATCCTTGCTGATGATCTTTTGCAACGCATGGGGCGAAACCTCGAAGTAAAAATCTTTGCGACCGATATTGACCTGGATGCAATTGAATTCGCGTCAAAAGGACAATACCCGGCTTCGTCCATTGCAGAAATGGAAAGCCACCTGGCGCGGCGTTACTTTGTTCAGCAGGACGGGCAGGTTGTCATTCATCCGCAATTGCGCAAGCAAATCGTGTTTGCCCGCCACAACATTTTAAAAGACCCGCCCTTCATAAAAAATGATTTGATCACCTGCCGCAACATGCTGATTTACATGAACAGCATTTTGCAGCGGCGTGTTTTTTCCACTCTGCAATTTTCGCTGAACACCGGGGGCCACCTGTTTTTAGGGCCAAGCGAAATTCCGGCTTCCGTTCGCGACGGCTTGCAGGAAATAAACGGAAAGTGGAAAATTTACCGGAAAATTTCGGCCGATAACCGGTACAATCCCGAACGGTTTCCCTCAACGCAAGCTTTTAAAAAAGGTGTGGAAACAAGGCATGTGCCGGGCCGCGAAAACCCGGTAGCCAAGGAGTTGGCCGAGGATTTTAAAAAATTGCTGACCGAAGAATACGGCTTTGCCGCGGTTTACGTGGACAAAAACTTTGACGTAAAAGAAGCTGTTGGTGATTTTAAAAAATATCTTTCGCTGCCCGAAAAAGGCATCAGCCTGCAACTGCTGAAAATGGTGCGGCCCGAAATTTCCGCTTCGCTAAACGCAGCACTGCGGAAAGTAGTAAAGGAAGGTTGCAAGGCAAGCGTCAACAACGTTCGCCTGCGCGGCAGCGAAGACGAAAAAGGCGTAAACATTTTTATAAAGCCTGCAACAAAAGAAGGGTTGTTTCTCGTCGGTTTTTCGGAAGGATTCGAAAACCTTTCGCGGGCCGCCAGCCATCTTTTGCCGGAACACGCAACCGAATCGGCTGCCTATGTAGCCGAACTGGAAGACGAGTTAAAAGAAACAAGGGCCAATTTGCAAATGGCCATTGAAAGCCTCGAAACCGCCAACGAAGAACTGCAAAGTAGCAACGAAGAGTTGCTTTCGGCCAACGAAGAATTGCAAAGCTCAAACGAAGAACTGCAATCCCTGAATGAGGAATTGCATACGCTCAACACAGAGCACCAGTTGCGCATCAAAGAACTCATTGAGCTGAACGACGACCTGAATAATTATTTCCGCAGCACGGAGATAGCGCAGGTTTTTGTGGACGCTAACCTTCGCATCCGCAAATTCAACCCAGCTGCCGTACAGATGATCAACCTGATAGAAACGGATATTGGACGGCCCATCGAGCACATTTCCACAAACATTAAAGATGACAATCTTTACAAAGACATATTGCAGGTATTGAAGGAAGAAAAAGTGCGGGAAAAAGAAGTAGTGCTTTCCGACGGCCGCATTAGCCTCATGCGTATTTTGCCTTACCTGCGCCAAGACAAGCAAGTGGACGGCGTGGTGATTTCTTTTATTGACATCTCGGACCTCAAGGAGATGGACAACATCATCAAAGCTGTATTTAACGCATCGCCAAACGTCATCATTGCCTTGAAGGTTTTGAAAGAAGACAGGAAAACAACCTTGCAATTTCTTACTGGCAATAAGGCCGCGGATGAATTGACCGGCAAGTCTTTGGATGAAAAGCGCGGCTACCCGGTTCACGATGTTTTTTCCGATTCGTTGAAAGGCTTGCCGTTTGCGCAACTTCTCGACGTTGTCGCTAACGACAGCACCTTGCAAACCGAAGTTTTTTTAGACACAAACGAGGGGAACCAATGGTTTCAGTTGATGGCGTCCAAAATGGGCAAAGAGGGTGTGGTAATGACGCTAACCAACGTGCACGAAAAGAAAATGGCCGAAGACAAGTTCCGGAGAAGCTATCACGAATTGCTCAAATCAAAAGAAGCTTACCGCAATCTTAACGTTCAGCTTGAAGAAAAAGTAACCGAACGAACCTTTGCGTTGTCGCAAAGCGAAGAGCGGTTCCGGCTTATTGCCAATGCTACTACCGATGCGGTTTGGGATTGGGACTTGGTGAATAACCACATCTGGTGGAGTGAATCGTTTTATACCCGTTTTGGCTTTAAAAAAGAAGATACGGTTAACAACAGCGGATTTTGGCTGGCGCGACTTCATCCTGATGACATGGAAAGAGTAAACGCCAATCTGCAGGAAGCCATCAACAACGGCGAGAAGGATTGGAAAGAACGTTTTCGTTTTCAGAAAGCCGACGGCAGCTATGCCACCATTCAAAACCGCGGCGCTGTGTTGTCGGATGCACAGGGCATGCCTTACCGCATGGTGGGCGCCATGATGGACATAACCGAATCGGTTAAAGCTGCGCTGCTGCTTCAGGAAAAAAACGAGGCCTTGCAAAGCGCAATGGACGAATTCAAATTCGTAACCGACTTTATGCCCCAACTTGTATGGGCAACAAGGCCTGACGGCTATCATGATTTTTACAACAAAGGCTGGTACGATTATACCGGCTTGTCGTACGAAGAAACAAAGGACAAAGGCTGGTCGTTGGTTTTACACCCCGACGATTATGTACGCACCTGGGCTGCCTGGAAGGAATCTCTGCAAACCGGCAAGCCTTACCAGATTGAATACCGCTTCCGCCGTTATGACGGCGAGTACCGCTGGTTTCTTGGCCGGGCCTTGCCGCTGCGTGACGAGAACGGAAAGATTTTAAAGTGGTTTGGTACCTGTACTGATATCCACGATCAAAAAACCGCCGCCGATGTGCTGGAGCAAAAAGTGCAGGAGCGCACCGCCGAATTGCAAAAGATGAACCTGGAACTGGAAGCAAGCAATGCCGAATTGCTGCAGTTTGCGTCGGTAGCCAGCCATGATTTAAAAGAACCGCTGCGCAAAATTCACCTGTTCGGCAATTTGATTCGGGAACGCTACCTGACAGACAAAGACGAATCGGCGCGGGAATACATGAATCGCATCATTCTTTCCTCGGCCCGCATGACGAGATTGATTAACGACCTGCTCAACTTCACCCGTCTTTCCATGAACAGCGAGACCGAGCTTACGGACTTAACGGTTGTTGTAGAAGAAGTACTCAGCGATCTGGAAGTGGTGATTGAGGAAAAAAGCGCCAAGGTTCACTTTGGCCAATTGCCAAAAATAGAAGCGGTGCCGGGACAAGTACGGCAAGTTTTTCAAAACCTTATCAGCAACGCTCTGAAGTTTAGCAAGCCCGACGTTCGGCCCGAGATAAACATTCGCTTTGATTACGTTGAGGAATGCAGTTTATCAGCGCCTGTCAAACCCGAGGGGCATTTTTGCCGCATCGAAATTGCAGACAACGGCATCGGGTTCGACGACCTGTACGTTGATAAAATTTTCACCATTTTCCAGCGCCTTCATCCCCGCGAAAAATACGAAGGCACAGGGATCGGCTTGGCCATTACACGAAAAATTGTTGAACGGTACAAGGGGCTTGTTCATGCCTTTAGCCAGGAAGGAGAAGGCAGCCGGTTCGTAATTGTTCTGCCGTTAAAGCAGGGCGAAGAGAACTAAGAGGCACTTGCGGAGGTTGTCTTTTGCGCGGTGTTTTCATAGCTGTTAAGGCCGCTACGGTGGTTTGTTATTTGCAAGCTTTCTCTTTGGAAAAATATTCAATAATAAAATTGAAAAAAGATGACTAAGAAAGACTTCACCAGTACTGAAAATAAGGACAGGGAAATGGCCGCTGAGAAAGACTGGCAATCGCACCACGACGAGACAACGCATTACCCGGAAGAAGCCAGCGGTGTTGGCGAGGTGGACGTAAAAAATGCGCATGCCACCGGCGATGGAAGCTTTGGCCGCAATGATGAAAGCATTCCGGATAAAGAAGAAGACCGTCCAAAAGACAACAACACGTATTGATAATTACGCAGCGGGAAAAATTTTTGTTGCTCCTGGCTTTGATAGAAGCCCGTAATCTTTCCGGTATTTGAGCAGCGAAAGCTCCTTCATTTTTGTTTCCAGCACAATGTCAAGGTCATTGCCGTAGGTGTTGATTTCTTCGTGCACCCAATCGGAATGCGCTTCTTTTTTTGCTTCGGGATTTTCGTATTCTTTTCGCGAAGAAGAATAGTGAAACGTTGGCTTTACGCTCCATGTCTTATAAGCTGTATGAAAGGCTTCCTCTTCGCTTTGTGTGCCGGGATGCAGCTTGTGATGGAAATAATCGAAAACGATGGGAATGCCGGTCGTTTCGTGGAGCATCGTCAATTCTTTCACGTTAAAAAGTCCGGGCTTGTCGTCGTTTTCAATTGTGAGTCTTGCCTGTAAATTTTTCGAAAGTTTTTTGAAGTTTTGCGCAAAGCGTTTGAGCGTTTCTTCTTTATCGCCGTAAGCGCCGCCCACGTGAATGTTGATTTTTGCGAGATGCGAAACGGGCAGATTCATCAGGTCAAAAATTTCCGAGTGAATTTCCAAGTCTTTGATTGTATTGTCCAGCGTGGCGCCGCTGCCCGCGAGTTTGTTGAACGGTCCCGGATGACTGCTGATGCGTACCGGCATTTTGCCGCAGGCTTCCAGCACGTCTTTAATTTCACGGTAATGCGGCATCTCCCTCAATTTGTATTCGGAAGCCCACGGAAAGAGTTCCGAGGTTACACGAAATACGCGGACGTCGTTGACCACGTTCCATTCCAATATTTTAAGCAAGGCTTGAACATTGCTCAAAGCGAGTTCCGAGGCGTAAGCGATTCCTTTTTCACCAAACGTTTTTTTGATCATGCCGCGGTTGGTGGTAATGCCATCTTCGGCAAGCGTGAGGTTAATGCAGGCGTATCCTAAATTCATCTCTAATATAACCGTTGAACAAAGGGTTTGTTCAAGCAAAGTGCCACAAAAGTTTTTGTGTAATCTTTTTGCGTGCAAAAAAAAATCCCTACATTTTGTGCCCGAATTGTTTGCGTATGAAATACAGCCCCGTTCAAAACTTTGTGGGCGGCCAGTTTGTGCCGTCCGATACCCGCCGCTTTTTAAACGTTGTTTCACCGCTGGACGGCGAGCAATTGTCAAAGGTTCCCGTGTCTTCCGCCGCTGATTTATCCTTTGCCGTAGCGGCTGCAAAAAATGCATTTCCTGCGTGGTCAAAAACACCGATAAAAGAACGGGTGCAGGTTTTTTTCCGTTACAAATTTTTGTTGGAACAAAACCTGCGTGAGCTGGCAGAACTCGTTCATCAAGAGAACGGCAAAACCATGAGCGAAGCCGTTGCCGAAATCGAAAAATGCATTGAGTTAACGGAATTTGCCTGCTCGCTTCCGCAATTGATTACCGGCGAAGTATTGGAAGTTAGCAAAGGCGTTGAGTGCCGCACTGAACACGTGCCGCTCGGTGTTGTGGCTTCAATTGTTCCCTTCAATTTTCCGAGCATGGTTCCCAACTGGACCATTCCGAACGCCATTGCACTTGGCAATTGCATGATTTTAAAACCGAGTGAAAAGGTTCCCATTAGCGCCGGCCGCATTGCCGAATTATTGAAAGAAGCGGGCTTGCCGGATGGCGTTTTCAACATCGTTCATGGCGATGTGGAAATTGTTGAGGCTATTTGCGATCATCCCGATATTGAAGCCGTGTCCTTTGTTGGTTCAACCAAGATTGCAAAGATCGTTTATCAACGGGCAACGCATAATTACAAACGTTGCCTTGCACTGGGTGGCGCTAAAAATCATTTGATGGTGATGCCTGATGCCATTCCTTCGATGACGGCGCAAAACGTTGCGGCTTCTATGAGCGGTTGTGCCGGACAGCGATGCATGGCCGCATCGGCGATGGTGGCCGTTGGCGAGACGGATCACATCATTCAAAAAATTGTAGAGGAAGCGAAGAAGATGGTGCCCGGTGAAAACCTTGGCGCCGTTATCAACAAAGAGTCGAAAGAACGCATTGAAAAATACATTACCGAGGCGGAGCAACAAGGTGCGAAGGTTTTGCTCGATGGAAGAGGCGCAAAGGTGAACGGCAAAGAAGAAGGCACATACGTTGGCCCAACGGTAATTGATTACGTAAAGCCTGAAATGGCAATTGCCAAAGAAGAAGTTTTTGGTCCGGTTATCAGCATCATGCGCACAAAAACCGTTGACGAAGCCTTAGCCATTGAGAACGCGAATCCTTATGGCAACGCCGCCGCCGTGTTTACGCAAAACGGTGGTGTGGCCCGCTACATCATGGAAAAAGCAAGTGCCGGAATGATTGGCGTAAACGTAGGCGTGCCCGTTCCGCGTGAACCGTTCTCGTTTGGTGGCTGGAACGAAAGCAAGTTTGGTGTCGGAGATATCACGGGAAAAAGTTCGATTGAGTTTTGGACAAAGCTGAAGAAGACAACGGTAAAATGGAACCCGGAAGCGGGAGTGAATTGGATGAGTTGATAATTATGAATTGAGAGTTACGAATGATGAATTTTATGTAACCAGCTTTGGATTTCTATTGAGCTTCCGTTGTATCACTCACTTTTACGTTCAGAACTTTCTTCAGCAAAGAAAAAACCAAAACAATGACCGTTATTCAAAGCATTCAGAACCGCATTTACGAAATCAGGGGTGAGAGAGTGATGCTCGACTTTGATTTGGCTGCACTATATGAAGTGCCTACAAAAGCGTTGAACCAAGCAGTAAAAAGAAACATCAAACGGTTTCCTAAGGACTTCATGTTTCAGCTTACTGCCGCCGAATGGAAGGAGGTGTGGTCACAATCTGCTACCACATCCAGCGAAGCCGGTTCTTTGAGGTCACAAATTGTGACCACGTCTCAATCAAGCAGACGTAGTGACAATACTCCTTACGCATTCACCGAACAAGGCGTAGCCATGCTAAGCGGCATACTTAATTCCGATAAGGCAATCGCCATGAACATCGCCATCATGCGGGCTTTTGTTGAGATTCGAAAAATCCTGCTGTTGCAAAATGATGTTCGGCAACAACTGCAAGAAATAAAAGAAAGGCTTGGCGGGCACGATGCGCAATTGACTGCTATATATGATGCCATGGAAAATTTGCTGGATGAAAAAGCAGCGGAAAGAAAGTGGAACGAGCGACCAAGAATTGGATTTAAACAATCTTAAAATGAAACCGATAGTGAGTTTAAAATTCTTCTTCAGAGTTCTAAGTTTATCAATACTCTTTCCGCTTACTTCTTGCGGGCAAGACTTTAGCGACAGAATCCTACTTGGTAAGGGATATGCAAGGAAATCAGTAAAGGCAACTCTTGGTGACAAAAATTACAAGCCTTTCTATGATACCCTAATAAAAGATAAAGAGACAGCTATTGCCGTTGTTGAACCGATTCTTTTCAAAATTTATGGTAAGAAAACTATTGCTGATGAAAGACCTTATGAATGCTATCTGATTGACGGATTCTGGTTCATCAGTGGTACATTACCGAGAAATTCTGTCGGCGGAACATTCGAAGTAATTTTTGATTCAAAAAATGGGAGAGTACTAAAGATCATTCATGGCAAATAACTTTCAAATTGCTTTATGATAGAAACAAAAACAATATCCGAAACAAAGGAGATCATTCAGGACAACAAGGATTACACTTTGTTCTCGTGGAGCAAACAAAAAGGTACCAATCCGATTGCCGTTAAATACGGCGAAGGCGTTTATCTCTATGATTACGATGGCAAGCGGTACATTGATTTTTCGTCGGGATTGATGAACGTGAACATCGGTCACGGCGACCAACGAATTACAGCGGCGGTGATGAAACAAATGCAGGAAGTGAGTTACGTTACGCCGAGTTGCGTGACAAAAGTTCGCGGCGAATTGGGAAAGAAGTTGGCAGAGATTTGTCCCGGTGATTTGAACAAAGCTTTCTTCACCCTGTGCGGTGCAACGTCGATCGAAAATGCCATCAAGCTTGCAAGACTTTATACCGGTCGTCATAAAATTTTAACCCGCTATCAATCATATCACGGTGCGTCTGTTGGTGCCATTTCGGCGAGTGGAGACCCGAGAAGAATTCCTGTTGATGCGCAGCAAGCGCCCAACTTTGTTCACTTCGATTTGCCGTATGCTTATCGTTACGAACACGGCGAAGAAGCGCTGTTGAAAGATTGCGTTGCGCAATTGGAACGCATCATTGCTTACGAAGGCCCGGGCAATATCGCTGCAATTTTATTGGAAGGACAAAGCGGCTCATCGGGTTGTTTTATGTATCCTGATGGTTATTTAAAATCAGTTCGCCAAATCTGCGATAAGCACGGTATCCTGCTAATTATGGATGAAGTGATGAGTGGTTTTGGTCGCACAGGAAAATGGTTTGGTTTTCAGCACCACGACATAGTTCCCGACATGATTGCGATGGCGAAAGGATTGACCTGTGGTTATCTTCCGTTTGGTTGTTTGATGGTAAGCGATAAGATCGCTGTGAAGTATGACGATGCCGTGTTGCCGCTTGGTCTTACGTATTCTGCGCATCCTGTTAGTTGTGCCGCGGCTTTGGAAACCTTGAAGATTTATGAAGACGACAACCTGATTGAGAACGCCGAAGCAATGGGTCGTTACCTTGATTCACGGATAGAAGAACTCAAACAAAAACATCCGTGCATCGGTGATTGGCGCAACGAAGGTTTGCTCGGTTGTTTGGAATTGGTGAAGAACCGGAAGACAAAAGAACCAATGGCGCCTTTCAACGCGAAGCCGGATGAAATGGTGGTGATGAACAAAGTGGCGGCGAAGATTAAAGAACTCGGCATGTACACTTTTGTTCGCTGGGGTTATGTTTTTATTGCGCCGCCGTTGATTGTTACCAAAGAGCAGATTGATGAAGGGTTGGCTATTATTTCGGAAGCGTTGAAGATTGCGGATGAAGCGGCCCAACCCCTATAATCTTTTCTCAAAGCGGTCCGATGGTGCTAAAGCCCCTTCCCGGTGGGAAGGGGATGAAGAGTTCTCAAAGTAAAAAATGAAGCAATGCTTTGAGAAAAATTTCAAAACAATAACGAAACGCCGCAAAGTTGGCTCAGTGCGGCGGATGGCCTTCCCACCGGGAAGGTCGGGATGGGCCACTCATAATTTTCTCCTGCATGGCTGAAAACAATTCCTCTCTTTACAACGAAGACCTTGCGGTTGTTCCAAAGGAGAAACGCACCTGGGGTACGTGGAATTATGCGGCGCTGTGGATCAGCATGAGCTTGTGCATTCCAACGTACACGATGGCAAGTTCGATGATCAACCAGGGCATGAGTTGGTGGCAGGCGATACTCACCATCTTTGTGGGCAACGCCGTTGTTTTGGTACCCATGATTTTAAACGGTCACGCCGGCGCCAAGTACGGCATTCCGTTTCCGGTGTTTGCAAGAGCGAGTTTCGGAACAAAGGGCGCAAACATTCCGGCTATGTTAAGGGCGATTGTTGCGTGTGGATGGTTTGGTATTCAAACATGGATTGGCGGTGCATCGCTTTACAATTTAATACGTGCGTGGAATCCTTCTTTGGAAGCGATAAATGTCACTTCCTTGTTTCCGCAGGCTGTTCCGTTTTTGTGCTTTCTCGCTTTCTGGTTGTTGAATATGTTCGTTGTTTACAAAGGCGTAGAAAGCATCCGAAAGTTGCTTCAGTTCAAAGCCGTTTTCTTACCGCTGGCGGCACTGGCTTTGTTCTTTTGGGCTATCACAGCCGCAAAAGGATTGGGACCAATTTTATCTGCACCTTCAAAGTTTGGAGACTCGTCATCTTTCCTGCATTTTTTCTTTCCTGCGTTGACTGCCGTTGTAGGTTTTTGGGCTACACTATCGCTGAATATTCCTGACTTTACACGCTACGCAAAATCACAAAAAGATCAAATAAAAGGACAGGCAATCGGTCTGCCACCTTCGATGACGTTGTTTGCATTTGTTGGTGTTGTAGTCACGTCGGCATCGGCCATGATTTACGGAAACCCCGAGTGGGACCCGGTTCAGTTAGCGGGCAAGTTCGAAAATAAATTCATGGTAAGTTTCGCCATGATCGGCATTATCATTTCAACACTTGCAACAAACATTGCAGCGAATATTGTTAGTCCGGCCAACGATTTCTCAAACCTTGCGCCGAAGAAAATTAATTTCAGAACAGGCGGTTACATCACCGGCATCATCGGCGTTTTAATTTTTCCCTGGAAACTAATGGCCGATCCGCACGGCTATATTTTTACCTGGCTGATTGCGTATTCAAGTTTGCTGGGTCCAATCGGTGGCATCCTCATCGCCGATTATTATTTTGTTCGCAAGCAAACGCTTGTTGCCAAAGATCTTTATCGTCACGAAGGAATTTATGGTTACGGAAACGGGTACAATCGTGCGGCAATAATTGCGTTGATGTTGGGTGTGTTGCCTAACCTTCCGGGTTTTCTTTTACAGATCGGCGCCGTTTCTACAACGGTCTTTCCCGAATGGATTTCGGGGCTTTACAATTATGCGTGGTTCGTTGGGTTTTTTGTATCGGGAATCGTGTATTTATTGCTAGCAAAACCGGTTGCGCAAACGGTGACTGAAAACGCAGAAGGCGGTGTCACAACGATACCGCAATCAACATTAAACGTTCAAAACAATCTTTGATGTCCATACTCATTAAGAACGGAAGAGTCGTTACGGCCGATTCGGATAGCATCGCTGATATTTTTATTGAAGGCGAAACGGTGAAAGCGATTGGAAAGGATTTGCCGATGCAAGCCGATGAAATAATTGATGCGTCGGGCAAGCTTGTTTTTCCCGGTGGCATTGATCCGCATGTGCATTTGGATATGCCTTTCATGGGCACATTTTCCAGCGATAGTTATGAAACCGGAACGAGAGCAGCGCTATTTGGCGGCACAACTATGGTGATTGATTTCATTTTGCAAAAGCAAGGAGCTTCATTGGCCGATGCGTTGAAAGAATGGCGTTCACGTTCGGATAATAATTGCGTAGGCGATTACAGCTTTCACATGGCCGTAACGGACTTCAACGAAGACACTAGAAAAGAAATCAAACATTTTGTAGAAGAGGAAGGCATCACGTCGTTTAAAACGTTTATGGCCTACAAAGGTGCGTTGATGATAGACGACCGGCAGATGGTGGGCTTGATGGAAGAAGTGAAAAAGCAAGGCGGTTTGGTGACGGTTCACGCCACCAATGGCGACATGATTGATTACTTAATTGCAAAGCATCGAGCCGAAGGAAAGTTGTCGCCGCTTTACCATTATTTATCGCAGCCCGAAGTCACCGAAGCCGAAGCTTCGGAACGTTTTGCTGATCTGGCAAATTACACCGGCTGCCCCGGTTACATTGTTCATCTAACTTGTGAAGGTGCGTTGAATGCGGTTCGCAACGCAACAAGACGAAACCAAAACGTGTTAGTGGAAACCTGCATTCAATACCTGGTAATCGATGCGTCCCTTTACGAAAGGGAAGACGGAGCGAAATGGGTGATGAGTCCTCCATTAAGAGAAAAGAAAGACCAAGAAACGTTGTGGGCGGGCATTAATCAAGGCTTGGTGAAGGTTGTTGCAACAGACCATTGTCCGTTTAAGTGGGAGCAAAAGCTGATGGGCAAAGATGATTTTTCAAAAATTCCGAACGGTCATCCGGCGATTGAAAACCGTATGGAATTGCTGTACAGCGAAGGCGTGAACAAAGGCCGCATTACGCTGAATAAATTTGTGGAAGTAGCTTGTACAAATCCTGCAAAAATCTTCGGCATGTTTCCGAGAAAAGGAACCATCGCTGTTGGTTCCGATGCAGACATTGTCATTTTTGATCCTGCCGAAAAGCACACCTTGTCTGCAAAAGCACATCACATGAATGTGGATTACTCGGCTTACGAAGGTTGGGAAATCTCCGGAAAAGTGAAGACGGTTTTGTTGCGGGGCAAAGTTGCTATCAACGATGGCAAATGCAGTGTTGACAAAGGTTTTGGAAAATTTATTAAGCGAAATAAAGTAAACGGAATAATTTAGAATTAAGAGTTATGAATTATGAGTTATGAGTGAAAGCATCGTATATCAGAAAGCGTATCTCTTCGCCATTGAGGTTGTAAAACTGTATAAGCTTTTGAGTATGGAAAAGAAAGAATTTGTGCTTTCAAGGCAAATGCTCAGGCCTGGTACGTCGATTGGCGCAAACGTGAACGAAGCCGTTTCAAGTGAGTCGAAAAGAGATTTCGTTCATAAATTAAGTATTGCATTAAAGAAGCGAGAGAGACGACTTACTGTAAGTCTTTTAAAAGATTCGGAATATATTACACCAGAACAGTTTTCTCCCTTAAGTAATTCGTGCACATCTCTAATAAAAATTTTAAGCAGCATTATCATCACAACCAAAGAAAGATATTTCAAGAAACAGTCAACAACTCATAACTCTTAATTCTAAACTCTTAATTAAAAATGCGCATCATCAAATCAGGTTTGATACAAATGAGTCTTCCCAAAACCGAAGGCGAGGGAACGATTGAAGAGATTAAAGAGGCCATGATTCAAAAGCACATTCCGCTCATTGAAAAAGCGGGAGAGCAGGGCGTGCAAATTCTTTGCCTGCAGGAAATTTTTGACACGCCGTATTTCTGTCCGGGACAAGACAAGGCCTGGTATGCATCCGCAGAGCCCGTGCCCGGACCGACCACCGAACGCATGGCCGAATACGCAAAGAAGTACAACATGGTGATGATTGTGCCGATTTACGAAAAAGAACAAGCGGGCTTTTTGTACAACACGGCGGCGGTGATTGATGCAGACGGAACGTATTTGGGCAAGTACCGCAAGAACCACATTCCGCATACGTCGGGATTTTGGGAAAAGTTTTTTTTCAAGCCGGGTAATTTGGGTTATCCGGTATTTCAAACAAAGTATGCGAAGGTTGGTGTGTACATCTGTTACGACCGTCACTTTCCGGATGGTGCAAGAGTCCTCGGATTAAACGGAGCAGAGATTGTGTATAATCCATCCGCAACGGTTGCAGGGCTCTCACAATATTTATGGAAGCTGGAACAACCGGCACACGCCGCGGCCAATGGCTATTTTATGGGTTGCATTAATAGGGTGGGAGAAGAGAAGCCCTGGAATCTCGGCAAGTTTTACGGTTCGTCATATTTCGTTGACCCGAGAGGACAAATTTTTGCGCAGGCATCGGAGGATAAAGACGAATTGTTGGTGGCGGAATTTGATTTGGATATGATTGAAGAAGTAAGAGCAACCTGGCAGTTTTTTAGAGATAGAAGACCGGAGACGTATGGGAAACTGGTGGAACTTTAAATGGTTCAGGGTTATGAGTTATGAATTATGAATTGCTTCGGTGTTCATCGTTCTTCCAACTCATAACTCATAATTCATAACTCTTAATTATTTCCCGTGGCAATCTTAAATAATCGCCTCACTCCTGAAGAATACGCAGAAAACTTCAGCGACATTCACCCGCCGTTCGATAAAAAAGAAGCGGCGCTCGTGGAAGCAAACCGCTGTTTGTTTTGTTACGATGCGCCGTGTATGAAGTCTTGTCCAACAAGTATTGATGTGCCGAAGTTCATCAAGCAAATCACAACGGAAAACATTAAAGGTTCGGCGCATACCATTTTTCAGTCAAACATATTTGGCGGTGGTTGTTCAAGGGTTTGCCCGGTAGAAAAGCTGTGCGAAGGAAGTTGCGTGTACAATCTTATGCACGAAGACCCAATTCCCATTGCTAAACTTCAACGTTACGCAACGGATAAAGCCATCAAAGAAAAGTGGCAACTGTTCGAACGCAAGCCGTCAACCGGAAAGAAAGTTGCCATTGTTGGTGCGGGTCCTGCCGGGCTTTCTTGTGCGCATGTGTTGTCGAGAGAAGGCATTGATGTAACGGTGTTTGAAAAAGAAAGCAAGGGCGGTGGCTTGATGACCTATGGAATTGCGGCCTATAAAGTCACACCGGAATTTTGTCAGGATGAAGTTGATTTTATAACCTCGCTCGGTGGCATTGCTATCGAATACAACAAAGAACTTGGAAAGGATCTTTCGCTCGCCGAATTGAGAGTGCAATACGATGCGGTTTTTCTTGGCATTGGTGTTGGTCTTGCCCGGCAACTACAAATTCCCGGCGAAGAATTGGAAGGTGTTGTTGATGCGATTGAATTTATTTATAACCTGCGTTCAAAAACCTTCAACCAAATTGCTGTTGGCGATAAGGTAGCCGTGATTGGTTTAGGCATGACGGCGATTGATGCAGCCACGCAAGCAAAGCGTTTAGGAGCAAGCGAAGTAACAATTGTCTATCGCAGAACACAAGATGAAATGCCTTGCACACAAGTAGAACTTGATCTAGCAAAACTTGACGGTTGCAACATCAAGTGGTTGGCCGCACCGAAAGAAGTGATTGGCGCAAACGGCAAAGTATCGGCTCTTGTTTGCAGAGAAATGGAACTTGGCGTTCCCGATGCATCGGGGCGAAGATCACCCGTTGATACGGGAAAATCCTTTTCTCTGGCGGTTGACATGATCATCAAGGCGGCTGGACAAATGCCCTTCAAGGAATTGGTGGATGGCTCCGATTTGCAAAACAGCAACGGTAAAATTGTGGTGAAGAACAACGACACAAATATTGACGGCGTTTTTGCTGGCGGTGATTGTGTGAACGGCGGCAAAGAAGTAGTGGACGCCGTGCAGGCGGGAAAAGACGGTGCTGCGGCGATTCTCTCTTATTTAAAATTGAACAAGGTTGATGCAAAAACTGTCAACGGCGTCGAGCACACGATAGTGGCTTCGTAAGCATTTCATTTGTCATTCATCATTCATAACTCATCATTCATAATTTTCTTATGGCTGATATTTCTGCAAACTTTCTCGGAATCAAATCGCCCAATCCTTTTTGGTTGGCCAGTGCGCCGCCAACGGATAAAAAATACAACGTATTGCGTGCCTTTGAAGCCGGCTGGGGCGGCGTGGTTTGGAAGACGCTTGGCTCACAGGTAAAGAATGTTTCTTCACGCTATTCTGCGGTCAATTACAACGGCAGTCGTGTGATGGGTTTCAACAACATTGAGCTTATTTCCGACCGACCGCTACACATCAACCTGAAAGAAATTGCGGAGTGTGTTAAACTCTTTCCCGATCGTGCGATGATTGCCTCGCTCATGGCCGACAACACAAAAGAAAGTTGGCACGAGTTGATTGCACAAGTAGAAGATACCGGTGCGCACGGCTTTGAACTGAACTTTGGTTGTCCGCACGGCATGACCGAAAGAGGCATGGGTGCAGCGGTGGGTCAAGATCCGGAGATTGCAAGAATGGTGGTGGAATGGGTGATGGAAAAAGCAACCATTCCCGTTATCACAAAGTTGACACCGAACGTTCACTCTGTTGTTCCAACCGGACGAGCCGTTGTCGAAGCAGACACCGATGCACTGTCGTTAATCAACACCATTCAATCCGTCACCGGTGTCGATCTTGATACGCTTGTTCCAAATCCTTATGTGGCGGGTAAATCGGTGTTTGGCGGCTATTGCGGTCCGGCGGTAAAGCCCATCGCGTTGAAGATGCTTACCACTATTGCCCAAGACCCTGTGACGAACAAAGTTCCTATCTCGGGTATTGGCGGTGTAAGTACGTGGCGTGATGCGGTTGAATTTATGCTGCTTGGCGCAAGCAACGTTCAAGTTTGTACTGCCGCCATGAAACACGGTTTCCGCATTGTGGAAGACATGTGCGAAGGCCTGAACAACTGGATGGATGAAAAAGGCTTTGCCACCATCAATGATTTCATTGGCAAGTCGGTTGAAACCATCACGCATTGGGAAGACCTCGACATCAACTATCACCACATTGCCAAGATCAATCAGGACAAATGCATTCATTGCGGCCTATGTTATATTGCTTGTGAAGACACTTCACACCAATCCATCAATCTTACCTACGGCAAGCCGTACAATATGTATTTGGTCAAAGAAGAGGAATGCGTTGGCTGCAATCTTTGCCAATTGGTTTGCCCCGTTGACAATTGCATTACCATGGAGGTTCACCGCAAAGGCGATGAGTACCTGAACTGGAAAGAGTTTCAGCGATTGGGCATGCCGCTCAATGACCACTAAGCAAAGATGACGGATAACAGATGGGCGATGACGGAAGGCATCTGTTTTGCTGTCATCCATCATCGGTTATCCGTCATCTACACTCTAACAATTTCTTTGTAAAAACCTTGCGCAGAATTTATCGCTGCTTCTTATCTTTATGCCTCACCAAAGAAAAGGAGGTATTCATGAGTCTACAGATTATTCATGGGGAACCTTCGGTTGGTATCGCCTAACCGGGTTGCATCCATTCAAATATCTGAGCGCTTTGAGCGCAAAAATTTAATCCCTCCGCTGTCTGGCGGAGGGATTTCTTTCTTCTTCAACTCCGTTTCTTTCAGTAGCTTAGGAATATGAAAATGTGGCTGACTGGTTTTGTGCTATTTTCCTGCTTTGCTGCCTCCGCCCAGCAAAGGCTTTCTTTTTCTTCCATTGATTGGAAAACCCAATCGTTTGATGCCCCAACACCCGATTCGCTGGCGCGTTTAATCAACACAAATTTTTCTACGACACCTGAAAAAGTGCGGGCCGTTTACAGTTGGATAACAAGCCATATTGCATACAACACCAACATCTTTAAACCGTGGGAAAAATATCATTACAGTCCAGATCCAATGGACACAGCCGCAGTTTGGCCTTCGGGTGACGAGATGACCGCTCGCAAAGTGATGCGCAAGCGCACTGCGGTGTGCGACGGTTATGCGAGGTTGTTTAAAGTTCTCTGTGATTATACCGGCGTTGAAGCCGTCGTTATCCAGGGTTATGGACGAGTGTCGGGCCAGGGCGACGGAAAATTTAGAACCAATCACACATGGAACGCAGTGAAGGTTGACAGCGTTTGGCAACTGCTCGACGTAACCTGGGCCAGCGGTTATTTAAACTATGCGGACGATTACATTTCGCTGCAAAATGATTCTTACTACTTGACGCCGCCGGAACAATTCATCAACGATCATTATCCCGAAGATTTGCGCTGGACGCTTTTGCCCGCTCCACCCATGCTGGCCGAGTTTAAGCGGATGCCCTTTCGGAGCAAAAATTTTTACCGCTACGGTATCGGCGGCTATTTTCCCGGCAACGGCGTGGTGGAAGCGACCGTTGGTGATACGCTTCGTTTTTCTGTTCAATTTAAAGATGCGGCAAGGGCAAAACAAACGGGCACCGATCCTTTTTTGGATACGGCCGATTATGCGCTGTGGCCGCGAAGTGCTTTTGTAAAACCTTTGGATGAAAAGGCGGCAAATCTTTCTTACATCTATACCGTTGAACCCGGCGTGGAATGGATTCATTTGCTGTACAAAGATGATGCGGTGCTCCATTACCGCTTAAAGCAAGCCGAGATAAATGCAAGAAGCAAATAAACCTTGGAAGTTTGCATTTTGCCCTACAAAAGAACTCTTAATTCTGCCCCCTTTCCTTCGGCTCTCTTTTAACCTCTTAACCCGTTTAGCTACATTTACAAAAATTTGAACATTCCCTGCGCCGCGCCTTCAACATACTAAAACGCTTTCTCCTTGCCCTTTTGTTGCTGCTCATTTTGCTGTGGGCATTTTTACAAACCGATTGGGGCCAAAACTTTCTTGCCGGACAGGTAACCTCGCGACTGTCGAAAGACTTGCAAACAAAACTTTCCATTAAACATGTAAGCTTTAGCTTTTTTAACCGCATGGAGTTGGAAGGCGTTTACCTGGAAGACCAAAAACACGATACGCTTTTGTACGCCGGCAAGGTAAAGGTGAACATCACTGACTGGTTCTTTTTTAAAGACAAGGCCGACCTGAAATACATCGGGTTGGAGAACGCTGTTGTAAACCTTAACCGAACCGATTCGGTTTGGAATTACGGTTTCCTGGCAAAGTATTTTGCTTCGTCCGACACCGTAAAAGTGAAGAAAGATCCGGGCATTCAATTTAGCCTGAAGCAGGTGGAACTGAAGAACGTTGCCTTTGTGCAAAAAGATGCCTGGAAAGGAAGTGACATGATTGCGAAAATTGGTGCGTTGAATTTGGATGCGGACGAAATCAGCGCAAGCAAGAAAAGTATCGTGATCAAAAACCTTGAACTGAGCGACCCGTATTTTTCTACGCTGAATTACCAGGGTAAGTTTAAAGACACGAGTTCTTCAAAAATGGATTGGAACATTCAATTCAATCATATCCAAATTACCAACGGACGCTTTCGGCAGGATCAAAATAATTACACGCCAACCGTTACTTATTTTGATGGGGCGCACATTGACTTTCGTGCCATCAACGCGGCTGTTAACAATTTCCGTTTCCGGAATGATTCGCTTACCGGCAACGTGGATTTGAACGCGGCGGAGCGTAGCGGTCTTGTGGTGAAAAGCTTAAAAACCGATCTTTCCATTCAGCCGCAAGCTTTTGTTTTCGACAAACTTTTCTTACAAACGAACCGCAGCACGCTGACGGATTATTTTTCGATGCGCTTTAGCGGGAAAGGCCTCGCTGATTTTATTCACGCCGTTACGCTTGACGCAGATTTTAAAAATGCATCCATTGCTTCCGATGACCTGGCATTTTTTATTCCGGATGCAAAGCCGTGGAAGAAAGCCATCAAGATAAACGGAAGGGTAAGGGGTTCGGTTGACGGACTGTCATCGGAAAATTTAGAACTGTGGTTAGGCAGCAATACGTATGTGAACGGTAGCGTGAGTGTTGTGGGTTTGCCCGACATCAACAAAACCCTGTTGAACATTGACGCAAAAGAATTGCGGACAACTTATGGCGATGCGGTAAGTTTTTTTCCGGCGCTGGCAAACGTTACTTCGCCAAACGTGCGGGCACTTTCTTATTTAAAGTTTAAGGGAACTTTCACCGGCTTTGTGAACGACTTTGTTTCTTACGGCACCATTCAAACGCCTTTGGGCACGCTGACAACGGACATCAACATGAAACTGCCGAAGAACGGCGAACCAATTTATTCGGGCACGTTAAGCACCGATGGTTTTGAATTGGGCACTTTTGTGAACAGCACGGACCTTGGTGTTGTAGATTTTCACGGTAGCGTAAAAGGCCAGAGTTTTAACTGGAACAAAATGGCCCTCAACATTGACGGCATTGTTCACCGCATTAAATACGGCAATTACACGTATCAAAATATTGCCGGAAAAGGCATCATCAGCAAAAAACAATTCAACGGCGATTTTACCATCAACGACCCGAATGCGGATTTGCACCTGAGTGGCCTGATTGATTTCAGCAAAGACGTACCGGTGTTTGATGCCACGGCGCAGATTCGTAAAGCGGATTTGAAAGAACTTCAATTGTCTTCTGAGGACATCCGGCTGAAAGGCGATTTTAATTTGAATCTACAAGGCAACAGTTTGTCGAACTTGATTGGTACGGCCCGAATCAGTAATGCTGAATTGTTGGCCAACGGGCAAAAGCTGTCCTTTGATTTTTTAAACGTCGCTTCGTATTACATTAACAACGAACGCAACTTAAGCGTCAGTTCCAACGAGTTTGACGGAAAGATCACCGGCAATTTTGATTTGACAACGTTGCCTTCCGCCTTCCGGTTGTTTTTAACCCGTTATTATCCCGCTTACATTAAGCCGCCTACGCACTATAACCAACAGGATTTTTCATTCGACATCACGACGGGCATTGTGGAAGATTACGTTCACTTGCTTGATAAGAATCTTTCCGGCCTGAACAACAGTCATCTTGTGGGTTCGCTCAACACAAAGACCAACAGCATGACCGTTGATGCCGATGTTCCGGCTTTCTCCTACGGGAAATATTCCTTTACCGATGTGAAATTAAAAGGCGCTGGAAACCTTGACAGTCTGCGGCTTGATGGCAGCGTAACCGATGCACATCTCGACAGCAACGTGGTGTTGCCGCAAACAACTTTTCACATAAAAGCCCAGCAAGACGTATCGGACATTGTGCTGAACACAACCTCCAATCAAGCCATTAACCAGGCATCGCTGGCGGCGAAGTTGAAAACATACAGCGACGGCATTTCGGTTTTGTTTGCGCCTTCATCTTTTATGCTGAACGGAAAAACATGGACCATCGAAGAAGGCGGCGAATTAAACCTTCGCAAAAGTTCCGTTGCCAACGGACAAGTTGTATTGAGCGAAGGGCCGCAACAAATAAAAATTGAAACCGTTCCGTCAAGCGAAGGCGGCACCTGGAACGATTTGCACGTAACCCTTCAGAATTTGAATCTTGGCGACATTGCACCGCTCTTCTTAAAAAGCAACCGGCTCGAAGGTGCCTTATCGGGGAGTGCGGTCATCGAAAACCCAACGGGCAATATGCTGATTAACGCCGATTTAAAAGGCAGCGCCATTCGCATGGACAACGATTCGATTGGCGACGTGGTTTTAAACGGCCGGTACAATAACGTAAACGGTATGTTGAACGTTGTCGGAAACAATCTCGACACAGATCACCACATTGACTTTGCGGTGGCGATGGATTTTAAAGACACGGCACACCAGTTTCAGGACAAGATTAGTTTGAAGCCAAAGCAGTTTCAATTGAAATTCCTGGAACGTTTTCTCGGCACCTTGTTCAGTGACATTGGCGGCTATGCAACCGGCAACGTGGACATCATGCCCGAAGGGGCTCTTGCGGTGGAGGGAAAAGTGCGGCTGAACAATGCGAGCCTGAAAGTATTGTTCACGCAAGTGGCGTACACGATTGAAGACACGGACATTGAGTTGAAAAAAGATTATTTGGATTTGAGCGGCATTGTGCTGAAAGACCGCTTGGGAAACAGGGCAAAGATTACCGGCGGCATCAAACACCAGGGCTTCCAGAACATGAACTTTGACGTGGCCGTGCAAACGGTGTCACCACAAATGGAACTGCTGAATACAACCTATAAAGACAACCAGCAGTTTTACGGTCATGCCTGGGGTTCGGGCTCGTTTGTATTGCTAGGCCCGCAGTACGACATGGACATGTTCATTGACATGAAAGCATCGTCCAGGGATTCGTCTAACATCACCCTTCCACCGGCGCCAACGCAGGAAACAGAAAGCGCAACCTCTTTTCTTGTTGAAAAAAAATACGGCCGTGAGATGACCGAGATTGAAAAGCGCGGCGGCGAAACCAACATGCGTTATGAAATAAAGTTGACCGCTACGCCGATGGTGTCGGTTGATTTAATTATGGACGAAACAACGCAGGACATCATTCACGCAAGGGGCAGCGGTACACTGAAAATAACGTCGGGTACAACGGCGCCGCTGCGCATCAACGGTCGTTTCAACATTGAAGAAGGCGATTACAATTATACCTTTCAATCGGTGTTCAACCGGCCCTTCGTTGTGCGCAAAGACATCAACGCAAACAATTATATTGAATGGAATGGCGATCCTTACGATGCCAACATTAACCTGGAAGCTGTGTACACCGCAAAAGACGTGAGCTTCTCACCGTTGGCCTCTTCTTTAATTGTAGATGCCGAAGCCGCACGAACATTGACACGTCTCCGCAAGGACGTGAACGTAGTGGCAAAAATCACCGGCAAGCTCTTTACGCCCAAGCTTGATTTTCGCATTGAGTTTCCCAGCGACATTTCAAACATACCTTCCATTTCTTTTGCCATTGATCAATTGCAACGAAACACGAACGAGCTAACGAAGCAGGTAACGTTCCTTGTTGTTACCAATTCTTTTGCGCCTTACGAAAGCACGCAGTCCATTAACCGGCCTATCGAAGAGTTGGCGTACAATACCATCTCCGGCGTTTTGTTTAATCAAATAAACCGGCAATTAAACCAGATTTTCTCCCGCGTTTTGCGCAGCAATAAATTCACGCTCAACTTTTCCGGCTCCTTGTACAACCGCAACCTGCTTGACCCGAACGCAAAGGGCATACGTTTGTTTAACCAGGCAACATCAACATTGAGTGTAGGTAAATCGTTCTTTAACGGCAGGGCTATTTTAAGTGTGGGCGGCAGCTTCGATGTGCCGTTGGGAGAAAACATCCAACAAAGCTTTCAGATATTGCCCGACGTGTCGCTGGAGATTTTGCTTAACACGACCGGCTCTTTGCGGGCCACGCTTTTTTACCGGCAGAATTACGATTACCTGAACGGCTTTAACACAGGCGGCGGCACGCAACCGCAACGCTACGGCGCGTCGCTTTCGTACAACAAAGAGTTTGATTCATTTGGCGAATTGTTGTTTGGGAAAAAGAAAGATGACAGAAAACAGACGACGGATGACAGGAAAAAAACAACGGAAGGCCGCAGCGATTCAACCGAAATTATCAGCAAGAAACTCCAGAATTAATTTCTCTTCTCCCATCCTCCATCAATCATCTGTCATCTATCCTCAATGAAACTCATGCCCCATCTTGTCGCGTTTCGTTTGTAAATATTTTTCGTTGTGCGGATTGGGATCAACCCTGATTGGGATATTCTCAACTATCTCCAATCCATAACCAATAAGCCCTACACGCTTCTTTGGATTGTTTGAAATGAGCCGGAGCTTGTGCACACCGAGGTGACGGAGGATTTGCGCACCCACGCCGTAATCGCGTTGGTCGGTTTGAAAGCCGAGATGCAGGTTGGCTTCCACGGTGTCCAACCCTTCTTCCTGAAGACGATACGCTTTTAGTTTATTTACGAGGCCAATGCCGCGGCCTTCCTGGTTCATGTAAAGGATAATTCCCTTGCCTTCTTCTTCCACCATTTGCATGGCGTTGTGCAATTGTTCGCCACAATCGCAGCGAAGCGAGCCAAGAATGTCGCCGGTAAAACAAGAAGAGTGCACACGCACCATAACCGGTTCATCGGTTGTCCATGTGCCTTTCATCAGCGCAAGGTGTTCGTTGGGAGAATTTTTTTCCTGAAAGGCCACCAATTTAAAATGACCCCATTTCGTTGGCATGTCCACGCGAACGATTTCTTCAATTAACGAGTCGCGTTTGATGCGGTATTCAATCAGGTCTTTTATGGAAACGATTTTGAAATCAAATTTTTCAGCAATCTCTTTCAATTGCGGCAGTCGTGCCATTGAGCCGTCTTCGTTCATGATCTCCACCAATACGCCAGCAGGCTCAAAACCCGCCAATCTTGCCAAATCAACGGTGGCTTCGGTGTGCCCCGCACGGCGAAGCACGCCACCTTTCTTCGCAATCAAAGGGAAAATATGCCCGGGGCGGCCAAGATCCTGCGGTTGCGTTGCGGGATCAATTAAGGCTTGTATCGTTCGGGAGCGGTCTTGCGCTGAGATGCCCGTGGTGCAGCCGTGCTCCAAAAGATCAACCGACACCGTAAAGGCCGTTTCGTGCAATGCCGTGTTGTTGTTCACCATCAGGTCAAGGCCAAGTTCTTTGCAACGTTCTTCCAGCAAGGGTACGCAAATCAGGCCACGGCCGTATTTGCTCATGAAATTGATAACTTCCGGCGTAGCGTTTCGCGCAGCCGCAATAAAATCGCCTTCGTTTTCACGGTCTTCATCATCTACTACAATCACCATTTTGCCGGCTTTAATATCTGCAATGGCGCTTTCAATTGTATCGAGCATAAACTGTATTTGTGCAAAGGTAAGCGGCAACATCGCTAAATTTTTGTTGAAGAAAGAGGCAGCTATCCCTGTATATGATTTGTCTTTCTGGAGTTCTAAAACGTAACCTGCTGTTAATATCTCGCGGGATTTGTTCAGAAATTAATTGTTTTATTTGCACCTGCTAAACAAATACACACTTTATGCTTAAGAGATTATTATTTCTGCTAACAACCTTGTTGGCATCTGTATTCCTATTTGCCCAGGTAACAACGGGGACGATTACGGGAACGGTTAAATCAAGCACAGGCGAAGCGCTGGCCGGTGCCACCGTTACTGCGGTGCACGTTCCTACGGGCACCAAATACGTGACCGCTGCAAAAAGCGGTGGCCAGTACACCGTTCCCAACGTTCGCGTTGGCGGCC
The DNA here is from genome assembly GCF_007970805.1 of Flavisolibacter ginsenosidimutans. GTDB lineage: Bacteria > Bacteroidota > Bacteroidia > Chitinophagales > Chitinophagaceae > Flavisolibacter > Flavisolibacter ginsenosidimutans. The sequence continues at coordinate 1,825,384 of NZ_CP042433.1, read as the reverse complement.
CGTACACTGTTACCGTACATTTCACAGGGTTTTCCGATCAAACTTTTAGCGATTTAAACGTGGCATTGGGAACGCCGCTGGCCATAGATGTTGTGCTTTCCATAAGCTCACAGCAATTAACCGAGGTTACAGTATCGGCGACAGCCAGAGGCGGTATCATAAATTCTCAAAAGAACGGAACCTCAACCAACGTTTCTGCAAGGCAAATACAAGCCTTGCCGTCCATTAACAGAAACATTCAGGATTTTGCACGTTTAACCCCGCAGGCCAAAGCCGGAAACGGCGGAACGGATGGAACGAGCACGGGACTCTCTTTTGCGGGACAAAGCAACCGATACAATCAGTTTTCAATAGACGGAGCAAACGCAAGTGATGCCTTTGGTTTGGGTTCAACCGGCACAAACGGTGGCCAGGCAAACTTAAACCCCATTTCAATTGAGGCCATTCAGGAGATACAAATTGTGTTGGCGCCTTATGATGTTACCCAGGGCGGTTTTACAGGCGGCGGCATAAACGCAGTTACCAAGTCGGGTACAAACAGACTGCACGGGTCTGTATATGGTCAATACCAAAACCAAAGTTTTGTAGGCAAAAGCAGTGCGTATAATTCTACCATTAGCAGGCTTCCGTACGGCGACTTTAAAAACCAAACTTTCGGTGCAAGCCTGGGCGGACCGATCATCAAGAATAAATTGTTCTTTTTTGTAAGTGCGGAACGGTTTCAAAAAACAACTCCTGTTGCTTTTGACCCAACCATTGCCGGTTCCGGCTCAAAGGTTAATCCCGATACGCTGGCTGCTATTAAGGATTTCATGCAGAAAAATTACGGGTACGACCTGGGATCATACGGCGCTATTAGCAATGAAAACCAGTCTACCTCTCTCTTCGGACGCATTGACTGGAATATCAGCAATGTACACAGATTAACATTCCGTCATAATTACGTGAACGGTAGCAATGATGTAAGAAGCCGCTCTGCTACCACTGCGCTGTTTGAAAACACAGGTTATAAGTTTACGGATAAGAGTAACTCAAGCGTTCTGGAATTGAACAGTGCTTTTTCTTCGTCTATGTCAAACGTTCTCCGGCTTACGTACAACCGAATCAGAGACCAGAGAATCAGTAACGCCGTGCCAAACATTTTTATCTCAAATTTTGATTTGGCCCAAAACGCCAACATTTCTTATAATCTGGGCTCCGATTTTTCAAGCGCAGCAAACAGCCTTGACCAGGACGTTTTTACCATCACAGACAACTTCACTTTATATAAAGGAAAGCATACGTTGACCTTTGGTACAAATGATGAGTTCTTTAAAAGTACGAATGTGTTTCTGCAGGGTTTCTATGGTGCATATACATACAGTGCCGGTAACAACTCCCGCAATAACCTTTCAAATTTTTTCAACAATACCGGGTTAACCACCTATCAAATTGGTTATTCTACGGCTGGCAGAGGCGACAAGGCTCCCGCTATTTTAAATTCTGCACAGCTTTCAGCGTATGCCCAAGATGTTTGGTCGCCATCAAAAAATTTCAAGTTGACGTATGGCCTTCGTGTTGATCTTCCGTATATCAGCAGCAAGCCTGCGGAGAATACAGCCTTTAATAACGATTTCGCTGCGTTTGATGTAAAAACCAATCAAATGCCCAAGCAACGCTTGATGTATTCGCCGCGTGTTGGGTTTAACTACCTCGTACCAGAGCAAGGGCTTCAAGTGCGTGGTGGTTTTGGTTTGTTCACGGGAAGAATACCTTTTGTTTGGATATCAAACCAATTTAGCAATACAGGCATAGCAACAAAGAACCTAACGTTCAACGCGAATTCAACTCCAACCTTAGCCAGTTTGGTGGCATCGGGAGCGATAAAGTTTGTATTCGATAAAAATGATCCTCAACTGGGTGCTTACGTACCGGCAAGCGGGAACGCTGCCCCTACGGCTATTAACGTAATTGACAAAAACTTCAAATTTCCGCAGGTATTTCGGGCAAATCTGGCGGCAGACAATAAATTGGGAAAATCAGGATTGGTATCAACGGTTGAAGTGGTTTATACCAAAAACGTAAACAATGCCTTTTACAGCAATTTGAACATAAGCGACAACGGTGAGAGCACAGTGGCTTTGGGCCCTACCACCCGTCCTTATTGGACAAAGCAAAACTTAAACACGAACTATGCACAAGTAATTAAGTTGAGTAACACAAGCGAAGGTTATTCGGCCAACTTTACGGCACAACTGCAAAAACCTTTTAGTAAAGGATGGGCTGCATCCATTGCTTATAATTTCGGTATTGCCACATCATTGAACGACATTCCATCATCGGTAGCTCTTTCAAACTGGAGAGGAGTTCAAACAGTAAACGGGCTTAACAAACCTGAATTGAGCATTTCCAATTTTGATGTTGGTTCACGCATCACTGGTTTTTTCAGTAAAGAATTCAAATACCTGAAACACTTTGCCACGACGTTTACCGTGTTTTATACAGGACAATCCGGACAGCGGTTGTCATACTTATACAGTACAGCCGCAAGCAAGGATATTACTGGTGAGGACAACTCCACAACATCATTGGTGTATATCCCCAAAACACTGGCTGAAGCTAATTTCGCAGACATTAACAACGGGAAAACAGCTTCGCAGCAATGGGCTGACTACCAGGCATTCGCAGCCAGTAACCCTTATCTTCAAAAACACGCAGGTCAAAATGCAGAGCGCAATGGAGATAGAATGCCTTTTGAGAACCATTTTGATGTTCGCATAGCGCAAGACTTCTTGTTTAAAACGCACAAATTGCAAGTGTTTTTTGACGTTGTGAACATTGGCGCTTTATTGAATCAGGATTGGGGCCGTTCTTATGGTACGGGTTCGTTCCCTGACGGTTTCTTCCCGATTACAACCACATTATTTACTCCGGTAGTTAGTGGAGCGCAGAAGAAGGACGGCGTTGCGTTTACACCAACAGCAACCGCTCCTGCTTTCCAGTTCAACATCAATAATTTCACGAAAATTGGAGAAGAGTACAAAGCGTACAACGTAAATAATTTTACATCGCGTTGGAACGCACAAATTGGTGTACGGTATAGCTTCTAAGCATAAGCCATAACCAATAAAAAATCCTTCGCCTCAGGCGAAGGATTTTTTTTACCGATACAAATGCGACAGGTCGTCGAAATCTGCGCACCTGTCTTTGCGGATGAACGAACATCTTTCTACCTTGGTTGTTTAATCGCTTTCTTGCCGCTCCGATAAACCTAAACCATCTGACGGCGAACAACCCCGCTTCGGCGGGGTTTTGTTTTGCAAAGGATTGCCGTTTCCGCATTAATATTGCCGATAATCTTTTTGCATGAAGCAATGCTGCGCTCTTGTGTTGTTGTTAACGACCTCACTTTTTGCAACAACACAAATTCCTTCGCCAGAACAGTTTTTAGGTTACAAAATAGGAACGCATTACACGCCGCATTACCGTATTGTGGAATATTTTAAAGCCGTTACTGCCGCATCGTCTTCAACGGTGAAGCTGCAACAATACGGAATTACCAACGAAGGCCGTCCGCTGCTCGTAGTATATGTTTCATCGGCGCAAAACATCAGCAATCTTGAAAGCATCCGCTCAAAAAATATTGAACGAACAACCGGCGGCGCAAAAAATAATTCGGGAGAAAATGTTGCCGTTGTTTGGTTAAGCTACAACGTGCACGGCAACGAAGCCGCTTCTTCCGAAGCCTCTATGCTTACGCTTTATGCACTGGTTGATCCGTCGAACACGCAAACGAAAACCTGGCTGCAAAACACGGTGGTCATTATGGATCCGTGCCTGAACCCCGATGGCCGCGACCGTTATGTGAACTGGTACAATTCGGTTGTTGGGAAGACTTATAATCCGTCACCCGAAAGCCGCGAACACCGCGAACCCTGGCCCGGCGGGCGAAGCAATCATTACAACTTTGACCTGAACCGCGACTGGGCCTGGCAAACGCAAATTGAAACGCAGCAACGCCTCGCTCTGTACAATCAGTGGTTGCCGCAAGTGCACGTGGACTTTCACGAACAAGGCTACAACAATCCTTATTATTTTGCGCCGGCTGCAGAACCGTTTCACGAAGTCATCACACCGTTTCAACGCGAATTTCAAGCCATCATCGGCCGCAACCACGCAAAATATTTTGACGAGAAAGGCTGGCTTTATTTTACGAAAGAGCAATTTGATTTGTTGTATCCTTCGTATGGCGATACTTATCCTATTTACAACGGTTCTATCGGCATGACGTATGAGCAGGGCGGCATTGGCGCGGGTCTTGGCGTGGTTACCGAAAACGGCGACACGCTGACCCTTGTTGACCGTGCGATGCATCATTACACTACGGGCTTGAGCACAATCGAAGTCGCGTCGAAAAATGCACCGAGGCTAATCGCTGAGTTTGAAAAATATTACCGTGAGGTGAACAATGGCGTGGGAGATGTAAAGGCCTATGTGGTGAAGATGAATGCCGGGGATACGGCTCGTATGATGGCGCTTGTTGACCTGCTGAAGAAAAACAACATTCACTATTTCTCCGGCCGGGGAAATAACTTGCGCGGCTTGAGTTACACTTCATTGAAAGACGAAGCCTTCATACTTTCTCCGGCTGATTTAATTGTTCCTTCTGGTCAACCCAAAGGTGCCCTTGTAAAAGTGTTGTTCGAACAATCAACCAAGTTGTCTGATTCTGCCACCTACGACATCACCGCCTGGTCTTTGCCTTATGCTTATGGTTTGCAAGCTTATGCCACAGAGATGCCGGTAACGGGTTTAGAAGAATACCGCATCAACAAAGCGGTCAATATAGAAAACGGTGATCCTTATGCTTACGTGATTCCGTGGACGGGTTTGAACGCAGCAAAACTTACCGGCCGACTTTTGCAAAAAGGTGTGAAGCTGCGTTTCATCACCACACCGTTTGCGTCGGGTGGACAAACGTTCAACCGCGGTTCCGTTATTGTCATGCGAACCGGAAATAACGCAACGCAAAATCTGTTTTCGCTTACCCGCAGCCTGGCAAACGATGCCGGTGTACGACTGGCAACGGTGACTTCGGGCTTTGTTGAAAAAGGATTGGACTTTGGTTCATCGAGCGTGGTGCCGATTAAGCGAAGAAAGATAGCCATGATCACCGGCGAGGGTGTCAGTTCTCTTGCCGCAGGCGAAGTATGGCATTACTTTGAACAGCAGTTGAATTATCCGCTGACGCTGTTTAACACAACTGACGTTGGCCGCATGAACTGGAACGATTACGATGTCATCATCATGCCCGACGGCAATTATCGTTTTTTGAGCGACAAGACTTCTGCCGATGCGTTAAAGGCCTGGATTAACGGCGGCGGACACCTGATTGCACTGGAAGGTGCGCTGAGTAATTTATCAAAACTTGATTGGGCCATCAAAGCAAAAAAGGGAGAGGACACAAACACCAAAGACAAAGACCCACTTGCTACCTTACGGCGTTATGATGATCGCGAACGCGAATCGCTGAAAGATTTCACGCCGGGCTCTATTTACAAAGTGCAATTGGACAACACACATCCGTTGGCCTTTGGTTATCCATCTTCTTATTACACGTTGAAGATGGACAACAGTCAATACGAATTTTTGAAAGACGACGGCTGGAACGTGGGTGTGATAAAAAAAGACAAAGCCGTGTCGGGTTTTGTGGGTTCAAGTCTTTCGGAACGTTTGCACAACAGTCTTCAATTTGGTGTGCAGAATGTGGGTCGCGGCACGGTAACCTACTTTGCAGATGATGTGTTGTTTCGGAGTTTTTGGGAGAACGGAAAGTTGTTGTTTGCCAACGCGGTTTTTTTGGTGGGACAGTAGTTGATTCGTTGATTAGCTGATTGGCTTACGCCGGTGTGTTGGATGATTGTAGATGAATGCCGGATTAAAAACGTCAGAATAAAACCTTATTACCTTGGTAGCAAACAGGATTTAAAACGGAACCAACCTTATTCCCTTATTCGAACCTGCGGAATAAGGTTGGTTCGTTGACAATACTTGCTATTAAGGTTATAAACTTTGTTCTTGCAGAAGGCCTTCGTTTTGTTGAACAAAAACCAATGCTTCGTTTGATTGCATTCATTCAATCGCCGCTTATAGTTAATTGACAACGTTGATAAACATTAGAAAATTCTTCACGTATAGCTTTTCATTTTTGTGCCGATGAAAAAGATTTTTTTAGCCCCATTTGCTTTCATCATTTCTTTTTTTGGGCAAGCGCAAACGCCTTCTTTCCCTACGTCCGGTGATATTTATTTGGGCATCAAAAAGCTCAACGTACTGGGCAGCGTGTTGTACTTCGCCGCGCATCCCGACGACGAAAACACAAGGCTGCTCACGTATTTTTCAAAGGACAAATTGTACCGCACCGGCTATCTTTCGTTAACCCGCGGCGACGGCGGACAAAACCTCATTGGCGACGAGCAGGGCATTGAACTGGGTTTGATTCGCACACAGGAATTGCTGGCCGCCCGCCGCATTGATGGTGCCGAACAATTCTTTTCGCGGGCTTATGATTTTGGCTACAGCAAATCGCCGGAGGAAACCTTTACGAAATGGGACCGCGAAAAAATTTTAAGCGATGCCGTTTGGGTGATTCGCAAATTTGAACCGGACGTTATCATCACGCGGTTTCCAACAACCGGCGAAGGCGGTCATGGCCAACATACCGCTTCGGCTATTATTGCCGTTGAAGCCTTTCGTGCGGCTGCTGATCCCAAACGTTTTCCCGAGCAATTGCAATGGGTAAAACCATGGCAGGCCAAGCGTCTGCTTTGGAATACGTTCAACTTCGGAAGCGCAAATACTACAAGTCCTGATCAATTTAAAATTGACGTGGGCGGGTTTAATCCTGTGCTTGGAAAAAGCTACGGCGAGATTGCCGCCGAAAGCCGCAGCCAGCACAAAAGCCAGGGCTTTGGCGTGGCGCGGAGCAGGGGGGAAGCGATTGAATTTTTCAGGACGCTTGACGGTGATGCGCCGGCGAATGATTTACACGAAGGGGTGAAAACAGATTGGTCGAAAGTAGCAAGCGGCACCGAACTTCAGGCAATTCAATCGGCCGTTAATGACTTAACCGCAGGCTTCGATTTTTCTGCACCGCAGAAGGCAGTTCCGCAGTTGCTGAAGCTTTATAAACTTCTGCAGGCTTCGTCCTTTGCCAACAGTGTTTGGGGCCTGCAAAAGCAAAAAGAAATAAAAGATTTGATTGTTGCCGCAAGCGGCTTGTGGATAGAAGCTTTCTCCAATGTTCCTTCGGCGGCGCAAGGCGATTCGCTGCAAATCAGCGTTGCGCTCAACAACCGTCTTGGCCAGCCAATGCGCCTGCAAAAAATAAGCGGCGGCACAAAGCCCGGTGAAATAACAAAAGCCTTTGACACGGTGCTTGCCAAAAACCGGAATTTTGTTTTTGCGCAAAAAATAAAAATCGCGAACGATGCGCCCATCACGCAACCGTATTGGTTGCAGGAGAAGATGAGTGCCGGTTATTACAATGTGGCTTCGCAGCAATTGATTGGACAACCCGATGTGCAGCCCGCGGCCACCGTGGATGTAACGCTGTTTTTTGACGACGTGCCGGTTACGTTTTCAGCGCTTCCGGTCCGGTATAAATTCAACGACCAGGTGCGGGGAGAACTCTACGAGCCGCTGATAATTCTTCCGCCTTTTACACTTGAAACATCGGGATCGGTGAACGTCCTCAAGCCCAAGCAAGCAGCCGAACAAGAATTTACGTATACAGCGCAAAAGAATTTGGACAGCGTCGTGATTTACGATAACAACGGCATTGTGCTGCGCGAACGAAACTTGCCAAAAGGCGAACGCAAAACCTATAACGGCGCCGCAGATTTTTACACAAGAACGGGCAAGCAGTCAACATCGTTTCTTTCTACGATTTCTTATTTTGAAAAGCCGCAGGCAATAACGGCAAAGACGTTGCACACCATTCGGTACGAACACATTCCATACATCAATTACTTCACCGACGCGGTGAACAAATACGTGGTGCTGGATGTAAAAACGGAGGGGAAAAAGATTGGCTACATCGTTGGTGCCGGCGACAAAGTGCCCGAAGCGCTTGAACAAATGGGCTACGATGTAACGCTGCTTGGTGAAAAAGAACTGGAGCGAAACAATCTCAGGCAATTCGATGCCATCATTGCCGGCGTGCGGGCCTTTAACGCAAACGACTTTATGGGCAAGTACTACACCAGATTAATGAAGTACGTACAGGACGGCGGCAACTACATTGTGCAGTATTCGCAAAACAACAACATTCGTTCACCAAAGATTGGACCCTATAATTTCACTGTTTCTAACAGGCGCATTACCGATGAAAATGCCGCGGTAACGTTTTTAAAACCCGGACATCCGGTGTTGAATTTTCCAAACAAGATTACGCAGGATGATTTCGCCGGCTGGATACAGGAACGAAGCATTTATCATGCGGACAACTGGGACGGTAATTACGAGGCCATCCTGCGCATGAACGATCCGGGCGAAGCGCCAAACGACGGCAGTTTGATTGTCACCAAATACGGTAAAGGATTTTTCACGTACACGGGTTTGGTGTTCTTTCGGGAACTTCCCGCCGGTGTGCCCGGTGCTTATCGTTTGCTGGCAAATATTATTGCGTTAAACAAAATAAAAGGCATGTAATGGCGGAAAAAAAACCGGACAGCAACCGCGGTTTTATTGCGTTTGCATTTGTGATTGTACTGGGCTACGTTATCGGAATTTTTTTGAAGAAGGTCACGCTGGGGTTGGTGATAGGACTGCTGCTTGGCTTATTGGGCTCGGGTTTGTTGAGAAGGCGGTGATATTTCACGCAGGAATTACAGGTGTTGTGCAATCTTCTTTTGTGTGACGAGGGTTTCATGCAAAGTTGCCAGGAAGCAAAAGCGCAAAGCAAAAGTTAAGGCAAAAGCGCAATTCATTTTGTCACTACTAAAATGCCTGCTTATGACGGAAAATGAAATAGCAAAAGTTATTGTTGACGTCGCGTTCAAGATTCACAATCTTTTTGGGCCCGGGCTCTTTGAATCAGTTTACGAAGAATTAATGGAATACGAATTAAAAAAAGTTTTCACTAACGTGCGAAGGCAGTTTGCTATTGCGCTCATTCATGATGAACTTTATATACCAACGGCCTTTCGTGCAGACTTGCTGGTAGAGAACAAGGTCTTGATAGAGCTAAAGTCAATCGAAATATGCGGCGCCCTGGAGTTCAAGCAGGTAAGAACTTATCTTAATCTAACGGGTTACAAATTGGGCTTGCTTATCAACTTCAATGTACCGCTAATTAAAAACGGCATCAGAAGAATTGTTAATGGCCTGGAAGACGATTAACCTTTGCGCCTTGGCTTCCTGGCGACTTTGCATGAAACCCGCTTGCAATAAAAAGAGCAAGCTTTAATTTTCTTTCATGGAAACAAACCCCGACAAACCGCCGCTTTTTAAAACCTGGACACGCTGGTACGTGCTGGTGATTTTGTTTTTGGTCGCGCTGATCCTTTTCTTTTACTTCTTCACCAAAAAATTTGCATGAACGCATTCGATTGGTTGGTGATCGTTGTGGTGCTCGTGGGCATTGTGCTCTACGGCTTGTACAAAAGCCGCACAAGCCGCAACCTCGAAGGCTATTTTCTTTCCAACCGCAACCTGCCCTGGTACGTCGTGCTGCTCAGCATCATGGGCACACAGGCCAGTGCCATCACTTTTATGTCGGGGCCGGGACAAGCCTTTTCCGACGGCATGCGTTTTCTTCAATATTACTTTGGATTACCGCTTGCAATGGTGGTCATCTGCATCACCTTCGTTCCCTTGTTTAACCGTTTGAAGGTTTACACGGCTTATGAATTTTTGGAAAAGCGCTTCGATAATAAAACAAGAACGCTGACGTCGTTTTTGTTTTTGCTGCAACGCGGATTGTCGACGGGCATCAGCATTTACATGCCTTCCATTATCGTTTCTTCGCTCTTTGGCTGGGATGTTTTTTGGGTCAACCTTTTGAGCGGCGGTGCGCTAATCATCTACACGGTAAGCGGCGGCGCAAAGGCTGTGGCGCACACGCAAAAAATTCAACTCCTGCTCATTTTTTCGGCGATGGCCGCCGCCGCTTATGTTGTTATTCACTCTTTACCCCAAAGCGTAACCGTTGGTGATGCGTTGAACATCAGCGGCAAGGCGGGTCGCACCAACATCATCACCACGGGCTTTGAAAAAGGAAGCTTTGACTGGAACGACAAATACAACTTGTTCAGCGGATTGATTGGCGGTTTCTTTCTATCGCTTTCTTATTTCGGTACAGATCATTCACAGGTTGGCCGTTATCTCACCGCACAAAATAACCGTGAAAGCAAACTTGGTTTGCTCATGAACGGTCTGGTAAAAATTCCGATGCAGTTCGGCATTTTGCTGCTCGGTGTTTTGTTGTTTGCCTATTATCAATTTAACTCCTCGCCCATAACATTCAACGAAGGTTTGCTGAAAGAAGTGCAGTCATCATCTTCTAAAGATTCCCTTCAAAATCTTCAGCGGCGATTCGAAGTTCTTTCGCAGGAAAAACAAAAGATCAATGCGGCATACGTCGCGGCAAGACACGAACAAAACAACGAAACCAAAGCAAAACTCGAAGAGAATCTTCGGCAATTGAGCCACAGCCAGGACAGTTGTCGCACGGCCTTTGCCAATCTTGCAAAAACATCTGTAAATAAAAAAGACAACGGCGCCGATTACGTCTTTCTTACGTTCATTAAAAACGTGCTTCCGGCCGGATTAAGGGGCTTGCTTCTTTCCATTATTTTTTTAGCGTCGTGGAGTTCCATTGCGGCGGCGTTGAATTCATTGGCGGCAAGTACAGTGGTTGATTTTCACGAACGCTTTAAACGGAACGGCCGCGGCGAAACGGCTTACCGCACGGCCAAATGGTACACGCTTGCCTGGGGAGTTTTTAGCGTGCTGGTGGCCGAGTTTGCACACAACCTGGGTCAAAGCCTTATCGAAACGGTGAACGTTTTAGGTTCTCTTTTTTACGGCGTCATTCTCGGTATTTTTCTCGTTGCCTTTTATCTAAAAAGAGTTAGCGGTACGGCTGTTTTTGTAGCGGCGCTTTTCATTGAAACATTTGTTGTGTTGCTTTTCTTCAAACAAAATATTCCTGCCTTAAGCTGGCTCCCTACCATTAGTTTTTTATGGCTGAACGCAATCGGTGCGATCGGTGTAATGCTAGTTGCCGTTCTTCTTCAAACATTTTCTCAAGCACCCAAAAAAGAAAAGTGATGCTTTTGCATCACCTTCTTTGTTGTACGAATTGTTTTTGTATGCTACGGACTTGTTACGCTGTTTGATCTGCTATTTGTTTTAAACGATAAACGGATTTACAATCGCCGTTATCTGTGCCTTCGTCAACGGCTCGTCAAAAGCTTCTGAGGCTTCGCTTGCCGCAATGGTTTGCCCACCAATATTGACGATGTTTACGTTTGCCTGCGTCGTTGCATCTTCGCCCGCATAACTCATTTGAATGGCGGCATTGGCCGATGCGTTACCCGTGTCGATGCCGCTTTGCGCCAGCGTAATCCAGGGTTGCAAGGTCACACCAGAGGGCACCAAATTTCCCGATGTAAGATTGCGCCGCATTTGCCGAATGTGTGATGCATGTCTTGCCTCTACCGAATGAATTTGCAGGGCTGCTGTCAATACGGTTTTGTTGTTAATGAGACGTGGCGCCTGACCTTTGTAGGCTCTTACGCCGGTGTCTTCAAAGGTTTGCGCTACGGCCAGCATCACACCGTAATTGCTGAACGCCGCTGCAAACGGACCGTTGCCCGCGCCTTTCGCGCCGCTAAAATCAAAGGAAGAGGCGCTGTACGTTGGCGGCGTTGTTCCCATCGAATTCAAGACTGTTTTCAGGAAAGCCACGTGTGCCACTTCGTGGTCGCGAATAACCGTTAACGCTGCCTGCGGTGCACCCGCCAGTACGCCAATGGCGGTAAAGCTGCTCACCACTTTTTTGTAAAACTCGGCTTCTAAGTTTTCAAGGAGATAGGCAAACAACAACACGTCTGTTACGTCGCTGGCTGTTTGGCCGTAGGCTTTTTTAAACATTGAGCCAAGTGCCGAAGGAACGGCTGCAAGCGCCAGGGCTTTTCCGATAAATGAAAAGCGTCGCATCGTGTCGCGGCGTGTGTCCAATCGTTCGTAAACTTCGGGATCAACGGTTTCTATTTCGTTCAGTATATTTTTCAGGTTCATGGTTTCTGGGTTTATTATTTTGGAAGATTGCTGGCGTCAATTTGCGTTTTTACATACGCAGATGCAATGGCTAAAACATCCGGCGGATTCATGGCTGCATCCAAACCGTTTGCGTTGTTCGCACCCATTGACGAAAGCGAGGCAAGATCGGCAAAGCTTCCGTTGCTGATTAAATCACGAATCAACGCGGCGTGTCTTGCTTCCACCGAAACAATTTTTCCTGCAAGCGTTAAATAATCGGTGCTCGTTAACAATCGTCCTGCACCGTTGTAAGCGGCTACGCCAAGGTCTTCAAAAGCCTTTGCCGTTCCCAGCACGCTGTCGCGGCTACTGAAGTTGATGGATGAAAAATCAACCTGCAAACCCGGAATGGCGTTACTTCCCAAAGCGGCTTTAAAAAATTCGCGGTGTGCAATTTCATGGTCACGAATGTCTTTAAGGTATTCGCTTTCCAGTGCGCTGATGCCGGAGAACGGCGTGGCAATCACTTGCGTGTAAAACGCAGCTTCCAATTGCTCCAATGCATAAGCATAATTGAGTACGCCAATGTCGCCGCTGCCAAGGTTAACGCTGTTATTATCCCCGCCGCCTGTGAGCATGTTATCGCGGTAGCAACCCGAAAGGCCGGCGCCGCTCAGGGCAACAGCAGAGACGCCAATGAGACTTGAAAAGCGAAGAAACTTTCTTCGGTTAAATTCTTTTTGCGCCAGTTCATCAAGAAGAGTGGTGTCTTCCTTTGCTGTAGGTTTCGTCATTTCCATACTTCGTATTTAAGGGTGAGAAATTCAAAAAGTCTTTGGTGGGATGAATGATGCGAATGTGCCGGTCATGCTGATTTACGAAAAAGGTTGTGCCATTGGATTTAGCAAGCAAAAATATTTTTTTGTTTAACCGGTAGAAGAATTGGCCTCGTCGTCTTGATACAAAAGAAGCGAGGCTTTCTGCTTGTGTAGAACAATAGATACAATGCCATAAAAAAAGAGGACGTTGCTTCGTCCTCTTTAAAAAGAATTGCAGCGATTGGTTATTTAAGCGAAGCGAGCAGCTTTTCGTTCAGCTTTACGTAGTCTTCGTTCTTTTGCTCTTTTGCCAGTTGCATTGACTTGGTAGCGGTTTGTTTGGCTTCTTCTTTTTTACCAAGTTTGGCCAGCGCATTTGCTTTTTGATGATACACCCAGTAAGCGTTTGGCGTTTGCTCAATGGCTTTGTCAAACCAAGCGAGGGCCTGATTTAAATCCTTGCCTGTTTCCATGTAATACATGGCCGCACCAAAATAGGGTCGGCTGTCTTTGTTCATCAATTGATCAATCTGCGCCATTACTTTTTTATCAACGTCGGTAGTGATGGGAACGGCTACGGCGGTTTTGTCCCACATGATGTGCAGCTCCATGCTTGTGGGTTTAATATTGGCAAATTGCATGGTAAAGCTTTCCACCGGTGCCTCCATCTTCATTGGCTTTACTTTCACGCGAAGAATGTCGTCCTCTTGTTTGTAATCGGTGCCCCAGTTTGCCGAGCCTTTGTTGATGATGATTTTCCATTCGCTTTCGCCGGGGATGGTGTACAGCGCATATTCGCCGGCTTTGAGTGGCTGGCCGCCAATCATCACGTCGTCGTTGAACTTTAGCCGCGTGGCTGCGTTTGCGCCGGTGCGCCACACTTGTCCGTAAGGCACAAGGTCACCGAAGATTTTGCGGCCTTTGATTCCCGGACGTGAGTAAATAAGTTCAACGGATGAAACGCCAAAGTCCTGTTTGACGGTTTGCGTGGGCGATGGCGCCGGTGTTTTTAACTGGGCTTGTGCGGTAGTTGCGAATGCAACAATGCAAGCGCAAGCAATCAATTTTTGCAACATAGCTTGAGGTTTTGAACAAAGATAAAGGAAGGCAATTTTGATTATGTACCAAGCTGCATTACGCTATTGATCGTCTGTTGCGTCGCACACTTGTACGTTCGGGAAGTTTATTCAGCCAACGATTAAGTGTTTATGAAGTTGTGGTATTTGAAAAACGTCCGCTTCAATTAACCACAAAAGCAAAATATCGATTTATAGTTGAATGCTTAACCTCCCGCCACAATTTTATAAACACACTGTTGGTGGCAGTTTTGGTCAGCAAACACTATGAAAACTGCTTCATGTCAGTAAAGTTTTTACCATCGTAGCCAAACTTGTAAAGTTTGTTCTCAAAGTCAGTCGCAATAATAAAATCCTCGGTGAGCTCAAAATCGTGTTCACCGCTTGCAGTAGTAAAAATATCTGCACCACTTTGCTGCCAAAGAATGTTTCCGTGTTTGTCAAGTTTTGAAATTTCAAGCTCACCATGAACAATATAATCGTTTTGGTATTTGAAAATCTCAAAGCAACATGATTGGTCAGCCTGTGTCCGCCAGAGCAAAGACAAGTCTGGAATGGATAAACAAAATATGCTGTCAGAGCAACAAATTAAAACTCTTGTGTCTTCATAAATAACAGAGTTCTTATGAATACCTGTTCCACCACCGATGGAACCAATAATTGCACTTTTCACTAATTTGTCGTCCTTAAAAACTTTAATACCAAACATCGTCGGAAATATATACTCGCTTTCGTCGAAATGTTCAATGTGATATGTGTGTAGATTGTCAGCCGAACCTTTGGTAAAAGTTTCGTCGCGATAAATGTCTATTTGATATTGTCCAACTGTATACACGGTTTTTTTTAAAAATTGCCACCAACAATAAATATACGAACCTACTTCTCTTTTTCTAAAATTTAACCCGCTGGTTTTCAACACCCGCCATGTCGCCTTTTCGAATTGTCGCGTCGCCTTTTGAAATTTAAGCGATGTTGCCTTTTACCTTGAAAGATGGCTGTTTTGATTGCCGAAGAGCGTTACTGAGCGTACAAGCGTGCGACGCAACAGGCGCTCAATAGCAGCAATGCAGCCGGGTACATAAAAGCTGCTCCTTCGATATCGTGCAAAACAAAAAACCCGCAGACGCGGGTTTTGGTAACTGTTATGGAAAGAAAAAGAGCTTGTGTGAATTCCAATAAGGGAGCAGAAGACGTTAATAAAATTTCTGTAGGGTACTTAGTATAGGGAACGGATTGTGTCTTGTGTCAGACGGGTTGCTTTCAACCAGGAATTGAATTTTATTAAGTGGCCCTCTGCGCTTATTGGTTTTAGTTTTTTAAATCCACCTTGCCGCCTTTTAATTTTTCGTCGGCGTCAAAGGCATGGTACGTATAGGTTCCGGGTTGAAGCCCTTCGATGGTTTGTTGCTCGTGTTGTTTGAGGCGGCTTTGATAAATCAGGTTGCCGTCCAAATCAAAGAGGTAAAACGATAGGACGTCTTCCATTGCCGATTGCACCGTGAGGCTGCCCGGCTGTTGTGGCGTTTGATAAACTTTTACCGCTTTTTTTGTTTGGTAAAGGGGTGCCGGCACAATTGCATCGCGTTGCGGCAATGGCTTCGCGGCCGTTAGTAAAACTGCAAGGGACAGGATTATCATTGGGTTTCGGTTTTACCATTTGGGACAGCCCATGTGATCGGCCGTGCTGTTGTCGAACAAGCGCCAGCCAAAACGAATAATGGTCGAAAAATAGCTGTCGTTGCGTTTGGGGTTGCCGCGTTGCTCACCAACCTGTGTTGGATTGGCGCCCAACACATGGTTCAACTGACGGTTCTGCACTTGCTTGGCCACGACTGCATTTTCCGGTGTCAGGTATTTGTCGTAAAGATTCGGGTCAATGTAATCTTTGCTCAAATCGTCAACGTAGTCGGTGAAGGTTTTGCGGTGCAACACCTCAAAGCCCAGGTACATGTTTTCTTTCACGTACCATTTTACACCGCCGCCGAGGGGAATTTCCATTTGCGTAAGCTTGTAATTGGGACGGTCGGGATATTCGGCCATACCCTGCCCTTCAATGTGCAAGGGTTGCAAATCAACCCAACGCGACGTGCCGTTGGGCGAATAATATTTTGTTTGCGGATTGAAGTGAAACAAGCCGATGCCTAAAACACCGTAGGGACGAATCTTGCCTTGCAATCCTTCGTATTGTTCAAAGAAAACGGTAGGATAAAATTCAACCGCGGCATAAGCTTCGCTGATGTTTGTGCGGAAATGAAGGTTGCGGTTAAGACGGTAAGTTTCGTCGCCGCCGTGATCGGTGATAAGCGAGTCAGCACCTTCAAGCTTGCCTAAATTGCCCGCAAGGCGAAAGCCGATCCACTCTTGCGGATAGTAGTTCACGAACAATCCCTTTTGGAATTTTGTGGTGGCGAAGTTGAGGTCTTTTACAAATAAAGTTCCCTGGCCGATGTTTCCACCGAGGTCGCCCAAAAAAAACATGGGGCCAAGACCAAGGCCAATTTCAAATTTGCCGTTCGGTGTGGAAATAGACTGTGCGTTGGAGAAAAAAGCGGTGAAGGAAAAACCGCAAATGAGTGCTAATGTACGTACCCTCTGTACAAATATTCTCATAGGAGATGGTTTGCTTATAGGAATTAGATTTCGGACACGAATGTATAGGCTGGTTGGCTAAATAACAAGCCTCTCCGGAGAAATTTTGAAAGTCGGGTAATTCTGCTTCGTATAGTTACGCCGGATTTCTTCGCATGTAGATGTGCGGGATGCCGTCTTCGAGGTAAGCTTCGCTGATTTGCGAAAAGCCAAAGCCTTCATAAAATTTTTTCAAGTACAACTGGGCACCAATTTTTATCGGCTTCCCACCAAACAAATCATACACTTTGTTGATCGATTCCTGCATCAACATTTTTCCAGCACCGCTGCCGCGTACGGAAGGCGAAGTAACGACGCGGCCGATGGAAGGTTCATCATAAATAACTCCCGGCGGAACGAGGCGTGTGTAAGCAATCAACTTGTCGTTGATACAGCCGAGCAAGTGATAAGACGCCTGGTCCTTATCATCCGCGTCCTGAAACACGCAGTTTTGTTCAACAACAAAAACTTCGTTGCGAAGTTGAAGCGCCGCGTAAAGTTGATGCGGCGTTAGTTCTTCAAATTTTTTAAGTATCCAATGGATTTGCATGTTGGTTGGTTGACCAGTTGACTGGTTTATTAGTTGACTGGTTGGTTGGGTGGTTTTGCTGCTTGAGCCTATGGTAAGATCGAATGACCCGTGATTGGTTTCCACGTTAACCCAATCAACAAATCAACTTTATAGTCATCACCTTGCCACACTTGGAACAACGGGCAAACTTTCGTTGCCGCTATCACTTACCGATTGCACCGCAAAAAAATAATTGTCCTTTGAATAAGGAAGCATCATTTCGGTTTGCGTGGTAAATATTTTCTTTTGCCACACGGCACTTGTTGTTTCCCGCATCAACACAAAATAGCCTTTAGGTTTCCCGGTTTTCGGTGCAAGCCAGGACAGAGAACTGTAATTGGTCAATCGCCTTGTTTCAATTTTCACCGAATCAGGCATGCCCGCTGATTTGGCAAGGTTGGCAAGATTGGAAAGATTCATCGCCGTATTCTTTCGCAGGTATTCAAAGTCCATGAACTCCGGCAAGTCGCCGTATTGAATGCCGTTCTCCATGCGCACGTTTTGATGCTGGTGATAATAGTTTTCGTCCATCTCCGTGATGCGTACAGCAGCGTATCCGTTTTCAACGTAGGGTGTATGATCACCACCACGCAAAAAGCGGTCGTTGCGGTAAATCATCACCACCTGCAGATTGTCAACATAACGTTCGCCAATTTCTTTTACGTAGCGAGCCAACTGTCTTGCTTTGCCGTCGTTTTCCAAACCAAGTTGACGAATTAATAAGGCTCTGCGTCCCGTGTCCTGCACCGAAAAAGCTTCGCTGAACACCCGCACTTTTGTATTGTCAATGATGGCCGTTTCGCTGCTGTTGTTGCTGCCCATGATGTCGTTGTTCAACACGGCTTCAATGTTCCAATTTTCTCTTTTTGCTTTGTTAGCCATGTAGGTTGCGCCGAGTAAACCCTGTTCTTCACCACTCACCGTAACAAAAATCACCGTGGCCGGAAAGCGATGCTTGCTCATGATTCTTGCGCATTCGATAACCGCCGCACTTCCGCTGCCGTCGTCGTTAGCCCCGGGTGCGTCGCCCACGCTGTCCATTACGTTTGTGCGCATGTTGTCTAAATGACCGCTGATAAGAAAAATGCGGTTGTCGGCCGGATCCGCTCCTTTCAAAGTTGCAACGACGTTGCCCAAATTGATAGAACGATCAACGCGCCGGCCATCAGGCTTGTAAGTGACGGTATCAACAAACGCAGTCAAGCGTCCGTTGGATGCTTTTGCGAATTCCTGAAACTTGCTCAATACCCAAGTTCGTGCAGCACCGATTCCTCTGGCCTTATCCTTGGTTGAACTCAGCGTGCTGCGTGTGCCAAACGAAACCATTTTGGTAATATAAGAACGCAGGCTGTCCGGCGAAACTTCTTTCACCATGGCTTCAATTTCAGGATCGCGTTGAACGATGGTTTGCGCCTTCGATGAAAGAAAAAGGCCACAGCACAAGGCGCACAGCAAAAGCTTTTGCATGAAGGAAAAATTTCGACTAAAATAAGCACTCCGCTGCATTGAATCTTTTATTCTATTTTTATTGATGACCTGTTTATTCTTTCCATGAGAACGTTGTTTTCCGGCTTCTTTCTTTCTGTAGCGTTGCTTTCTTTTTCGCAAACAAAAAAAGATACAATTACCGTTATCAGTGTGGGCGACGTAATGTTGGGTACCTGGTATCCAAGCGGGTATTTGCCGCCTGATGACGGCAAGTATTTATTGAAACCCGTTGAAAAAATTTTGCGCAATGCGGATGTTACGTTCGGCAACCACGAAGGAACGCTGTTTGACAGCACGGGCACGCCGAAGCAATGCCGGGATTCGGCACTGTGCTTTGCGTTTAAATCGCCGGAACGTTACGCACAATATTTAAAAAAAGCAGGTTTCGATTTGATGAGCGTTGCCAACAATCACAGCGGTGATTTTGGTCCGGAAGCAAGGGAACGAACGATGCAGATTTTGCAAGACGCAGGCATAGCTTCTTCGGGAACCATCAAAAAACCATTTGTTATTTTGGAGAAAGGCGGCATCAAATATGGCCTTGTGTGTTTTGCGCCGAACTACGGAACGCAAAGCATCAACAACCTCAAAGCGGCGCAAAAGATTGTTTCTTATCTGGACAGTCTTTGCGACATCGTGATCGTTTCTTTTCACGGCGGTGCCGAAGGGCGAACAAAACGACACGTACCGCGAGAGCACGAAATATTTGTAGGCGAAGACAGGGGCGATGTTTACGGCTTTGCCCGCATGGTAATTGACGCAGGTGCTGACGTGGTATTTGGTCACGGTCCGCATGTAGCAAGAGCGGTAGATTTGTACAAGGGTCGTTTTATTGCATACAGTCTTGGCAACTTTGCCACTTATGGTCGCTTTAATTTAAAAGGCGAAGCCGGCCTTGCGCCCATCATCAAAGTATTTGTTGACAAAGACGGCAAGTTTTTGCGCGGTGAAATCATTGCCGCAAAGCAAGTAGGAGAGGGCGGGCCGGTATTGGACGAAAGCGGCGCGGTGATTGACAAAATGCGGCAGTTAACAAAAGAAGATTTTCCGGAAAGCCGTTTGGTGATTGAGGACGATGGCGCAATAAGAAAGAAGAGGCAGGTCCACGCAACAGCGCATGAAAAACATCGCGGTTTATTGCGGCCAATAAAACGCTGATTGCTCTAAAAGCCAATTGCTTTGGCTACGTTGCGGTCAACGGGTTCTTCCGTTTCCAGGTTGTTGATGTAACGTGCAATTTCTTTTTTGCTGCGAAGACGAAAGACTGTCAAACTTTTGTTTTACTTCTTTCACAATGCTTTGCAAAACGGTCTGCGGCAAAAGCACGAAAGGGTTAATGTCAATGATAGATATATCGGCTTTAAAGAATCTCATGTCTCTTTCAATTATTGAGGATTAGACCGCAAGACACAATGTGACCATTCTGCTCGTTTTTATTTGTTGCGCCTCTCAAGGCGGACCATTCTTCAATTTTCAGTGCCGGGTGCGGGTTGGGGTTGCATGAGACGTATGGCATTAAAAACGGCTTGGTGCATAATGGTTGCATGATTTTCTTCCGGCAGGTAGTCGAAGTAAACCGTAAGGTTTTTATTTTTTACACTTCGGATTTTATCAGCCAATAAATTAGCATCTACTTCCATAACGCGAGGCTTGTCTCCTGGTGTAAGGCCTTCCTTGCCCACCCCGATGTAAACAGTTGTCTTTTGTAAAAGCAATGTCCGCAATTTATCAGCGGATTGGTTCAACAAGGAGCCATTGTCCCACCAAAGGCTTGGGCTGACAATGATGTAGTTGTTGAAGAGAGCCGGCTTCTTCAGTAATATTTCTGTAACCAGGAGTCCGCCAAGTGATTCGCCAATGATGGTTGCGGAAGAATTTATCCGAAACTTCTTTCGAACGTAAGGTTGTAGTTCTCTTTCAATGAAGTTGATAAATTTGTCGGAATGGCCCGAGCTTGGATACCTTCTTTTAGCCGCTGTGTCCTTTGTCGGATACGTCATGTCCCGCTTTCTGTCGGTATTGACAATGCCAATGATAATAGAGGGAGGAACGCGGTTTATCCAGGGAAAGCTGTTGAACTGGTAAAGCCCTGCAATGTGTAAGAAATCCTCGTCTGTTCCGCCGTCCAAAAGATAAACAACCGGATAGGTTGCCGTATCGTTCGCTTTATAGCTGTCCGGCAAATAAATATTCAGCGTTCTTTTTTCAGAGAGAATGGAAGATTGAATTTCATCCACTTCACCAGTCACCAATGGCTTGCTTTGGTTGGTGTTTGTTTTAACTTGCCCTGATGAAAGCAAAGACAACAAGGTTGATAGTGAAAGGAAGAGAACTTGCTTCATAGAGTTATTTTCACTTGTTCTGTTTAAGATAATTTTTGTTTGTGGCGGACCTTCGCGGTTTTCAATTTACAATCTTGTTAGTACCCGTACTTCTCTTTCCACAAGCTTCTCAAAAACTTTCGCAGTTCTTCTTCTCTCGGGTTCTTTCCCGGATCGTAAAACGTTGTGCCTTTGATTTCATCCGGCAAAAATTCCTGCTCGGTAAAATTGCCTTCATAACTGTGCGCATACTTGTAGTTCTTCCCGTAACCCATGCGTTTCATTAGGCCGGTAGGCGCATTACGTACGTGCAGCGGCACGGGCAGGTCGCCGTTCTTGCGCACGGTACCCAGCGCTTCTTCAATGGCCATGTAAGATGCGTTGCTTTTGTGCGAAGAAGACAAATATGTAGCACATTGTGCCAGGATGATTCTTGCTTCGGGGTAGCCGATTTTGTTCACGGCTTCAAAGCAGGCATTGGCCAAAACAATCGCGGTTGGATTGGCATTACTAATGTCTTCGCTTGCAAAAATGACCATGCGCCGCGCAATGAACTTTACGTCTTCACCGCCTTCAATCATTCGCGCCAACCAATAAATCGCACCGTTCGGATCGGAACCGCGCATGGACTTGATGAAGGCTGAAATGATGTCGTAATGCTGCTCGCCGGTTTTGTCGTAAAGCGCAATGCGTTGTTGCGCAATTTTCATCACGTCGTCATCGCTGATAATGATTTGTTTTTTATTGCTCATCGCATCAACAACCAATTCAAACAAATTCAAAAGCTTTCTTGCATCGCCTCCCGAGATTGTCAGCAAAGCTTCTGTTTCTTTCAGGTCAATTTTTTTTGTTTTCAGTTCTTCGTCCTTTTCCATCGCTTGCTGTAGAAGCTTTATCAAATCTGCTTCTTCCAAAGGCTTTAATACGTACACCTGGCAGCGACTCAACAAGGCGCTGTTCACTTCAAACGAAGGGTTTTCAGTGGTGGCGCCAATCAACGTGATGGTGCCTTTCTCCACGGCACCCAGCAAAGCATCCTGCTGGCCTTTATTGAAGCGGTGTATTTCGTCAATAAATAAAATGGTCCCTTCTGCAT
Source organism: Flavisolibacter ginsenosidimutans (assembly GCF_007970805.1). Lineage (GTDB taxonomy): Bacteria > Bacteroidota > Bacteroidia > Chitinophagales > Chitinophagaceae > Flavisolibacter > Flavisolibacter ginsenosidimutans. The sequence goes on along the minus strand of NZ_CP042433.1, from coordinate 1,803,140 downwards.
TTTTTGCTGCGGCGATGGCGTCGCGTACTTCCTTTACACCGGCGCTGATAGCGCTGAGTTGAATGAACGGAACGTTAAGCGTGTGGGCAATGATGTTGGCGATGGTGGTTTTGCCCGTACCCGGCGGTCCCCACAAAATCATCGAAGGAATTTTGCCGCGTTCAATTGCGTTTCGAAGAATGCTGCCTTTGCCGGTGAGGTGTTCCTGTCCTACCAAATCATTCAGTGTTTGCGGCCGCATGCGTTCGGCCAAGGGTGTTGCGTTCATGGCTTCAAATTTAACCGCAGATTGGCGGGATTCTTGAAAGATAGCCGGGATTGATTGTAACATTGCGCCACAATTTTTATGAACGATTATACCATCAACGTAGGGCAAATTGAAGAGTTGCAAACCATCAGCAATGTGGATGCGCTGGAGAACATTTTTACCCGGGCAAAAAGTGCAATTGTGAACGGTGCCAAAGTGATACTTGCTCGAAAAGAAAGGTCTGGTAAGCTGAACAAATTTGATGAAATGGACACGCTGGAAGCCCTGGAAAAATACCGGCAACAAGTATTTAAATATTTGTAGGTGATTTTTGTTGCCGGCTTTAATAATTCTATTAAACTTTCGTTGCGTCGCACCCTTGTGCGCTTTGTTCGTTATTCAGCAAGTAGATAATCAAGGAGAACACAAAGGAAAACAACACAGAGGACACAGCGTCTCTGTGTTGTTTGGGGTTAAAAAAAGTTGAGTAATGTTTCGAACGCACAAGAGTGCGACGCAACAGGCGCTTAATGGATAGCCGAACTTCTGGCACAAAAAAACCGCAACCATTTCCAGTGATTGCGGTTTGGTGAAGAAAAACTTCAATCTTATTCTGTGACTACGTTGACGCTGCGCTCAATGAATGAAGTCAGGTCAGCACCTTTCAACATGCCTTGCGAAAGCAGGGCAAGATCAAAGACCTGTTTTGCCAACTGTGTTGCGTGTGCTTCGTCGCTTTGCAGCATTTTTGTAACGAGCTTGTGATTGCCGTTTACCGCAACTTTGTAGCTGTCGGGCAGCGAACCGTAAAAGCCCATGCCGCCACCGCCCATGCGGGCCATGTCCTTCATGCGGCGCATCCATTCTTCCATCGTGATGGTTACCGGCAGGCTTTCGCTTGACAGGCTTTCTACTTCCACTTTCATGGTTGGATTGTTGATTGCCCTTTCAAAAATCTCTTTCAGTTTTTTCGACTCGTCTTCGGTGAGGTCATGCTTCTGCGCATCGTCTTTTTCAATCAACTTATCAATCACATCCGCATCCACACGCTTAAATGAGATTTTTTCCAGCTTCATTTCAAGCTGCTGCATAAAGTGGTTGTCGAGCGGCGCGTCCATCACCAACACATCGTACTCTTTTTTGTTGGCGGCTTGCACATAGCTGTGTTGCTTCTCTGCGTCTGTGGTGTAGAGATAAACCGTCGTGCCGTTCTTGCCGGTTTGAAAGTCTTTCACTTTCGCATTGTATTCTTCAAGTGTGTAGTGTTCGCTCTTTGTGTTCACCAACAGCACAAAGTCTTTTGCCTTTTCATAAAACTTTTCTTCGGTGATCATGCCGTACTTCACAAAGAGGCCAATGTCTTTCCATTTTTCTTCGTAAGCATTGCGGTCTTTGCGGAAGAGTTCGTTTAGTTTATCAGCAACCTTGCGGGTAATGTAGCTCGCAATTTTTTTCACGTTGCTGTCAGCTTGCAAAAAGGAGCGGCTAACGTTCAGCGGAATGTCCGGCGAATCAATCACGCCGTGTAGCAACATTAAAAATTCGGGGACGATATCTTTTACTTCATCTGTAATAAAAACCTGGCGGGAGAAAAGCTTTATCTTGTTTTTCTGAATCTCAAACTCGTTTTTGATTTTCGGAAAATAAAGCACGCCGGTAAGATGGAAGGGATAATCCACGTTCAAATGAATCCAGAACAAAGGTTCCTCGCTCATCGGGTAGAGTTCGCGGTAGAACTTCAAATAATCTTCGTCGGTTAATTCCGAAGGCTGCTTCGTCCAGATCGGATTCGTGGTGTTGATGATGTTGTCCACTTCCACATCCTTCCATTTCTTTTCGCCTTTCTCGTCAACGCCGTCTTCTTCGTGTTCGGTCTTTGTTCCAAACTTAATGGGCACGGGAAGGAACTTGCAGTATTTATCCAGAATTTCCTGCAACTTCCATTTGTTTAAAAACTCTTCGTTCTCGCTGTTTATATAAAGAATAACGTCGGTGCCGCGTTCTGTTTTATTGCCTTCCGTGATTTCAAATTCGGTGCTGCCGTCGCAAACCCAGCGTGCCGGTTCGGCGCCTTCCTGGTAAGAAAGAGTTTGAATCTCCACTTTATCGGCAACCATAAATGCCGAATAAAACCCAAGACCAAAACGGCCAATGATTTCGTTGGCATCTTTGGCTTCTTTAAACTTCTCCATGAATTCCGTTGCGCCAGAGAACGCAATCTGGTTGATGTATTTTTTGATTTCATCCGCCGTCATTCCAATGCCTTTGTCGGACACGGTGATGGTCTTTGCTTTTTCATCGAACGAAACGTCAACGGTTAAATCGCCAAGCTCTTTGTTGTACTGGCCGAGCGAGGAAAGGCGTTTAATTTTTTGCGTGGCATCCACGGCATTGCTTACCAACTCTCGCAAAAAGATCTCATGATCAGAATACAAAAATTTTTTGATGATGGGAAAGATGTTCTCCGTGTGGATGGAGATTGTGCCTTTTTCCTGTACCATATTTTAATTAAGGATTAAAAATTATAAATGAATGTTTCGTGCAACGCTGCGTATTAGCAAGCTCTGTTCCAAGCTTTTCTTTTTTGTCAGATTGACAGCGGCTGAATCTCTTTCTTCAAGAGTTCGCCGCAAACTTACAGACCCGCACAGCGAACTGAACAAATTTTAGAGTGGATTTTGAAAAATTCTTTTCCCCATTGCCGGGCTTTTTTTGTTTGTGGGCATACTCCTTGTATAAGGAAACCTTGAAATTTTATTGCTAACAAAAAATGAAAAATATGAAAAAAACATTCTTAGCGATGTTAATGGCCGGCAGCAGTATGGCGATGTTTGCCCAGACAACACCAACTACACCGACCACGCCAACAAGCCCGACGACATCGCCAACAACAACGCCAACAAATCCCACGGTATCTCCAACGACTACCAACCCAGCAACGACGACGAACTCGACCAGCGATCCCATGAATACAACGACGAATTCTCAGGTTAACACAACAAACGTTAGCACATCGTGGGCGCCGGGCACATCGCCCTACTGGGGATGGAACAGCTACGGCATCTGGAATAACAGTGGAAACATGAACACCAACGTGAATGGCAGCACGAGCATGAATAACGGTTCAATGAACAACGCCAACACCACCGACATGAATGCAAACGGAAGCATGAATTCCAGTAACTCGTACAGTGCCTATAACGGAACAGCCGTAACGGCCTTGCCCTGGAACGTGCAGACAAATTTTGGTAAAGACTTTCCGGGTGCGGCAACAAATCAATACACCTGGAATCAGTATGGCGATTGGTTCAATACCTATTACGTTCGCAACGGCCGCATGACACAATATTTTTACGACCAGCGTGGCAACGGTTATTCACTTTCCCTGCCGGTGATTGAAACCTATGTACCTGAAGACGTTATTGACAAAGCCTTGCAGAAATACGGTGCGCACCTTTATTCCATTGGTATGGTAAAAACAGCCGAGGGCAAAAGTGCCTATCAAATTGGTTTGATTGACCGCGGACAGGTGCATAACGATTATTTGAACGAAGACGGAAGTTCGGTAGCAAGTGTTTGGCGTGTTGACACGACGAACATGACTTCCAGTAGTGCAAACGCAGCCATGGGTGATGAAAACATGAACATGAACGCTGCCGATACGAGTTCTAACCCCAACGGTAAACACTACACGGGCAATCACAAAAACAACACGTCAGCAGGCGTCAACACCAGCACAGACATGCAAACAACCACTGGTGATGACAACATGAGCAACGGCAAATCAAAGTCAAAAACAAAAATTCAGAACAGCGACGGAACAGTAACAAAAATCAAGAGCACGGAGAACAAAACAAAAATAAAAACGAAGACAACCAACGGTTCGTCCACAACGAATCAACAGTAAACGAAGTAAAACTTTTCCTTACGAAAGAATCCCGCTCTGGCGGGATTCTTTCTATAAAAGAAATTCATAGAAAATGAATGCAGAAAAAAATCAACCGGAAAAAACGCAAACCCAAACGGTCAGTAAGCCATTGGCAGAACCGGCAAACAATCCGTTTGAAAATAATCAGCTGGTGAAGCAAGACGTTCACCAGGCTGAGGAAGAACTGGAAAAAGAACAACAGTTTAAAGAGGCGCAAACGGAGAGAGATTAATCCACGAAATTTATGTTGCGGATTGAGAGGGTTCGTTCTTCGTTTTCAGTAGTCGCTCCTCAATCACTTGTTTGAACGCCGATTTGGGAATGGCGCCTTTTTGCATCATCGGCTGCCCGTCAACTGGAATGAACAAAATGGTGGGGATGCTTTGAATGCCAAAAAGCATGGACAAATCTTGTTCCTTATCCGTATCAATTTTATAAATCAAAAGCTTGTCGTGGTATTCGTTAGAAAGTTCTTCCAGCACCGGTGCAACGGCTTTGCAGGGGCCGCACCAGTCGGCATAAAAATCAACAACGGCCGGCAAGTTTCCTTTGTATTTCCATTCTTCTGCTTTGTCGTAATCAAAAATATTTTCTTTAAAGCCTTCTGCTGTTAATTGTATTGTTGCCATACTTCACTGTTAAGAAAAAATGTGCTGCCATAATCAGGCCACGACACAATTGCTTGTTGTTCATAAAGCGCTGGCGATTGGTTTGCATTGTAAGGCGGTATTGTATTTTGAAAATGTTTTGTTTCATGTTTGTTGGTTTTGGACGAAACGCCTACATTTGCGCCCTTGCCTTTATGGCGAGGTTCGGGAAGTAGCGCAGGCCGGTAGCGCACCTGGTTTGGGACCAGGGGGTCGCAGGTTCGAATCCTGTCTTCCCGACTAAACAGGACAAGGTGGCTTTTTTGCCACCTTGTTTTTTTATGTCATCCTCTGAAACGCTGTTCAGGTCTGCGTTTAGCTGAAATACAGAATTTATTTTCGTGGTTCGAAATGCCTCATTTTCGACGCAGTAGGAAACTCCCTTTGGAAAGATGAGATTTTGCAATTTTTCTTTTTCTTTAACCGGGCTGAAACTCCATGCAGTGGCGAGTTTGGACGAAAAGGAGGCGACGTTTTGAAGGTAGTTTTCAAGGTTCGAACTGCTTACTGCCGTCGTTTGAAGGGAAGCAGTAATTTCTTGCTTTTCTACCGCGTACTTAGCCATTAGCTTTTCATAGGTTTCTTTCCCCATTTCCCCTGTCACAAAGTACTTTTCTTCCACCGTATCGATCTTCTTTTGTAGTTCGTTCAAGGAAGCTTTGATGACCTTTTCCTGACTTTTATTTGCCTCATTCAGACCGTCATAGGATCCAATTATTTCTTCCAATAAATCATCCAGAAAGACATCCTTCATCTCATATTGGGAGAGGTAGGCCATGAACTGCTCATTAACCCTTTTGGCATTTTTGTTACCGCAGCAGCCAATTGTTCGGCATTTATAATACCAAAGGTTTTTCTTTTTGACAATGTAACCGGTATATCCGGCTTCGCACTTTGGGCAATACATAAATACTTTTAGGGGTACTGTGTCAATCTCCTTATTATGGTAGGTTCCGAACTTTGTTTGAGACGCCTGACGAACATTATTCACCTCCAGGAACAGTTCTTTGGAGACAACTTTCTCGTGAACGCTTTCAACCAATTTTCCGTTCAACATTTTGTTGGAGATGATGCCACAGTAAAACGGGTTGCTAAAAGTCCTGCTCAATGCTTGCTTGTAAATTTTGAGGCCCATTGCTCTTAGCTTTTCAATAATCTCCTCGTTCTTCATTCCTTGTGCCTTCCACTCAAATGCTTTACGAATTAGCTTTCCTTGTTTATTCACAACAATCTTGCGTTCTCCGTTGGTACGAATAACGTCATAACCTATCGGTGGCTTTTTACACCAGATGCCACGTTCCAGATTCTCTTTAATACCGGCAACTGCCCTTTGCTTTCTTAACTCATTATCGTATTGCGAAAACAGAAACTGCATGTTTTGTTGAAACACACCGCCTGGGTTGCTCGTGTCTATAGGTTGCGTTACCGCAATAATTGTAACGCCATATTTTTCCCTCAACTCTTGAGCGAGTTTGATAGCACCGCCACCTGTTCGACTGAACCTATCCAATAGGTAGACGAGGATATGACTGATCTTCCCTTTATGCTTCTTAATAAAATCAAGCATGTTTTGAAATTCTTTGCGGCCATCAGTCTTCGCACTTTCATACGTACCGCCATAATAGTTCATGATTTCAAACCCATTTCGACCGGCAAAATCTTCGATTGCTTTTTTCTGCCAGTCTAAGCTTAGGTTCTTATCAAATTGTTCCTTCGAAGAAACACGGGTATAAACGACCGCTTTCTTTTGTGAAGTAGAGAAAACAGGTGTATCGGATTTTTTTGCCCACTGTGCGAATAAATCATTGTTTGTCATGCGGCTTTGTTTTCTTGGTTCAAATTTACAACCTGTTGATTATCAATGCAAATAGCTTCTTTGTGGCAAGCGATTTCGAAGAATACTGCCGCCAATTTTTTAATTGTTTCTATTGCCGCTAAAGCATCTTCGTCTGTGATTTTCTCTAGTCCTGGACGTTTACGAAGTTTTTCCGGAGTAAGCGGCTCAATTTGCCCTTTTCGCCTTTTTTCAAGCATGGTTTTAAATCGTGTGGAAATATCGATTTCGCCATTTGAACCGGTTGTATGCTTGGGTAATTGAATGACTTTAGCCATAGGATATGAGGATTATTGTTTGGATGTGATGTCATAATTTTTTGCTTCGCTAGCTTTTTCTTCCTTGCAAAAAGCTTGGTAGCAGGCAAGAGCCAGCTTGTGAAAGGTGAGGATCGCATTTTGTACTTCTTCGTCCGAGGCGTACTTGTATTTGGGGTAAGACCGAAGTTCTTTTTCGGTGAGAAACAGCTTCACTTCTTGTTTTTCGACTTTTTCATTTTGTTGCAGCCAGTCCTGCAACTCTACAAGTTTTGACATAGGTTGAATTTTAAGCAAACCTATGAAGGTCGCTTATGGCACTGTCCGATTTGGGAAGGTTTGGGCAGATTTGGGACAAGAAAGGTTCGAGAATTTTTAAAAAGAAACCCCTGTGAAAACAGGGGTCTGTATCGTCCTGAAAAAACCTTACAGATTAAAAGATAGTCCTGACATTTTCTTACAGTAGAATCTATCAGTCCTGATTTTAGTTTACATCCGAAGTTGATAGTCCTGCGTGGACTTTACACGGAGGACTTTTGCCGCTGCTAAAATACTTACCCTTCTTTGTTTCCATTGATTGCATTTTTCCGGTAGGTTTTCCAGTGTTTTGTTAAGCCAACGTTTTCTGTGTGTGCTTTGTCTGGCGTCAGATAGCCAATGCTACTGTGTGGTCGTTTGCTGTTGTAAAGTGTGATGCTTTCCCCTACGACACTATTTGCCTGGTGGATATTTTGGAAGGTTCTACTCAAGTTAAATTCCTCTTTTAAAATGCCGTTGATCCTTTCGGCTACTGCATTCTCATAGGGGTCGCTTTTCTCCGTCATCGAGATAGCGACATGCGACGCTAAAAGAAGCTGCACATACGCAGTGCTGCAATACTGGATGCCCCGGTCAGAGTGGTGGATTAATCCTTGCTTTGATGTTTTAGATCGTGTGCTCAGCGCCATCGCAAGTGCTTTTAAACAACCTTCTGTTTCCAGTGTGTCTTCCAGATTATAACCCACGATCTTTTTGGAATAAGCATCCGTAATCAGCGATAGATAACAGAAACTTTTCGGCAAGGCGATATAAGTAATGTCGCTCACCCAAACTTGTTCTGAGCGTACCAGCTCCAGTTCCCGCACCAGGTTCGGATACTTTCGAAAGCGGTGCCGGGAGTTGGTGGTGCTTACTTTTCGCTTTCGTTTTTTGACGAGTAAGCCCTCTTCCATTAAAAGAGAAAAGAGCGCATCCCGGCCCATTTTGATGTGATGCTGAACAAAAAAGTCTTTGAGTAAGTACTGAAGTTTGCGGGTGCCAACTTTCGGCAACTCTCGTCGAATCAAGGCCACCTGCTTAAGCACCAACGCAGCCTCCATTGACTGTTTTTCTTTTCGCCAGCCGCCTTCGTAAAATGCCTGCCGTGTTTTACCAAACAGTTCGCACAGCTCCTGCAGGCTACCAAGAGCATAGTGCGCTTTTACAAAACTTACTGTTTGGTACCAGACTTTTTTCTAATGTCGACTCCGAGTTCTCTTTCGGCGATATCAATCATCGTTTCCAGGCAAATGATTTTGCACCTTGCTTCTTCCAGTTGCTTTTGCAGCTCCTTTTCGCCTTTACTCTTTGCTGCCGGAGGCAAATAATTTGCGTTGCTGATGGTGGGTTGTAAATCTTCCATTGCAGAAAAGTCGGAAGAATACTTCTTTACCCATTTGGAGATCATGCTACCGCTGCCTTTTGGAAGTCCGTTTTTAGCTGCAATCTGCGCAAGCGTTTGTGAACTCGTGTGTACATCGTAAAGCACAGCCCGAACAACGGCCGGCGAATACTTCGACTTCGCGTTGCGCCGCTTCTTTTTTTCTTGCATTTTTACACCGCTTAGTGTAAAGCTATTCTAGGACAAGACAGTTCCAATTTCCGTTCCTATCAATGTTGGTTATGCCTTTACTGCACAAAGTATAGCTTTGCTTCTCATGCAGCTCTACATTAAGAACATGGTTTGCCATCGCTGTATCCTGGCTGTGCAACAGGAGTTGCAAAAGCTGAATATTGATAACTGCAGTGTTAGTTTGGGCGAAGTGCATACTCACGCAGATATTCCAAAAGAAAAACTCGACAAGCTTGAAATGAACTTGGGCGCATTAGGCTTTGAGCTGCTGGACAATTCAAAAAAGCAGTTGATTGAAAAGATAAAGACCATCATCGTCCAAAAAGTACATTATTCAGAGGATGACGAGCACCATAATTTTTCCGAAATTCTTTCCAAATCCCTGCACAGAGATTATTCTTACTTAAGCGGCCTGTTTTCCGAAGTAGAAGGCATCACTATAGAAAAATACATTATCAGCCAGAAGATTGAAAAAGTAAAGGAACTGCTTATCTATGATGAATTAAGCCTTTCGGAAATCGCCTACAAATTAGGCTATAGCAGCGTTGCACACCTTTCCAACCAGTTTAAAAAAGTCACCGGACTGACCGCAAGCCATTTTAAAAAAGTTGGTCAAAACAAACGTAAACCCTTGGATAAAATATAACCATGAAAAACCTTGCAATCTTCTTCTTTGCCTTTTTGGCACTTTGTTTTAGCTCCGGGAGAGAGTTTAAAGTTGATAAAGATCTTGTTGTTGCAATCGGCCAATTGCCAAACACTACGATAGATAGAAGTGGCGGTGTTCAGTTGGTCTATGGTAATGGCGACAGCATTCTATATTCCTGCCTAAATGAAAAAGCCTCTGACTTTTTGAAACCTGCGTTGATTGCTGTTATCCCGCATGTGTACACATTTGCGACAAGAGGCCCGCAAATAGCGGAAACGACCAAAGGTTTGATCGTGACGGCCTGCACTTCAAGCGGTAACATTTATTCTTTTTACAAAGAAGAAAATGACCGCTGGACAAAGGGCGGAAGAGTGAATGATGTGGACACTGTTGCAAAAGAAGGGCTTACCGGATTGGCTGCTGATGGTAACAGTGTTTTTGCCGTATGGCTTGATCTTAGAGGTAACCGGCGAAATAAAATAGTTGGCGCAAGGTCAACTGACGGTGGCCGAACTTGGTCAAAAAATGTTCTCATTTATGCTTCACCTGACGGCACTGTTTGCGAGTGTTGCAAACCATCTGTTGTTGTAAAGGGCAACAATGTCTATGTCATGTTTCGCAACTGGCTGAACGGAAACAGAGACTTGTATCTTGCTCAATCCAAAGACGGTGGCAAAACATTCTCAAAGCCGCAAAAGCTTGGCACCGGTAGCTGGAAGCTAAATGGTTGTCCGATGGACGGCGGTGGTTTAGCAGTTAGCAGACAAGGGGTGGTACAAACAGTGTGGCAGCGAGAAGGAAAAATATTTGCAGCAGCATCTGGAAAACCCGAAAGAGAAATTGGAACCGGCAGAGGCTGTACAGTGACGGTAACGAACGGTAAACCCGTTTATGCCTGGACAGAAAAGGGCGAAGTCGTAGTCCTAAATTCAGAAGGACAAAAATTAGTTCTCGGAAAGGGCATTCAGCCAATCATCAAAACAAAGAACAACGGCGAAATTGTTTGTGTGTGGGAGAACGAGAAACAAATTAGAGCCGCTCTAATTTCCCAATAACAGCCCCTCAAAATCTTACAACTCTTATCCATGATTGTGTAACAGTCACCGATCAAGCCGAAAATAGCTTTGTGTTCATAAAGACGAATATTATGACACATACCTACAACATTAGCGGCATGACTTGTAACGGTTGTGTGGCAAAAGCTAAGAGTGAGTTACTAAAGCTGGGAGATATAACAGAGGCAGACGTACAACTTACTTCGCCACAGGCAACCATTACCATGCAAAAGCACATTCCTGTTCAGGAGTTGCAAAACGCCTTAAGGAAAGCGGGTAACTATACGATCACGGAGGCGGACGGTGGAATGCACCATACGGAAGCAATCGAAGACAAAACCTCTTGGTTTGCTACCTACAAACCTATTCTGCTCATTTGTGCTTACATTACCGGTGCTACACTCTTGATTGAAGCTGTTAGGGGCAGGTTTGACGTACATACATGGATGGCTAACTTCATGGCCGGTTTCTTTTTAGTGTTCTCTTTTTTCAAACTGTTAGACCTTAAAGGCTTTGCCGAAAACTATTCTACCTACGACATTATTGCTAAAAGGTGGCAAGGCTGGGGCTATGTGTATGCTTTTGTAGAACTTGCTTTAGGAATAGCATACTTATCGAGGTTCGACCTGTTAGTGACGAATGCAATCACATTCTTCGTTATGTCCGTAAGTATTATCGGCGTAATGCAATCTGTAATGAGCAAAAGAAAGATACGGTGTGCCTGTTTGGGTGCCGTATTCAACTTGCCGATGAGCACCGTTGCCATAATAGAAGATGGATTAATGATTGCAATGAGTTTACTAACGGTACTATCATTGAATAATACTCATCTATAGAAAGGAAGTTTTAGAAAAGAAAATGATTATCATGAAAAGAAGTTTGAGAACAGTACTGCTTATGGCAAGTCTCTTCCTTGTCTTAGCGGTCACCGCACAGGAAAAGAAAGTTGTTTACACCTGCCCGATGCACCCCGCAGTGCAGATGGAGAAACCCGGCAGTTGTCCCAAATGCGGAATGACACTCGTGAAAAAAACCATCACCGTTAAACAATCGAAGCCGCAGCCTCAAAAGCAACCCAGCCGGCAACCTTCTCAACAGGATAAAAAAGAACCGATGAACATGCCGCCAACGGACACAGCAAAGCCCATGAACCACGACCACATGCAAATGGATACGGGAAGGGACACCACAAAGCCAAAGATGCAAATAGCTGACACAATGAAGATGGATAACATGGACATGCAAGGAATGAACATGAATGAACCCATGAGCCACCACATGAGCATGAGCCATGCCTATTCTCTCAATCTTCCGATGGGCAGAAACGGTTCTGGCACTGCCTGGCTTCCCGATGCCTCGCCCATGTATGGCTACATGTTTCATACACCCAAGTGGATGTACATGCTGCACTACAATTTGTTCTTGCGCTACAACAATCAGGACTTTACGGCCAAAGGTTCACGAGGTGATAGCAAGGTAGATGCACCGAACTTTATCATGCTCATGGCACAACATCAGGTAGGAAGGAATGGATTGTTTCACTACAACATCATGTCCTCACTCGACGCACTCACAGGAAGCAACGGTTATCCACTTTTGTTTCAAAGCGGTGAAGCCTATAAAGGAAAATCAATTGTTGACAGACAGCATCCCCATGATTTATTTTCTGAATTATCTGTAAGCTATTCACAAGCCTTGTCACCAAAAGCAGATGTATTTGTTTATGTCGGTTATCCCGGAGAACCGGCTTTAGGTCCTGTTGCCTTCATGCACCGGCCTTCTGCGATGGACAATCCCGATGCACCCATTACACACCACTGGGTAGATGCCACACACGTCACCTTTGGCGTCGCAACAATTGGCGTTCGGTACGGTCAGTTCAAATTAGAAGGTTCATCTTTTACGGGAAGAGAGCCCGATGAAAACAGGTATAATTTTGATAAGCCACGCTTTGATAGCTGGAGTGGCAGATTATCGTACAACCCAACCGAAAATTGGGCATTGCAGGTATCACACGGATTTATCAGAAGCCCTGAACTTTTGCATCCTGAAGAAGACGTGAACAGAACAACAGCTTCGGCCATCTACAGCAAATCCTTATCAGCAAACAGCACCTTCAATGCAACGGCACTTTGGGGCATGAATAAGGTAAAAGAGCATGACGGAGAAAACGCGGTATTGGTAGGAGGGGAATGGAGAAAAAATAAGTTAGCATTTCATAGCCGTTACGAATGGGTGCAAAAAGGCATTGAAGAACTTTCTTTGGATGAAAGTGTTTACGGTCACGATGCAGTATTCCCCGTAAATGCTTTCACAGTGGGTTTTAACTATGATTTGCTCAAATTGGGCGGCTCAAGATTAGCCGGTGGCGGACAATGGACGCTTTATCATGCCGACGAAAGACTGAATACACTCTATGGCAAAAATCCAATGGCATACGAAGTCTATTTACGATTGTACCCAGGAAGAATGAAATAAACTATATGACCACAATCAGCAGTTTTTGAACGGTTACTTTGTAACCTTATATCATGCAATCAGGCCAAAAAACACTGCAATTAGCACAATCAGCATCAGCATTGGGTGCAGGAATTTTAGGCTTTGGTATTGGTGCAAAATGGGGCAACGTAGTAAGCAGTTATTCTTTGCTGATTATTATTGTCGGGGCGGTCATTCATGTTTTTGGTATGTACATCATGCAGATGAAGAATGTTACAGCCAAGCCAACGGGCATAGCAAAAGCTCTTTGGATTTCTGCATGGATTTGTTTGATAGCATTGATAGCCATTATTATTTACTTACTCATTGTGAAAAAATAATAGCATGGAACACGCACATCACCATGAGCATCATGTTCATGAACAAACTACAGACCTCCACCATCATGCAGCAGCCAACGAGGCTGTACTTGACCACTCCATGCACGATAAACACGCAGGTCACCGCACACGTGATTTCCTGAAACGCTTTTGGATTTGCCTCATTGTAACAATCCCGGTGCTGTTACTATCCCACATGATACAGCAATGGTTCCATTTTGAGATACTGTTTGCCGGAGATAAATATGTTCTCTTGCTGTTAAGCACTTTTATTTACGTCTATGGTGGAATGCCTTTTCTGAAAGGTTTAGTAAGTGAGGTAAGAGACAATGCTATTGGCATGATGACCTTAGTTGCTGTTGCCATTACAGTTGCTTTTGTTTACAGTGTCGCAGTGGTGTATGGCTTAAAAGGAATGGATTTCTTTTGGGAGCTTGCCACACTCATCGACATTATGCTATTAGGGCATTGGCTCGAAATGCGTTCCCAAATGGCAGCTTCCGGTGCGTTACAATCATTGGTAGCCTTGCTGCCTTCCAATGTTCACATGGAGAGGGCCGGTGAAGTGGTTGACATAGATATTCAGCAACTAAAAAGAGATGATGTTACTATCATTAAGCCAGGAGAGAAAATACCGGCAGATGGGGTTGTAATAGAAGGAACTTCATTTGTCAACGAAAGCATGTTAACAGGTGAAAGTGTTCCGGTTAAAAAAGAAAGAGATGCCAAAGTGATTGCAGGTGCGGTGAATGGCGACGGTTCATTAAAGATAAAAGTAACCGGGGCTGGGAAAGATAGTTACCTGAACAAAGTAATTACGTTGGTGCAATCGGCACAAAATGCCAAATCCCGAACACAAAACCTTGCCGACAAAGTGGCGAAATGGCTAACTGTGATTTCATTGGTTGTAGGCATAACCACCTTCGTATTTTGGTACATCAATCATGACCTTGCATTTGCTTTGGAGAGAATGGTAACCGTAATGGTAACATCCTGTCCTCATGCTTTAGGTGTTGCCATTCCTTTGGTAGTAGCCATTTCAACAACTGCAGCGGCTACACACGGTTTGCTAATCCGAAACAGGACAGCCTTTGAAAATGCAAGAAAGTTAACAACAATCATTTTCGATAAGACCGGAACACTTACAAAAGGTTCGCATGAAGTGCAGCACATTATTTCAACTACAAGCCAATATTCTGCAAACGACCTATTACAACACGTTGCAGCAGTTCAACAGCATTCGGAACATTACATAGCAAGGGGAGTACTAAAAGCACTCAAGGAAAAAAAATTAGAGCTATGGCAATCTACCGACTTCACTTACCTGCAAGGCATTGGTGTATCAGGAAAAGTGGCCGGCAAAACAGTTGTTGCGGCAGGACCTAATTATTTTATGAAGGAAAACAAACCGCTTCCCGAAATCCCATCCTCAATTGACCAAAATACAGAGACCGTAAATTTTGTTTTGATAGATGGTGAACCGGTTGGAATAATAACACTCGCAGACAGTATAAGAGAAAGCTCCAAAGAAGCCATTGAGCAGTTAAAAGCAATGAACATTAAATCTTTTTTGCTCACAGGTGACAACGAAAAGATTGCAGCTTCCGTAGCCAACAAATTGGGCATGGACGGTTATTTAGCCAATGTATTGCCACATCAAAAGCAAGAGAAAGTAAAAGAGTTTAAGCAAAAGGGTGAAATCGTTGCCATGACAGGTGACGGCGTAAACGATGCACCGGCATTGACACAGGCAGATGTAGGCATTGCAGTGGGCAGTGGAACAGATGTAGCAGCAGAAACAGCAGACATTATTTTAGTGAACAGCGACCCGAAAGACGTTGTACAAATGATTGACTTCGGAAGAAAGACCTACCGGAAAATGATACAAAACCTTGCCTGGGCCGTTGGCTACAACGTTATTGCCATTCCATTAGCGGCTGGTGTTTTATATCCCTACTTCGTACTTAGCCCGGCAATGGGTGCAGTGCTAATGAGTTTAAGTACCGTAATCGTAGCCGTCAATGCGAGACTGTTGAAATTGAAATAGTAATGGTCTACGATGACGAATATCATCATTCCTTAGTGAGCTACATCATTGATTAAGGAAGTGCTAAAGAGTAGGTTCGCTGAGAAATACGCAAAACTTAATAACATGAAAACGATCATAATTTTATTGATTGCAACTTTTGCAACCTTTGCAGCTTTTGCTCAAAAGAATAAAGCAAATACTACCAATACAGAACCCACTGTAGTTACCGTTCAATATGCCTGTCCAATGCATCCCGATATGGTTAGTAACAAGCCCGGCAAATGTTTAAAATGCGGTATGGATTTAACCTTGTCCAAAAAAGAACAGATGAAGCAGGAGGTCACCAATACCTATACCTGTCCAATGCACCAGGAAGTAGTAAGCACACATGAAGGCATCTGTGCAAAATGCAGTTCGAAATTGGTTGTTGACCGGAGAGGATCTAAACAAGCTACAGCCGTTTATACTTGTTCTATGCACCCGCAGGTGGCAAGCAACGAAACAGGCAAATGTCCAATATGCGGACAGCCATTAGAAAAACAACATACAACGGCAGATAGCACAAAAGCAAAGTCATAATCCAGCAAATTGATAGAGTGGCAGCATTTATTTGTTGCCACTTTTAGTTGACCAGCAGAAAATCTTTCCTCGGCTTCCGTTGTGTCCATCAGCTCCAAGTTTGATGACTCTTATGGAGAATAATTTTATTGAACAGGACAGAGAACTTCTTATAGTTGGGGTCTTTTATTTTAGCTCTTCAATGGGCTTTTCTTATTTCCGTGCTTCTCTTCTAATAATTTTTCTAATCTCCCTTTAATACCCGATGGTTTAGTTTTTGTGGCACAATTCACTTTAAAAACTAAAAACATCAGCGATGACCGGATTCCATACCTACAAAACCTGTGTAGAGGCTTGTTTACGTTGCGCCGCTATTTGTAACCATTGCGCAAGTTCATGCACACAAGAAGAAGATGTAAAAATGATGGCAAGGTGCATTCAACTTGACATGGAATGTGCAGCCATTTGTTATGCAGCGGCACAACTAATGAGCCTGGGAAGCGAAAGAGCACAGGAGCTTTGCAGACTATGCGCAGACATCTGCGAACAGTGCGGAGCTGAATGCGGTAAGCATCAGACAGAACATTGCCAGGAATGTGCAGAAATGTGTAGAAAGTGTGCGGAAGAATGCAGAAGGATGGCGAGCGTCGCAGCATAACAGAAACGCAGGCATGACCTGCATTTTTATCAAAGTTTGATCTTTACCCCGCCATTAATAATTCTTCCTTCAAGCGGTGCATAAAGGTCCTTGAATCTTGGAATGGTTATCGGTCCGCTGTAGATGGCTCCCCAATCCGTTTGCTTAACGTTGTTCAAGTCTTCACCGTTGATGAATAAGGAAAAATGTTTCCAGCTTTTTTCGATCAGTGCGCCCGTGAGCCAATAGCTTCTTCCGGTGCTGCCGTCTGCAAGTTGTTGCTGGCTGGTGTAATACGTTTCCAGCGCAATGCGAAGGCTGCCGTCTACTTCGTAAACCAAGTCAAAATGCAGCTTGTGTTTTGGTGCCAGGGGATAGGTAGCCGTTTGCCCTCCAAAATGATTTTGTGCAATGGTATATGAGTAACCCGTGTAAAATTTAATGTCGTCCAATGTCAGGCGAAACGATAAATCCATTCCCTTTGAATCGGTATAACCGTCCACATTTACAAATGCCTTTTGCATTCCCTGCGACGAGAGTACCAGCGGATGATTGATGCGTGTATAAAAGAACAGTGGGTTGATGGACAACTTTAGTTCATCCAATGAAGTGGAGTAGGTAAAGTCTACGTTTGCCCCTATAGATTTTTCGTACTGCGCACTATTTTGATCAATCGGAAGAATGTTTTGAAACTGTCTTTCCTCGCTTTCTTCTGTAAAAATGGTTGGCAGTTTGTAACCAAGTCCGCCACCAATGCGTGAGGTAAATCGGTTGGAAAAACGAAACAGCGCAGAAACTCTTGGCAAGAGCACAAATCCATACGGCGACGTATAATCTCCTCTTAACCCACTCTCCAAACTAAACTTGTCGGTAGGCGACCAGGTATTTTGCACAAAACTTCCAACCGTGTTGTAGTTGTAATTCCGTAACGGATGGTTTGAATGGAGTACTTCACTGAATTTATCCGTGTAAAGATTGACACCGCCAACCCACTGCAAATTGTTTTCTCCGGCATTGATACTTAGTTCAGAAAATGAAGACTGCTGCAACCCATCGAATTGATACGATGGAATGGTCGTTAAGCGGCCAAAATGGTTGTAACTGTTTTTAAAATTCAGCGAGACGTGAGTATTTATTTGGTGCGTTATTCCAACCTGTGTCGTAAACCGGACTGAATTGTTTTTCTCAAAATAACCGGCGTTATTGTTTTTAATGTAGTCCATATTTCCACCCAACCGCTCCTCAGTAATAAAGTTCACACCGGCATTTAGGTTTGTTTTGTTTCCATAATAAAACAGCCGCGGTGTTATCGTGTACCGTTCAAATTTTGGAATGGCTGTAAAACCGGTGCTTGAAGGATCATAAGCTTTTCCACTGTTGCGAGAACCAAAGACAGTTACGCCGATGTTCTTAAACCGCTGCCCGTAAAACCCGCTCAGGTCAAAGCCGCCTGCTGACGTTGCATTGGCAAGAAAACTCAAGTCCCTTTTCTCCGTTGGCGTCTTGCTTACCAGATTGATGAGACCAGCAATGGCGCCACCGCCGAACAATGTAGACGAGGAGCCTTTGATGATTTCCACTTGCTTTAAATCCAGGGGCGCAATTTGCACGAGGCTTAATCCTTCGGACAATCCCGAATAAAGCGGAAAACCATCGCGCAGTACCTGCGTGTATCGTCCCTCCAATTCCTGTATGCGAAGGTTGGCGGTATTGCTCACGGCTGAAGTTTGCTGTGTAATCAGTCCTGTCGTTTCGTTCAGTAGCATTTTTATTTCACCCGGCCGCATGCTGACGTTTTCAGAAATTTCGCCACCGGCAATTACTTCCACTCTTGTCGGTGTGTTACGGATGGAACGGTCGGTGCGGGTAGCGGTAACAATGATGTTGGGGTTGTCTTCTCCTTCAGCTTCTTCGAGTTCTACTTCGATGATTTTTGTAACAGGAAGCGTTAGCCTCTTTTGCACGGCGGAATAACCAACAAATGAAATTTCAACCTGGAATGCGCCGTCGGGTAAACCCGTTAAAACAGCAAGGCCTGTGCTGTCAGTTGATGTGCCTTTGTTCAGTGGTGAAACGGTAACGGATGCGCCGGGCAAAGGCTGCTTACCGGCTTCACTTTTCACTCTCACGCTTAAGGTGTTTTGTGCGTGGGAAAAAAGGCTGAGTAACGAGAAAAAGAAAACAGCGGAAAATTTAAGTTGAAAAAAATGCTTTCGTGGTTTGACAGGTTGCACGGATAAGTTGACAAAATGATACATGAGTAAAATTTGATTGAACAATGCGGTTGCAATGACGTTTTGCTGGTGAATACCGATTCAATCAAATGAGTAAGCGACGGATTTGAAGATAACGCTTGGAAGAAGCAAAGGCAAGCTTTAAAGAACGGTTGATGGGAAAAGAAAAGTCCTTTACCGCATTTAGCCGAACCGGAACAAAATGGTCCTTGATGCAGCGCCGGTAAGATAACCTTCGAGACGAGCTTTGGTACGAACATTCAACCTGGACCGGTTCATGGTGTAATGCTCTGGAAAAAGCCGGTTGCTCAAAAGAGGTGAGAAAATAGAGCAAGAAAGTAACCAGCATCAGGCCTTTTCTTACCAGTCTGTTCTGAAGCAAGTCAGCCATCTTGAAATTGCGGTGCTCAAAGTCTCGCACACTTTCTATGACGCCAATGTAGAGAAGAAACAAAACGTTTAGCAGGTTGCCTTTTCGTTTCCGGTTGGGCAAAATAGCTTGCTTGGCTAAACCAATGGTCAGGATCATTACCTGAAACAGCATCTGCCAAAGTTTTTTTGATATGGAGAAAACCTCTTGCATTGGAACAGGCGCAAAGATAGGGGCATAGATTGCCTTGTTATAGTTATTGATAAGTGCCAAGGTTTGCCACAACTTGAAAGCTTGGTCTTTCGACAGATGCGCTTTAGAAATATAGACCTCGGAAAACTCGAACTTTTTTCTGGTCAGTTTTAACCATTAATACCCAATAAAGGACACAAATCCCGCAAATCTTGAAGTAAAAGGTTCGAGTTTTCGACTCTTGGGGCTAATGATCTCATATGATTCGGCCTAACTGACTCAGAAATCAGTTCATATAATCATACTTTCATAAGATTATCTGCTTTGCCCTTGAGTAATTTATAACTATAGCGTCTATGGTTTTTTGCCTTTAGACTCGTCATCAAAATCGCAAAGTGCCTACTTATCTGTTTACGTATAGCTGAAGAATTCATACCTTCTTTGATCATGCCCGCGACATTGGTGAACTCTTTATTTGATGCCATATAGGCATAAGACAAGAAATTACGTTTCCCCAGATGGGAATATCGTTCGAAAATTTGTTTCTTAAATATTTTATCAGACTTAGCCTTTGCACTATATGACATTGCAACCGTCTTATCAAGCCTTGCTTTCATCTTACGGAAATAGCGTGAGAGACTACTGGTTCGTATGCGGATATTGGTGCCATCAAACTCAAAACCCAAATACTGTAGTGGTTTGCTTACCCGTTTTTCATCCTTTAGTGAAAGCCCTGAACGATTTAGATTTTCTAGTTTCTTGCGATTGAATGCGGCCAATCTTCCTTTTGAATTCAGATAAAAGTCTGTAATATCAACTTTGCGTTGCTGGATAGTGAGGTAGAATTCATCGCATATTTTTTTTATTACATAGTCTTTAATCTCATTAGCCTTACTGGTTTCACAAATGATTAGTATGTCATCACAGTATCTCCGATAAACGAACCCTTCCGCCTGCGATCTGTGAAATAACTCACGGTCGAATTCAATCAAATAAACATTTGACATTAAAGCAGACAAAGAAGACCCTTGAGGTATCCCATTGTGTCTCCCGGTTTCTTTGTTCGGATGTTCATTTGTAACAATTAAACCGTCTGTGCGGAGCCGGGTATATTTTTGATAATCTTGATCGCCTGGTACAATTTCCAATAGCGTAGCTGGCATTTTTCCCAATCGTTTCAATTTCGCCAAATCAATGTTGTACCGTTTAAGGATATTTAGCTGATTAACATAGCTGTATTTAGTAAGAGTTTTGAAAATTTTATATTGGTCATCCGGTATAGGCGCATTTAGGATCTGCGCCCAATTTTTCTTCAATATTCCGTGATCGATATGGTCGAAGTAACCCTTGATATCTAGTGCAATGGCCGTGCACTCGCCTTTCAAGCGTATTATTTCGAAAGCTTCTTTTGCAAACTGGATGTTTGATTTGCCACCGAGATTCGAACGGTAAGCAAGTACAGAATCAGAGAATCCTGCCTTATCAATATAGCCTTCATAAACTTTAGTAAGCCCGTAGGCGTAAAACCCAAAAATCAAACTGTCTAAATGCGACGCAAAACAAATGGGCCTGATTTTCGATTCGAGGTTGAACGTTTTAAATTCTTCGTCGTATCTAAAGCGGGGCGTCTTAACCAAAACCCGTAAGAAAGGAGAAAAAGACCAATATCTTTTCTTCCCATTTGAGTCTTGAAGTAGCAAACGATCTTGGAGGATTTTCTTAAGTTCTTCCTTTTTTTCAGGGAACCAAAACCTGTTATCCAGATGGAGATAGGACTTTTTGAGAAACTTTCGTTTCCCATTGACTAAACGGTAATTGGCTTCTTCTTTGGAAGACCATTCTTCCCAGAGTGCATCGGTAAACATAAGTCAGTTAATTATTGGGACATTAGCTAGGAAGAGCCAGTCTTTTTAAACCTAGCTAATGTGCGACCTAAGCTTTTAGTCGCTTGGCTACAGACCGCCTCCATCTGCCGAGGGTTTTCACCTCTGAAAGCCTTTTCCTCTTTGGCCAGTCAATTAACCGGACGATTAAGTTGTGGCACTTCAGGTCATAATTTGTTACAACCCTCTCAGGATTACCGCCGAAGTGGAACTGGCACCCGGTTTCGTTTTCCCCAAGAACCTACTAAGGCAACTAGTCACCTTTTCGGGCTTTCTGAGCCTTGTGGGCCCAGGAGGTCTTGTTTAACAATGAAAGAAATGGATAAGATAGTTAGACTTCTCAACCTCCTTCTCTTGCTGGCTTATGTCAGTACTGCGGTCAGTACCGGCTCGGTCCAGGACTGGCTGATTGTAGCAGCGTCAGTCTGGGAAGTAGGGCGAAAAAAATCGTAACTTTAACCCAATACCATCGGCCTAATTGCCTGTGCAGGCCTAAGATAGTAAATCAGATTATTTCTTTCTTCTATTTTTATCCACCCGACTTTTTGAATTTAGGCTCAGATGTATAAAGAGAACAATTCATAATCCCAAGCCCAATGGTTGAAAACTCTGATCTTTTGCTCAAAGATTTACGGGATTTATGTCCCATATTGGGTATTACGGGTAAAACTGACCAGAAAAAAGTTCGAGTTTTTTGAGGTCTATATTCTGCGACTAAACGTTATGTAAATGAAAAGCTGCGGTGGTAGCTTCTGTTTTAGATAATGGATAGAGGGTTTTGCTCGAACACCACATTAATTTTTCTCAATGCCGTTACTACGAATTGAACTTACTGAAGGATGAAATACAACGCTTCTGTTTATCTTCACGATCATCCTTTATGACCTACGATTCCTTTCTTTCCGATCCGGCAGAAAGAGCTGCTTACGTTCGGCTCTTTGAGGCGCTTGCCGGCCACAACTTGCTCCTTGCGGCTAATCCGCCGCTGTTTACAATTTTAGCCGCTTCGCCACAACGTCTTCACGATGTGGGTATGACAAAAGAAGATGTCATTGGAAGGCCCCTCTTTGAAGCGCATCCGGGAAACCCTTCAGACCCCACCGACAACGGTGTCAGCAACCTGCGTTCCTCCTTGGATCATGTGTTGCGCTACAAAGAAATACACCACCTTCCCATTCAGCGCTACGACCTACCGAATGACGATGGCGTCTTTACGGAGAAGTATTGGCGGGCAAGCAACCAGCCGGTGTTTAATGACGAAGGGGAAATCGCATACATCATTCATACGGCAGAAGACATCACCGCACAGATAAAGTCTGCGCAGCGAGAGATTCACATGGAAGGCGTGGAGAAAGTCTTTAGCCTTTTTATGCACGCCCCCATCGTCGTTGGCATTGTGAACGGCACTGATTATGTATTAGAACTGGCAAACGAGGCAGCGTTTGAACTCTGGGGGAAAGGCCCGCAGGAGATCATTGGCAAACCAATCCTTGAAGGGCTTCCCGAATTGGCAGGTCAGGGCATTATTGAGCTCTTTGATCAAGTGCGCAGTTCCGGCAAACCATTCATTGCGCAGGAAGTGCCAGTAACGTCCCTTGCAAACGGCAGGAAAGAACTGCACTACTTCAATTTAGTCTATCAGCCCTATTACGATAAGAACAGCGAAGAAGTTACGGGCGTCTTTACTATCTCACATGACGTGACCGAACAAGTTACTGCTCGAAAACGGATGGAAGAAAGTGAAGAAGCGCTTCGTGCCGCCATGGAAGAAACAGAGCGGCAAAAGCGGCTCTATGAAACCATCACGTCAAACACGCCAGACCTGATTTACGTGTTTGACCTGAACTACCGCTTTACGTATGCAAACGAAGCATTGCTAACGATGTGGGGCAAAACCTGGGACCAGGCCATTGGAAAAGGGTTACCGGAGAACGGCTATGAACCCTGGCACACCGAGATGCACCACCGAGAGATCGATCAGGTGGTAACGACCAAAAAGCCCATTCGAGGAGAGGTTCACTTTCCACATGCGACGCTTGGCAAGCGCCTCTACGATTACATCTTTGTCCCTGTTCTTGATGAAAATGGCGAGGTGGAGGCTATTGCAGGTACTACGCGTGACATTACAGAAATCAAACAAGCTGAAGACGCCATTCGAAAAAGTGAGCTCCAGCTACGCACCATGATCCTGCAAGCGCCAGTCGCGATGTGCATTCTTTTGGGGCCAACATACGTGATTAACATTGCTAACGAAGCCATGATCAATCTTTGGGGCAAGCCACGGGAGCAGGTAATGAATAAACCGGTCTTCGAGGCGCTTCCCGATGCCGCTGGTCAAGGCTTGGAAGGGGTGATGCAGGAGGTGTATCGAACGGGCGATCCTTTCTACGCCAATGAGCGTCCAGTGGAACTGCTTCGTGGCGGCAAGTGGGAAACTGTTTACCAGAACTTTGTTTACCAGGCCTATCGTGACGGTGATGGTGAAATCGTAGGCGTCATCACAATTTCGGTGGATGTAACCGAACAAGTGCTTGCCCGAAAAAAACTGGAAGAAAGCGAAGCCGATCTTCAGCTACGGGTAGAGGAAAGAACCCTGGAGCTGGAAAACAAGAACAAAGAACTGAATCGCTCCAACCAAAACTTGGAGGAGTTTGCCCATGCCGCCTCACATGATCTGAAGGAGCCGGTTCGCAAGATTCATTTTTACACCCATCAGTTAAAAGACCAACTGAGCATCCACTTGCAGGAAGAAGAAATTCGGTCGTTTCACCGCATTGAAAATGCGACCCAGCGCATGAACAATTTAATCGATGATCTACTCCTTTATTCCCATGTAAGTCAGCGCCCACACGAACTGGAAACGATTGACCTGAACCAAAAAATGCAAAACGTATTGGAAGATTTAGAGTTGGACATTGAAGAGAAAAAGGCAACAATTCAGGTAGAGAAGCTTCCGGTAGTAAGAGGCAACAGAAGACAGCTTCAACAACTCTTTCAAAACCTGCTGAGCAATGCGCTTAAATACAGCAAAAAGAATGTGCCGCCCCAAATCATCATTGCCGCCGATCAGTTGACACAGAACGATAAAGTTTACCATCGCATCGCAATTAAAGACAATGGTATTGGCTTTGAGCAACAGTACGCCGAAAAAATCTTTCAAATGTTTGCCCGGCTGCATGGCAAAGCTGAATATAGTGGCACCGGGGTTGGGCTTTCCATTGTAAAAAAAGTGGTGGAAAATCACAACGGATTTATTGAAGTAGAAAGTAAGGTTGGGTTGGGATCAATGTTTAAAGTCTACTTGCCGGTTTGAGTAAGGCAAATAACCAAAAAGAAATCGAACTTTGTCTTGTCCTAGAATAGCTTTACACTAAGCGGTGTAAAAATGCAAGAAAAAAAGAAGCGGCGCAACGCGAAGTCGAAGTATTCGCCGGCCGTTGTTCGGGCTGTGCTTTACGATGTACACACGAGTTCACAAACGCTTGCGCAGATTGCAGCTAAAAACGGACTTCCAAAAGGCAGCGGTAGCATGATCTCCAAATGGGTAAAGAAGTATTCTTCCGACTTTTCTGCAATGGAAGATTTACAACCCACCATCAGCAACGCAAATTATTTGCCTCCGGCAGCAAAGAGTAAAGGCGAAAAGGAGCTGCAAAAGCAACTGGAAGAAGCAAGGTGCAAAATCATTTGCCTGGAAACGATGATTGATATCGCCGAAAGAGAACTCGGAGTCGACATTAGAAAAAAGTCTGGTACCAAACAGTAAGTTTTGTAAAAGCGCACTATGCTCTTGGTAGCCTGCAGGAGCTGTGCGAACTGTTTGGTAAAACACGGCAGGCATTTTACGAAGGCGGCTGGCGAAAAGAAAAACAGTCAATGGAGGCTGCGTTGGTGCTTAAGCAGGTGGCCTTGATTCGACGAGAGTTGCCGAAAGTTGGCACCCGCAAACTTCAGTACTTACTCAAAGACTTTTTTGTTCAGCATCACATCAAAATGGGCCGGGATGCGCTCTTTTCTCTTTTAATGGAAGAGGGCTTACTCGTCAAAAAACGAAAGCGAAAAGTAAGCACCACCAACTCCCGGCACCGCTTTCGAAAGTATCCGAACCTGGTGCGGGAACTGGAGCTGGTACGCTCAGAACAAGTTTGGGTGAGCGACATTACTTATATCGCCTTGCCGAAAAGTTTCTGTTATCTATCGCTGATTACGGATGCTTATTCCAAAAAGATCGTGGGTTATAATCTGGAAGACACACTGGAAACAGAAGGTTGTTTAAAAGCACTTGCGATGGCGCTGAGCACACGATCTAAAACATCAAAGCAAGGATTAATCCACCACTCTGACCGGGGCATCCAGTATTGCAGCACTGCGTATGTGCAGCTTCTTTTAGCGTCGCATGTCGCTATCTCGATGACGGAGAAAAGCGACCCCTATGAGAATGCAGTAGCCGAAAGGATCAACGGCATTTTAAAAGAGGAATTTAACTTGAGTAGAACCTTCCAAAATATCCACCAGGCAAATAGTGTCGTAGGGGAAAGCATCACACTTTACAACAGCAAACGACCACACAGTAGCATTGGCTATCTGACGCCAGACAAAGCACACACAGAAAACGTTGGCTTAACAAAACACTGGAAAACCTACCGGAAAAATGCAATCAATGGAAACAAAGAAGGGTAAGTATTTTAGCAGCGGCAAAAGTCCTCCGTGTAAAGTCCACGCAGGACTATCAACTTCGGATGTAAACTAAAATCAGGACTGATAGATTCTACTGTAAGAAAATGTCAGGACTATCTTTTAATCTGTAAGGTTTTTTCAGGACGATACAGACCCCTGTTTTCACAGGGGTTTCTTTTTAAAAATTCTCGAACCTTTCTTGTCCCAAATCTGCCCAAACCTTCCCAAAACGGACAGTGCCAAAGTGGGCCTTCATAGGTTTGCTTAAAATTCAACCTATGTCAAAAATTGTAGATTTTCAAGAGTGGCTGGACCAAAATGAAGCCAATAAAAAGAAGGAATCTAAGCTGTTTCTAACCGAAGCCGAAGTGCGTTCCTTTCCGAAATTCAAGAACGCTTCTGACGAACAAGTTCAAAATATCATTACTACTCTGCACGACTTAGCCTTAATCTCTTATCAGGTATTCTGCAAGGAGGAAAACGGAGAACTGCAAAAGGCAGCTTAAATTAGTCCACTTTCTTGCATAATGTATTGATTGTCAATATATTTGAGAGAACAAAACCAGCAGTCATGTCCCAGAAAACTATCAAATCAAAACAGAAAGTAGGTGTGGGCTTTGGAAAATTTGCCAAAGGAGGCACCGTAAAAATAGCTTCCACTGAAAACTGCGTTATTTATACCAGGGTTTCTACCAAGGAGCAAGCCGAGGGAAACCTAAGCCTCGGTACTCAAAAGAAAGCGTGTGAGATGTATGCCATCAAAAATGGCTACAACATCCTTTCTTGCTTTGGAGGAACTTATGAATCCGCAGCCAGTGATGAACGTAAGGAATTTAAAAAGCTGATTGAATATTGCAAGAAGCAAAAACTCTCATCGCTCAAGATTGTTGTGTATAGTCTTGACCGTTTCAGCCGCACCGGAGACAACGCCATTTGGCTTTCCCGTCAGCTTCGGGATTTGGGCATTCAGATCGTTTCGGTAACGCAGCCCATTGACACCAACAATCCGGCAGGTGTACTGCAACAGAACATCCTTTTCCTGTTTAGCCAGTACGATAATGACCTTAGACGGCAAAAGACCATTGCCGGAATGAAGGAAAAGCTCTTGCAAGGCGTTTGGCCCTGTGGTGCGCCAATGGGTTATGATAACATCACCATCAACGGCCAGAAGTCTATTGCCATTAATGAGAAGGGCAGGCTGCTTCGCAAAGCCTTTATTTGGAAAGCCAACGAAGGCATAACAATGGTTGAGATCATTAAGCGATTAGAAAATCAAGGGTTGAAAGTGTCTCATCAAAGAATGAGTGAAATTTTGGAGAACCCATTCTATTGCGGCATGTTGTCGCATTCTTTATTGGAAGGTGAAATGGTGGAAGGCAAACACGAAAAACTCATTTCGAAAGAGCTTTTCCTAAAAGCCAACCAGGAAAAAGCAAAAATTCCAAGTGGCTACAAAGCCAATATGCTAAACGAAAGTCTTCCGCTCAAGCTTTTCATCAAGTGCGATAACTGTAAAGAAAACCTTCGGGGCTACATCGTAAAAAGCAAAAACCTTTACTACTACAAATGTGACAACGGAAGTACTTGTTCGTGCAACGTCAGCGCTAAAAAGCTACATAGCCTTTTCGAAACAATTATTGACGAGGTTACTCTTCACGAGGATTACGTTGACCTATACAAGCTCCAACTGCGCAAAATTTATACGACCCTGAATACCGAAAGAGAAGAACATCTAAGCCAGTACAAACTGAAGTCAAAGGAGTTGGAGGAAAAGATAGAACGCTTGGAAGAACGGTTTATTAACGAGGAAATAAAGGCCGATTTGTACGAGAAATTCTCGCTCAAGTTTCGCAAGGAGAGGGAAGAAATGGATGCTTATGTGAACATGACTACTTTTTCGACCTCGAACCTTGAAAAATACATCTCCCGTTCAGCGGATTATCTCATGGAACTCCCGTCCATGTGGACTTCCAGCGATTACAAGGACAAACAAAAACTCCAATTTTCTATTTTTCCTAAGGGATTTACTATTCCAAGAAAATTGACCAACCTCGAACCTTAAAAATGAATTCCGTTTTTACGCTAAGTGCCCGCCTGAAGGGAGTTGTAGAGGAAAGAGAAACCGGAACTTTTGAAGTCATTTTCAAAAATTCCGGTTTGGTAGCCCCGGCGTGAATCGAACCGTCTTAATAGGAATGAAAATGTTTTAGAAATTCTGCTACGGCTTCTAAATCTCTCAAAAATTGGTTCGAATTCTGTAACGCTTTTCCGACACGGACGAATGTCAAAAATAGCAAAGCCCGCAATTTATTTTTGCGGGCTTTGCTATTCGGTTACACAGCAAACATCAAGACGCTCGTTTACTAATTCCAGTTGTTTGACGGCCGATTTTTTGCGCTAAATCAGCGGCAGCGATTTCCGCATTTTTCTCCGACAACTTTTCCTCTTACTTGCCTACAGTAAGTGCCTGCTGCATTGCATGATAGTGCATGACGCTCGAAGACTTTCCTAAAATATCTTTCCTTCCCGACGGTTGCGGCCTTGCTGCGTTTGAACCTTAGAAATTCTGCGCTCGACCTCAAACCAAACATTGATGCAAAACGTATGAAGACCTTGTTTCTCTATACAACCTCCTTCCTTCTTGGTTTTTGTTTTAGCCCTTCGCTGAGTGCGCAAGAAGTCCCTAAAAAAAGGATTACCGTTCTACTGCCGGTCAACGCATCGAAAAGAATTTTGTTTGGCGCCGAAAAGTTAACGACAGCGTTGAAAGCGATTGGTTATAGCGTGGCACAAACAACGGAGGTGAAAAAAACCGGCAACGCAAAGCCGCTGCTTATTTTGAGCAGAAGAAGCGATGCTTTAGCGGGTAAGGCCGCATCTGTATTTAAAATTGATACGGCCAGCAAAGCCGGCAAAGAAGGCTTTTTGCTTTCTGCAAAAAACGGTGTGATCCTAATTTCCGGAACCGATAACTCCGGTGTTTTATACGGTTGTCTCGAACTGGCAGACAGAATAAAAACAGGCGGGAATCTACCCTCGCAACTTTTGTTTACCGATGCGCCGGAGATGGTGTTGCGCGGTGAATGCATCGGCTTGCAAAAGTCAACTTACTTGCCGGGAAGAAATGTTTACGAATATCCTTACACACCCGAAACTTTTCCCTGGTTTTACGACAAGCAACTTTGGCTTCGTGTGCTTGATTCTATGGTAGAAAACCGCATGAATTCTTTGTACCTCTGGAACGGCCACCCTTTCGCATCGCTGGTAAAACTGAAAGACTATCCTTACGCGGTAGAAGTGGACGATGCAACTTTCAAAAAGAACGAAGAAATTTTTTCCTTTCTAACAAAAGAAGCAGACAAGCGAGGTATTTGGGTGATACAAATGTTTTACAACATCATTGTGTCAAAACCCTTTGCCGAACACAATGGATTGAAGACGCAAGACCGCAACCGGCACATCATTCCGATTATAGCCGATTACACACGCAAATCCATTGCAGCATTTGTTGAGAAATATCCGAACGTGGGTTTGATGTGCGCACTCGGCGAAGCAATGGAAGGCGTGGGGCAGGACGACATTGACTGGTTTACAAAAACCATTATTCCCGGGGTGAAAGACGGGTTGAAAGCCTTGGGCAAAACCGAAGAGCCGCCCATTGTTTTGCGTGCGCACGACTGCGATGCGCCGAGTGTAATGCACGCGGCGCTGCCGCTTTATAAAAATTTATATACCGAAGCAAAATACAACGGCGAAGCGCTGACAACCTATACGCCGCATGGCCCCTGGGCCGAGCTGCACCGCCAGCTTGCAAGCCTTGGTTCGGTGCAAATTGAGAACGTACACATCCTCGCCAACCTTGAACCCTTTCGCTATGGCTCGCCCGATTTTATTCAGAA
Source organism: Flavisolibacter ginsenosidimutans (assembly GCF_007970805.1). Classification (GTDB taxonomy): domain Bacteria; phylum Bacteroidota; class Bacteroidia; order Chitinophagales; family Chitinophagaceae; genus Flavisolibacter; species Flavisolibacter ginsenosidimutans. The sequence continues at coordinate 1,773,355 of NZ_CP042433.1, read as the reverse complement.
ATGCGTAGAGGCAATGCACAACGTTCACCACGGAAACGGCCTGCATCTTTACCCGCAGGCTTCGTATTGGGACTGGCCTTACACGGCGGACAAAACATCACCGCGGCTTTTGCAAATTGACCGCGACTGGATTTGGTACAAAGCCTGGAGCCGCTATGCGTGGAAAGCCGGTCGAAACGTTGAAAACGAAAAAGTTTATTGGACCAATTTGCTTTCAAAAAGGTTCGGCACAAGCAGCAACGCAGCCAAAAATATTTTAGAAGCCTACGAGCAGCAGGGCCAGATTGCGCCCAAATTGTTGAGGCGCTTTGGCATCACCGACGGCAACCGGCAAACGCTGACGCTCGGCATGTTCATGACGCAACTGATCAATCCTTACCGCTACGGTTTGTTTACGCTGCTGTACAATTCAGAAGGCCCGGAAGGAGAGATGCTCACCGAATATGCGGAGAAGGAATGGAGAGGAGAGAAGCACGTTGGCGAAACGCCGGTCCAAGTAATTAACGATGTGAAAGAGCACGGACGAAAAGCGGTTGAGGCGATTGAGAAAGCAGCGGCATCCGTAAAAAAGAACGGCGAAGAATTTAACCGCTTGCGCAACGACATGCTGATCTACGATGCGCTTGCCAACAATTACGCGGAAAAAGCAGAAGCGGCTCTGCGTGTATTGCGCTATAAATATTCGGCCGATATAAAAGATTTGGAAAAAGCGCAACCGCATCTTGAAAAGAGCCTGTTGTATTTTCAAAAGCTCGTTGACCTGACAAAGAACACCTATCTCTACGCCAACAGCATGCAGACAGGCCAGCGCAAGATTCCTATTGGTGGCAACGACGGCAAAAACAAGACCTGGGAAGAGCTGCTTCCCTTTTATCAACAGGAGCTAAGGAATTTTAAACGCAATCTTGACTCGCTGAAATCGCCAAATAATGCCGCGGTTGCCAAACAAAAGACCGTTCTTAAAAACGCTGATGTGACGTTGCAAACAAAGCCGGAAGGTTTTTATTCTATCGCTACCGGCAAAGAGTTGTTCAGCGATACGGCTACCTACATTAAAGATTTTGCTGAAGAACTTTCGAGCCTGAACGGATTGAAACTTTCGACGGCAAAACAAATCACCAATGGAACAACGATCCGGTTTTCTAATAAAGCACCAGTGAAAGTTTTGGTGGGTTATTTTGATTCAAAAGACACACGCTACCTGCAACCGCCACAGCTTGAAACCGATGCCAGTGCCAACGACTTCGGCCAGGCCGAAGCAAAACTTAGCAACGCGTTAGTTGTTTCGGGAATGCCGCCGGTGAACGTTCACACCTTTACTTTTAAAGCTGGAAACAATACGCTGAACTTGCCAAAAGGCATTTGTCTTGTACTTGGTTTTGTGGCCGATGCGCAGCCTTTCCCGGCACGCGACGCGGGTCTTGCTCCCGGCGGTGTAAAAAAAGAACTTGATTGGTTGTTTGAATAAGCTATGAATAAACAAAAAGGTTATACAACGTTTTTTTTCTTGCTTGCCTTTTTCTCGACGGCTTTTGTTGGCCATGCGCAGAAAAAAAATCTTTCGCTGAATACCGGTAAATTGGCGCACTACGTCAACTATTTCAATGCGGTGGATTCGGAGTATGTAAAAAATTACGTTCCCAACGACAAAGCCCTCGATTGGCTTTCGCAAAACATTCCGCTGTTTGAATGCCCCGATACAACGATTGAAAAAATCTATTATTACCGGTGGTGGACGATACGCAAGCATTTAAAAGAAACGCCGGATGGTTTTGTTTTTACCGAATTCATTACGCCGGTCAATCACGCCGGCAAATACAACACGGTGAGCAGTGCGCTGGGTCATCACATTTATGAACTGCGTTGGCTGCACAATCAAACCTACTTGAATGACTACGTGAATTTCTGGTTGAACGTTGATCCCAAAACGCCGAAGCCGCACCTCCACGCTTTCAGCAGTTGGTTGCAATACGCGATATACAAGCGTTATCTCGTTAATCTCGACAAAGATTTTCTACGCAAAAACGTTGCGCCCCTTGCTGCCGATTACAGGCAATGGGAAGCCGAGAAGCGCTTGCCTTCTGGTTTGTTTTGGCAATACGATGTGCGTGATGCGATGGAAGAATCCATCAGCGGCGGAAGAAAGGAAATGAACCGGCGGCCCACCATCAACAGTTACATGTACGGCAACGCCTGGGCGCTTTCAAAAATGGGTGACCTTCTATCCATTGACAGCTTAAAAACAAAGTATGCGCAGAAAGCGGCAGAACTCAAAAAGCTGGTGCAGGACAGTTTGTGGGACGCAAAAGAAAGCTTCTTTAAAGTGCTTCACCCGACAGGAAAGTTGGATGATGCCCGGGAAGAATTGGGATACATCCCCTGGTATTTTAATCTACCTGACGACAAAGCGACATATGCAACGCAATGGAACCAGTTGCTTGATACAACAGGGTTCAAAGCAAAGTGGGGCATCACAACAGCTGAAAGACGTCATCCACTTTTTCGCACACACGGTACCGGTCATGGTTGTGAATGGGACGGTGCCGTTTGGCCTTTTGCTACCACGCAAACCTTGAAAGGTTTGTCGAACCTGCTGAACAATTACAGCAACCGGGCAAAGATGAATGCTTCTGTTTTCTATGACGAGTTGCACAAATATGCCTGGTCGCATCAGAAAAGAGGCTTGCCATATTTGGGCGAATACCAGGACGAGAAAAACGGCGAGTGGTTGAAGGGTGACAACCCGCGCAGCAGCTATTACAATCATTCCTGTTTTGCCGATTTAATCATCAGTGATTTGATTGGCTTAAAACCGAGAGAAGACAACTTGCTGGCGATTTCGCCGTTGGTGCCGCAAAGCAAATGGAATTGGTTTTCGCTGAGCAAGGTTTTGTATCACGGGAAGATGATAGACATCCGTTGGGATAAAGACGGAAAAAAGTACGGCAAGGGCGCTGGCTTTTTTGTGTATGCGGATGGAAAGGAATTGTACCATGGAAAGGCGTTGCAGCGCGTCACGGTGAAAATGTTGTAAGGGAAAAAGTTTGCAAACAATAAGACCGTCAGGCTGAGCCTTCGAGCCTGGTAAAGTCGGAGGGAAGCCGGTGTGATAGCAAAGACGCTGGAGACAAGCCGTGCCGCGACCCTTCGGCAAACTCAGTGTGACAGCACAGAGTGAGCCGCTTGAAAGATTAGAAGATAAATTGAGAATAAAACGAAGAGTTTCATTTCTTCTGCTTAAAAGATAAAGCAATGATTCGATTATTTTTCCTTGTAGTTTGTAGTTTACTGCTGCACACTCTGTCTGCGCAATCGTATTACAATGTCATTAATTATGGCGCCAAGAACGACAGTTCGGCCAAGTGTACAAAAGCCATTGCAGCCGCCATTGACGCCGCATCCAAAAAAGGCGGCGGCACGGTTTATTTTCCCGCAGGAAAATATCTCACTGGTCCGATTCATTTAAAAAGCAACATCACCATTTTCATTGATGCCGGCGCGGAAATCAGTTTCAGTAACGATTTTGACGATTACATGCCTTTCGTAGAAAGCCGTTTTGAAGGCGAAGACGTAATGAGTTTTTCGCCGCTGTTTTATGCGTACAAGGCTGAAAATATTTCCATCATCGGTCGTGGGAAAATTAACGGTAACGGAAAAAAATGGTGGGACGCCATTCTGAATTACAAAGAAGGCAACCCAAAAACAAAATGGCAAACGGCTGCTGAAGCCGCAAACAAGAACATGGTTCAACCCGACGATCTTGGTCAATTAAAAAGTTGGATTTTGCGTCCGCCGTTTATTCAGCCCATGTATTGCAAAAACGTTTTGATACAAGGCATTACCATTGTGAACTCACCTTTCTGGACCGTTAATCCCGAGTTCTGCGAAAACGTAACGGTTGATGGTGTGACCATCAACAATCCGCATTCACCCAATACCGACGGCATTAATCCCGAGAGTTGCAAATACGTTCACATCGCTAACTGTCACATCAGCGTGGGCGATGATTGCATCACCATCAAATCGGGCAAAGACAAACCGGGAAGACTGAAAGCCGCACCGGCAGAGAATTACACCATCACCAATTGCACCATGCTGGCCGGTCACGGTGGCGTAGTAATTGGCAGCGAAATGAGCGGCGACGTAAGAAAGATCACAATTTCCAACTGTGTCTTTGACGGAACGGACAGAGGCATTCGAATTAAAACCGCAAGAGGTCGAGGCGGTGTGGTGGAAGAAGTGCGTGTGAGCAACATCATCATGAAGAACATCAAGCAACAGGCCGTGGTGCTGGACATGCAATACGCCAAAACGCAACCGGAGCCAGTATCCGAACGAACACCGCGATTCCGCAACATTCATATGAGCAATATCACGGCACAAACGGCGCAAGCCATTTACATTAATGGTATTGCTGAAATGCCGGTGGAAGATATAACGTTCAACGATATTCAGTTTGATGCGCAAACAGGAGCTGTAATTAAAGAAGCAAAGAACATTGAACTACACAACGTTCGCATTACTACGCAGCAAGGTTCATCTATCAATGCCGAAAACGTGAGTGATTTAACGATTGATGGCGTAAAGACACTGAAGCCAATTGCGGGAAAGCCGGTGATTGATTTGGTAAACGTGCAAAATGTGTTTCTCTACAACTGCAACCCGGTAAAAGGAACCGAAACATTTTTGAACGTGCGTGGCGACAAGACAAAAACTATTTTACTGAAGAACAACAATTTCATGTACGCAAGCAAACCTTTGGTGAAAGACAGCAATGTGCAAGAGGATATCAAAGTTGAATAGCGAACAAGGCGCACAAGAGTGCGACGCAACAAAAGCTGAACAGCAGTACTGGCCCTTGGCTCAAAAAATAAACTTGATGCTTAAAAGAACCTTCATTGTAATATTTTTTCTAACGCAACTTGGTTCTGCGTTTTCGCAAGAACTTAAACTTTGGTACAACAACCCCGCTGCAAAATGGACGGACGCATTGCCCATCGGCAACGGTCGTTTGGGTGCCATGCTTTTTGGCGGTGTAGAACAAGACCGGATTCAGTTTAACGAAGAAACGTTATGGACCGGCGAACCGCGTGATTACAACCGCAAAGGCGCTTACAAATATTTGCCGCAGATTCGCCAACTGCTTTTTGATGGCAAGCAAAAGGAAGCCGAAGCTTTGGCTGAAGCGCAGTTCATGGGAACCAAAAGCAGTGAGGGAAAACGCGATGAATGGGTGAAAAAAGTGCGAACCTTAAACACGCAAAACAATCCTTCGTTAGCTGCATTCGACGACAGCAAATGGAGTATGCTGCAAGTTCCGGCTTACGACGGTTGGGAGTCGGTGGGGTTGGAAGGATTGGACGGCGCCGTGTGGTTCAGAACAAGCTTTGATTTGCCGAAGGCATGGCAAGGAAAGGGGTTGGTGCTCGATTTAAACCGCATTCGCGATGTGGATTATACTTACATCAACGGCAAACTCGTTGGTCACACCGAAAGCACCGACCCGCGCAAATATGTAATTCCGAAAGAAGCGTTGGTGAAAGGAAAAAACGTGATTGCCATTCAGGTGCTGAACTTTTTTGACAAGGGTGGTTTGGCCGGTTACAAAGACACGTCGAAGTACATTGGCATTTATCCAGAAGGCGAGGAGAGAAGCAAACTTTCGCTCAACAAGCAATGGAAATATTTTGTTCAGGACGACAATCCACCCGCTGTGCCCCAGTATCAAGCCAGCTATCAACCATTTGGTGATTTGTGGTTGAAAGTTGATGCACAAAATGCAACGGACTACCGACGTGAATTGGATCTTAACAATGCCCTTGCAAAAACATCTTATACCAGCAATGGTGTTAACTACACGAGGGTATATTTTGCTTCTCAACCGGATCAAACTATCGCTGTTCATTTAACGGCGTCCAAACCCGGGAGCATTAGTTTTGAAGCAAGCCTCAGCAGCCCGCACAAGAATTTTACCGTAAAGAAAATTGATGCGAAAACGATTGCTCTTTCTGTTCAGGTACGAAACGGCGCATTGCACGGCGATAGTTATTTGCAGGTAAAAACAACCGCCGGAACGCTAACCGTTAATGGTGATAAACTCGTTATCAAAAATGCCGATGATGCTACCTTGTATCTAACGGCTGCAACCAACTACAAAAATTACAAAGATGTTTCCGGTAATTCCGTTGCGCTTTGCACAAGTGCCATGCAAGGGTTGAAGAACAAAAATTATAATCAAATTAAAGCAGCGCACATCGCCGAATACCAAAAATATTTCAACACCTTTTTTCTCAACTTTGGTCACAGTGCAAATGAAGCTTTGCCAACCGATAGCCGCATCGAAAAGTTTGCGTCAACAGGCGATCCTTCTCTCGTTGCCTTGTACGCACAATACGGACGCTATCTTTTGATTTCAAGTTCACGTCCGGGTACACGTCCCGCCAACCTGCAAGGTATCTGGAACGATTTGCTCACGCCGCCCTGGGGCAGCAAGTACACCACCAACATCAACGTGGAAATGAATTACTGGCCGGCGGAAAGTCTCAATCTTTCGCCGACGCACCAGCCATTGTTCGGAATGATTGATGAACTTTCGAAAACCGGCAGCGAAACCGCAAGCGACTATTACAACGCACCGGGTTGGGTGCTCCATCACAACACCGATTTATGGCGCGGCACGGCGCCCATCAACGCGTCCAATCACGGTATTTGGGTAAGCGGCGGCAGTTGGTTAAGCACGCATTTGTGGGAGCATTATTTATTCACCGGCGACAAAGACTTTTTACGCAACAGAGCTTATCCGGTGATGAAAGAAGCAGCCCGTTTCTTCAACAATTATTTGGTGAAAGATCCAAAAACCGGTTGGTTAATCAGCGGCCCTTCCAATTCGCCGGAACATGGTGGTTTGGTGATGGGGCCAACGATGGATCACGAGATCATTCGTTCGCTTTTTAAAGCGGTGATACAAGCGGGTGCAATTTTGCAAACCGACAAAGCCCTTCGCGACAGCCTTAGCCAAAAGCTTTCGCAGATTGCGCCTTACCAAATTGGCAAATACGGACAATTACAGGAATGGCTGCAGGACGTTGATGATACGGCTGACAAGCACCGACATGTTTCGCATTTATGGGCCGTTTATCCCGGTACCGAAATCAATTGGGACACGCCTGAATTGATGAAAGCCGCACGGCAATCGCTCATCTATCGCGGCGATGCGGCAACGGGTTGGAGCCTTGGTTGGAAGTTGAATTTATGGGCACGTTTTAAAGAAGGCAATCACGCCTACAAACTTTTGCAGATGTTGTTGACGCCTGCTGAAAAAGGCGGTGCGGGTTCCTTTCACAATTTGTTTGATGCGCATCCACCTTTTCAAATTGACGGCAATTTTGGCGGCGCGGCGGGCATTGGCGAAATGCTGGTGCAGAGCCACACAAAGTACATTGATCTATTGCCAGCTTTGCCCGATGCGTTGGCGAACGGTGACGTAAAAGGCATTTGCGCAAGAGGCGGTTTTGTGCTGAATTTTTCGTGGAAGAATGGAAGCTTGCAAACTTTAAGCGTACTGTCATTGGCAGGCAACAACTGTTTGCTTCGTTACAAAGGCAAAACAATTTCTTTCAAAACCGAAAAAGGAAAAACCTACAACGTAAACAGCGACTTGGTGGTGATGAAATGAAAAACCTTCAACAGAAATATTTTTATGAGCCAGAAGCAAGAATAACGATTGGGCTTTCGTTGCGTCGCACTCTTGTACGCTTTGTTCGCTATTCGGCAAACCCACCCCGATGTCCTAAAGCACAATCAATCGTTAGGCCGCCCCTCCAAGGAGGGGATGTGCACCAAAGCTCAACCGATAAAAGACTGTTCATCCCCTCCTTGGAGGGGCGGCAGACTGTAACTACAAAGAACTCTTCGAAAAGGGTGGGTTTACACTGCGCAATAAGTTTTCTGTTTCTGCTTTTGCTTTCGTCCCTGCATCTCTCCGCACAAAACCTTCGCACTGATATTTCCTTAAACAAAGGTTGGTACACCCGTGCAACCGATAGCCTCGACGCATCGCCAACAGCGTTCGAAATGACGAAGTTCGATCTGCCAGAAAAATGGAAACAAGTTGATGTGCCGCACAATTGGGATGACTATTATGGTTACCGGAGATTACGCCACGGCAACAAGCACGGCTATGCTTATTACCTGCGTTATTTTGACATAAAGCCACAAACAAAAAACAAGCGCATCTTTCTGTTCTTTGAAGGTGTGGGTTCATACGCAACGATTTGGCTTAATTGGAAAAAGGTCGGTTATCATGCAGGCGGCCGCACAACCTTTACCGTCGATATAACAGATGATGTTCGTTTCGACAATACAAACATTCTTGCCGTTCGTGCTGATCATCCTGCCTTCATTCAAGACTTGCCATGGGTTTGCGGCGGTTGCTCTGACGATCGCGGTTGGTCTGAAGGCTCGCAACCAATGGGCATCTTTCGTCCGGTGCATTTGATCATTACAAACACTGTTCGCGTTGAACCTTTTGGCGTTCACATTTGGAACGACACAACTGTTACAGAAAAAAAGGCACAACTCTATATTGAAACGGAAGTAAAAAACTATTCTGCGCAACCTAAAAACGTTCGCGTCGTTAATCGTCTTGTTGATGCAAAAGGAAGGGTTGTATTCATAGTTTCTTCTCAACAAAAGCTTGCAGCTGCTGAAACAAGAATTGTCAAACAGACTCCGCCGCTTGTTGTCAATCCGCAGTTGTGGTCATTGACAAATCCTTACTTGTACAATCTTGTTACAGAAATTATTGAGGACGGAAAAAAGATTGATGAATCCAAAACAGCTTACGGCATTCGCAAAATCAGTTGGCCCATTAACCATAAAAACACGAAGCAATTTCTTCTCAACGGTAAACCCGTTTTCATCAACGGCATTGCTGAATACGAACATTTACTTGGCGACAGTCATGCGTTCAGCAATGAACAAATTCATACAAGAGTGATGGAAGTGAAAGCGGCAGGCTTCAACGCTTTCCGTGATGCGCACCAGCCGCACAACTTGCGATATCAACGGTATTGGGACAGTCTTGGCATATTGTGGTGGCCGCAAATGAGTGCACACGATTGGTACGACACGCCGGAGTTCAGAACCAACTTCAAAAACTTGTTGAAGGAATGGATCAAAGAACGCCGCAACTCACCTTCGATCATTTTATGGGGTTTGCAAAACGAAAGCAAACTGCCCGAAGATTTTGCCAAAGAATGCACGGAACTTATTCGGCAGCTTGATCCAACGGCATCGTTGCAACGATTGGTAACAACCTGCAACGGCGGCAGCGGCACCGATTGGGACGTGCCGCAAAACTGGACCGGCACTTATGGCGGCAACCCTGTAACATATAGCGAAGACTTGAAGCGACAGATATTAGTTGGCGAATACGGCGCCTGGCGAACAATTGATTTGCACACCGAAGGACCATTTGTGCAAAACGGTGCGTACAGTGAAGATCGCATGACGCAGTTGATGGAGATGAAAGTTCGTTTGGCAGAAGTGGCGAAAGACAGCGCAGCCGGGCATTTCATGTGGTTGCTTACTTCACACGACAATCCGGGAAGGACGCAAAGCGGTGAAGGTTACCGTGAGTTGGACAGGATTGGCCCTGTGAACTACAAAGGTTTGCTTACGCCTTGGGAGGAACCAACCGATGCGTATTACATGTACCGTTCGAATTATGTTTCCAAAGAGAAAGAGCCGATGGTTTACATCGTTTCGCACACATGGCCTGACCGCTGGACAAAGCCCGGAAAAAAAGACGGTATCGTTGTTTATTCCAATTGTGACGAAGTGGAATTGTTCAACGATGTTCGACAGCATTCATTGGGAAGAAAAAAACGCGGCGGAATCGGCACTCATTTTCAGTGGGACGGTGTTGACGTTAATTACAACGTGTTGTATGCTGTCGGTTACGTGAACGGTAAAGAAGTTGCAACGGATCTTATTCTTCTTCATCATCTTCCGAAAGCGCCGCACTTCAATGAGTTTTACAACGGCACTAAAAATATCACTGCACAGCAAACCGGCTACAACTATTTGTACCGCGTGAATTGCGGCGGCGATGATTACAAAGACGTCAACGGAAATCTTTGGCTAGCCGACAAAGCACAAGCAAGCAGCGATACTTGGGGCTCGGTTTCATGGACGGCCAACTTCACCAACATGCCACCGTACTTCGCGAGCCAACGCACAATCAGCGAGCCCATTCGCGGAACAAGAGACTGGAAACTCTTTCAAAGCTTTCGTTACGGCCGCGATAAACTTCGGTTCAACTTTCCGGTGCAGGACGGCGAATACCTCGTAGAACTTTATTTTGCAGAACCGTGGCATGGAAAGGCGAACATTAATGCAAAAGACTGGCGGATCTTTGACATCGCGGTGAACAACCAAGTTGTTTTGAAAGATCTTGACGTTTGGAAAGAAGCCGGTTTTGCGGGTGCGCTAAAGAAAAAGGTAAAAGTGAAAGTTACAGGTGGCACGCTGTCAATTTCTTTTCCGCACATCGCATCGGGACAAGCCGTGATTTCAGCCATTGCAATTTCAACGTTGGACCAAAGTGCGAAGCCTGCGCCGCCGCCGCCTTCACTTATTCAAAACCTGTACAACGAAAGCCTTCCAAAATGGACGGCACGGCATTGGGCAACAACAGGCGGAGACATTTTCGGTCATCCAGAAATCGGTCTTCAATCACTTCCACCGATCTTGTACGGAGCTGAGTGGATAAAGCCTGAGGTTGTATTTCCGACAATTGCCGGTTCTTTGAAACTGAATTTTGACTTGTCGGCTGATGCTGATGTGTACGTTGCGTATCAGTATCGAAAACCTAATTGGTTAAAGGATTTCGATGACACAAAGGACAGCTTGATGAATAGCATGGGTGTTGTGTTTCATCTTTACAAGAAGCGTTTTTCAAAAGGCGAGAAAGTGCAACTCCAAATTGGTCAGGCGGATTGGTACCCTGTTTTTGCTGTTCCGGCATCAGGCATGGAACCCGCCTACGACTTAAAACCAGTTGCAAGCTACAAAGCCGTGAATGCAACGCTTGGCGGCAATGCGGTAAAGACGAAGATTGACGGAAAAGACCGCGTTGTTTTTGAAAAGCCTTCTGCGGAAAACAGCGTTGCGTGGGAAGTGTCGGTTGGCGTTGGCGATGTTTATTCCTTAACCGTTTCGTACAACAATCCGCTTCAACAAAACGTAAAAGGAAACTTGAAATTAATCGCTGCGGACGGAACACTGATGAAAGAAGAGGAGGTTGAACTAACGCCGACAAAAGCCGGCAAGTCGAATTACATCAGCACCACAACCGGCAGCATGATTAACGCAGGAAAGTATAAAGTTGTGTTGGCGGCAAAAGAAGCACAGGGATTATCCATTAACGCACTCGACGTGCAATAGAAATAAATTTTTATGAAGACATTGGTTTGCATAAAGCCCGGCGAATTTGCTTACGAAGAAAGAGAGCAGCCGAAATTGGAAAAAGGACAAGCAATCATCAGGATAAAACGCATCGGCATTTGCGGAACGGATTTGCATGCCTTTGAAGGCACGCAACCATTCTTTGAATACCCGCGAATACTTGGGCATGAATTGGCCGGCGAGTTGGTTGCTGTTGACGGTACAGACGGTTTCGAAATTGGTGAGAAGGTTTCCTTCATTCCTTATTTCAATTGCGGTGAGTGCATTGCCTGCCGCCGCGGTTTGCCCAATTGTTGCGCGAATATTAAAGTCTGCGGCGTGCACGTTCACGGCGGCTTTGCAGAATATCTTTCCGTGCCTTCTTCTTCGCTGCTTCACGGCGAAGGCTTGAGCTTTGACGAGTTGAGTTTGGTTGAACCGCTTGCCATTGGCGCACACGGTGTGCGAAGAGCAGGAGTGGAGGAAGGTGAATTTGTTCTCGTTGTTGGCGCGGGACCGATTGGTTTGGGCATTGCCGAATTTTCCCGCATTGCCGGCGGCAAGGTGATTGTGATGGACGTGAACGAAAAGCGTTTGGCATTTTGTAAAGAAAAGCTCGGCGTGAATTACACCGTCAATCCATTGACAGACGATGTGCTGATGAAGCTGAAAGAAATCACGAACGGTGATATGCCCACCGTGGTAATTGATGCAACCGGAAATTTAAAAGCCATCAACAACGGCTTTGGTTACATGGCGCACGGTGCCCGGTACGTATTGGTGGGCTTGCAAAAAGGAGAGATTTGTGTTTCTCATCCCGAGTTTCACAAACGCGAAGCAACGCTGATGAGCAGTCGCAACGCCACACGCGAAGATTTTGAACACGTTATGGCTTGCATGAAAAAAGGCTTGGTGAAACCAACAACCTACATTACGCATCGTGTGCAATTTGACGAAGTGAAAGATCATTTTGAAAGCTGGCTGAAACCGGAAACAGGCGTGATCAAAGCAACCGTTGAATTGAATTAATTGTCCTTATCAAATGCAGCGAAAACTTCTTCTTTTTTTTCTGACGTTTGCTTCGCTTCAGGGCTTTTCGCAACTCACGGTTGTGCGGCTGAAATGCGAAAGCAAAGAAGCGCCGCTCGGCATTGAAAGCACCGCGCCTAGATTGAGTTGGCAGATTCGTTCGTCTTCACGAAACGTGTTGCAAACGGCCTGCCGGGTTTTGGTTGCGGATGATCTTTCATCGCTTAAAAAAAACACCGGCAACGTTTGGGATTCGAAAAAAGTTTTGTCCGACGCGTCCATCCAGATAAAATTTAACGGCAAAAAATTATCGCCTGCAAAGACTTACTATTGGAAGGTGATGGTTTGGGACAACGGAGGCCACGCATCGGCTTGGAGCAAAGTTTCAAATTGGCAAACAGGCTTGCCCGCGAAAGAAGACTGGAAGGGTGCGCAGTGGATTGCATACGATAAAATTCCCGACAGCTTAATCACCGTTCTTCCTACCGACGGAAAGAAAGACAAATACATTGGCAACAACGTTTTGCCCCTGCTGCGCAAACGCTTCGTTGTAAAAAAGCCGCTGAAAAAAGCAACCTTGTTCATTTGCGGTTTGGGACAATTTGAAGCAAGCATTAACGGAAAAAAGATCGGCGATCATTTCCTGGATCCCGGTTGGACGAAATACGACAAACAGGCCTTGTATGTTCCTTTCGACGTAACAAAGAATCTGCAAAGCGGTGGCAATGCAATTGGCGTAATGCTGGGCAACGGATTTTATTACATACCGCCGGTTACGGGACGCTACCGCAAACTCAAAGGCGCTTTTGGTTTTCCGAAAATGATTTGCCGATTAGCTTTAGAATACAACGACGGCACAACCGAAAGCGTTGTGAGCGATGCATCGTGGAAAACCACGAAAAGTCCTGTAACGTTTTCCAGCATTTACGGCGGCGAAGATTACGATGCACAATTGGAACAAAAAGGTTGGGACTCGTATTCATTCAATGACGCGGCGTGGAAACCGGTTTTGCTTCTTGAAGGCCCGCAGGTATTGAACGCACAAATGGCCGAACCGCTGAAAGTCATGCAAACGTTTTTGCCGCGAAAAGTTTCTTCGAAAGGCAATGATTGGGTCTTTGATCTTGGCCAAAATGCATCGGGCATTCCGCAGATAACGGTGCAGGGCAAACGCGGCGACACGATTCGCATTTATCCCGCAGAATTGTTGAAAGAAGACGGCACCATCAATCAACGGCCCACCGGCAGTCCGTACTATCTCACTTATATTTTGAAAGGCGACGGCGCTGAAACATGGCAGCCACGATTTACCTATTACGGTTACCGTTATTTGCAAGTTGCGGGTGCTGTGCCCAAAGGACAAAAGAGCGATTCCACGCTTCCCGTGTTGCTCCAGATAAAAGGTTTGCATACGCGAAACAGCGCAGACAAAGTGGGAAGCTTTGCCTGCTCTAGCGATTTGTTCAACCGCACGTACAGCCTCGTTGATTGGTCTGTCAAAAGCAACATGGCCTCACTGTTCACCGATTGTCCGCACCGGGAAAAATTAGGCTGGCTGGAACAGGATCACCTCATGGGGAATTCGATTCGCTATACGTATGATGCGGTGAATCTTTTTCGCAAGCAACTTCACGATATTCGCTACTCGCAACTGGCGGATGGTTTGGTTCCGGAAACCGCACCCGAGTATTTAAAATTTGAATGGGGCGGCGACATGTTCCGCGATTCGCCGGAGTGGGGCAGTACATCCATTATTCTTCCCTGGTATTTGTACCAATGGTACGGCGACAGAGACGTGTTGGAAGAGAATTACGACGTGATGAAAAAATATTCGGCCTACCTGCAAACAAAAGCAAAAGGCTACGTTCTTTCGCAAGGCCTCGGCGATTGGTATGATTTGGGTCCTAATCCTCCCGGCGTTTCACAACTTACGCCGATGGGCGTTACCGGAACAGCCATTTATTATTACGACCTGAACATCTTAAGCAAGATTGCAAACCTTTTGGGCGAACAAGAAGACGCAAAAAGTTTTGATGCGCTGGCAGTGAACGTAAAGAAAGCGTTCAACGACAGTTTTTTTCACGCCGATACAAAGCAATACGCAACCGGCAGTCAAACGGCGAATGCAATGGCCGTTTACATGAATCTTGTCGAACCGCAATACAAACAAGCGGTGATTGACAACATTGTGAAAGACATTCGCAGCCGCAACAACGCATTAACCGCCGGTGATATTGGTTACCGTTACCTGCTTTGCGTATTGCACGAAGCCGGAAGAGACGACGTGATTTACGACATGAACAGTCGCAGCGACGTTCCGGGCTATGGCTATCAGTTGGCAAAAGGCGCAACCGCGTTAACCGAATCCTGGGCGGCATTATCCAGGGTTTCCAACAATCACCTGATGTTGGGCCACATCATGGAATGGTTTTATCGCGGCCTTGCCGGAATTGAACAAGACAACCGTGCAATTGCTTTCAAAAAGATTATCATTAACCCGCAAATTGTTGGCGATGTGACCTCGGCAAAAGGAAGCTTCGAAAGTCCGTACGGACGGGTTGTTTCCGATTGGAAAAAGGACGGCGACAACTTTCGGTTGACCGTTGAAATTCCGGCCAACACAACCGCGGTTGTTTATCTTCCCGCAGCGGATGCTTCGAAAATAAAAGAAGGAAAGGCGGCTGTTCTTTCCCATAAAAACATTCAGCCGCTCGGAACCGAAGGCGGAAAAATAAAACTGGCAATCGGCTCGGGTGTCTATCGTTTTACCGTAACCAACAAAAGCGCAAACGACTTCGCATCAAAATAAATCATGGCAAAAAATTTTGTGTTCGTTCTTCTTTTCGCGTTCAGCTTTTCCTTCAATGCTTTTGCACAAGCAAACGGCAAAGCGGTTCCGGAAAGCAAGATGCAGGAAGTTTACAAGGAAGTGAAAACACCGTTTAAATACGGCTTGGTAGTCGTTCCTAAAAACGATTCGCAAAAAGTGGATTGCCCGACCGTGTTCCGAAAAGGAGAAGATTGGTACATGTCCTACATCGTTTTTAACGGCAGGGGGTACGAAACATGGCTGGCAAAAAGTGCTGATTTGTTGCACTGGCAAACGCTGGGCAAAATGCTTTCTTTTGACGACGATACAACGGCCTGGGATGCGAGCCAGAAAGCGGGTTATGTTTCGCTGGTGAATACAACCTGGGGCGGCGATTATTCTTTGCAACAATACAAAGGCAAATATTGGATGAGTTATTTCGGTGGCCGCGAAAAAGGCTACGAGGCCGGGCTGCTTTCACTTGGCATTGCCTGTACAACAAAAGACCCCGCAACGCCGCACGAATGGCAACGTGCGCCAAAGCCTGTACTTACATCGCTTGACAAAGACGTTCGTTGGTGGGAAAACAAAAAGCAATTCAAAAGCACGGTGATTTGGGACAAAGACGAAGCAACGGGTTATCCTTTTGTGATGTATTACAACGCCAACGGCGACACAGCCAAAGACAATAAAAAAACACGCTGGTTCGAGCGCATCGGCATGGCGGTGTCGAACGACATGACTCATTGGAAACGGTTCAACACGGAACCCGTCGTGCATCATCCGGTGGGCATTACCGGCGACCCGTATTTGCAAAAGATGGGCGACGTGTGGGTAATGTTTTATTTCGGTGCGTTTTGGCAGGACCGGAAAGGCGCCTTCAATCGTTTTGCGTGCTCGTATGATTTAGTGAACTGGACCGATTGGGCGGGTGATAATTTGATTGAATCCTCCGAACCTTTCGATGCGCAGTATGCGCACAAATCCTGCGTCGTGAAATGGAAGGGTGTGGTTTATCATTTTTACAACGCCGTCAACAAGAAGGAGCAACGCAGCATTGCGGTGGCCACGTCAAAAGATTTGGGCAAAAGCCGCCTGAATTTTATTTCTGCCGGCGAAAAATAATTTAGCGTGAACAAAATCTTTCTTTCTTTTTTTCTTTTTTGCACGTTGCTTGTTTCAGCGCAGTCGCGACAATGGGTCAACTTCAACGAGAATTGGAAATTTTTTTTGGGCAATGACTCCGCTGCCAACAAAGTTTCCTACAACGATTCCAAATGGAGAACGCTGAATCTTCCGCACGACTGGAGCATAGAAGGAACGTTTAGCGAAACATACCCAACGACTTTTAACCAAGGTGCGTTGCCTGCCGGCATCGGCTGGTACCGCAAAACATTTTCGTTGCCGCTTTCATCAAAAAATAAAATTGTTTCGATTCGCTTTGATGGCGTTTACCGCAACAGCGAAGTATGGATCAACGGTCATTATCTCGGCAAACGTCCTTATGGTTATAGTTCGTTTCAGTACGAGTTGACGCCGTACTTAAAATTTGGTGCAGAAAAAAATGTGCTTGCGGTTAAGGTTGATAACTCGGTGCAACCGAACTCAAGGTGGTACACGGGCTCGGGTATTTATAGAAACGCGTGGTTGGAAACAACAGGAATAATTCATTTCGACAAAGAAGATATTTTTTTAACGACACCAACGATTACCAATAAATATGCAATCGTTGAAATTAAGACGCCAATCGTTCAGCCATTGGGTCATCCTGGTGGATATGATGCTGACTTGATTAGTAAAGTCTATGATCAAAATGGAAATATTGTTGGGAAGTTTTCAATGCGTTTACCGCTTGGTGACCGATCGGACATTCCTCAAAAGTTTAAGATAGCCAATCCAAAACTGTGGTCAATTGACAGGCCAAGTTTGTACAAGGTAATTACACAAATAAAAGTTGGCTCTGAAGTGTATGATGAGTGCTCTTTTTCATTCGGCATTCGCTCTTTTTCTTTCGATGCAGAAAAAGGTTTCTTTCTCAACAATCAACCCCTCAAAATAAAAGGCGTTTGTCTTCATCACGATCTTGGTGCGTTGGGCGCCGCTTTCAACAAAAGAGCCGCGGAACGTCAACTGCAAATTTTAAAAGACATGGGTTGCAATGCCGTTCGCACGGCACACAATCCGCCTGCACCGGAGTTTTTGGACCTGTGCGACAGGATGGGTTTTCTGGTGATGGACGAAGCCTTCGACATGTGGAAGAAACGCAAAAACAAATTTGATTACAGTGTTGATTTTGACGAATGGCACAAACGCGATTTGGAAGACATGATCAAGCGCGACCGCAATCATGCTTCTGTTTTTATGTGGAGCATCGGCAATGAAATAAGAGAGCAGTTTGATTCATCGGGAACACGCATTGCAAAAGAACTTGCGACCATCATTAAAAGTTTAGACCCGACTCGACCGGTAACGTCTGCGCTGACCGAAAACATTCCGGAGAAGAATTTCATTTATCAATCAGCTGCGCTGGACGTGCTTGGCTTTAATTACAAGTTGTACGATTACGCAGCGTTGCCAAAACGTTTTCCCGGACAAAAACTAATCGCTTCTGAAACCGCATCAGCATTGGCAACACGCGGACACTATGATATGCCTTCCGACAGTGCCCGCCTCTGGCCGCCCGATGCAAAGTCGAAGAACTATGGCAACGCGGATTATACCGTTTCGGCTTATGATAATACATATGCATACTGGGGTGCTTCGCATGAGGCAAGCTGGAAGGCCGTAAAAAAATATCCGTTCATGGCAGGCACTTTTGTTTGGTCCGGCTTTGATTTTATTGGCGAGCCCGTCCCTTATGGCTGGCCCGCACGAAGTTCCTATTACGGCATTGTTGATTTGGCCGGCTTTCCGAAAGATGTTTATTACATGTACCAAAGTGAGTGGACGAACAAGCCGGTGCTTCACATTTTTCCGCATTGGAATTGGAAGTCCGGTGACAGCGTTGATGTTTGGGCTTATTACAACAAAGCCGATGCAGTGGAACTTTTTCTAAACGGCAAATCGCTCGGTATAAAAAAGAAAATTGGTGACAGTCTTCACGTTCAATGGCGGGTGAAATACGAGCCCGGAACAGTAAAAGCCGTATCGAGAAAAGCGGGTAAGATTATTCTTGTAAAAGAAATTAAAACAGCCGGTAAGCCGGCAAAGATTGAATTGATGGCCGACCGGAAAACACTTGCTGCCAACGGCAATGATCTTTCGTTTATCACCGTAAAAGTTTTGGACGCAGAAGGTAATCTTGTGCCCGATGCAGACAACTTTGTAAAGTTTACAATTAAAGGTCCCGCATTTATTGCCGGTGTTGACAACGGCAACCCCACGAGCTCGGAATCATTTAAAGCGCCGCAGCGAAAAGCCTTCAACGGGCTTTGTCTGGCCATCATTCAAACAACGGGTAAAAAAGGTGAGATTGTACTGGAAGCCCGCAGCGAAGGACTAAAGACTTCTGCCGTTCGCTTGCGTGCCAATTAAGTGCCTGATATTTTTTCTATTCTTCAAGCAGCCTTGTGCAGTGGTTTTGCCGCAATTCGATTAAACAGATGCCGTGCAAATTTTTACGCAAACGTTTGCGTAAAATTATCTCTACAGGCAATGAAGCGAAATCGTAACATAGTCCATCTTTTTAAAAAAAGATGCCATTGTTGCGCCCTTTCTGCACAATTACCTTTAAGCTGTTGAAAGGCCACGGTGTTTTTCAACGTTAAACAAAAAAGAAGAATAGTGCAGGATGGTTGCCCGTGAGAACGAAATCATTTTCGTCATCTGCTAACGCCAATTTTATTGCTGTATGAAAGTTGTCTTCGTTGCTTTTGCTGTTTTCTTTACCTCTCTTAACCTTCGGGCACAGGATGCCGCGGCGCCAGCCGATAAAGAAGCGGCTTATACAAAAGCCATCACTGCAAGAGCCGAGAAAATTGTGGCTACGCTAAAGCTTGCTGATGAAAAAAAGATTGCCAGGGTGAATGCGCTGGTAACGGACGAATACAAAAATCTCAACGACGTTTATTCCACCCGCGATGAAGAATTGAAAGCGGCGAAAGAAACGCTTACCGACAAAGAAGCACTGAACAAAAAACGCCAGGAAATTGAAGACGCAACGGCACCGAAGATTCAACGGGTTCACGATGCTTTTATCAAAAAACTTTCAGCAGAACTTACACCGGACCAAATTACCAAGATAAAAGACGGATTAACGTACAACATCTTACCCATCACATACAAGGCCTTTCTGGAAATGATTCCCAGCCTCAAGCCTGCCGAGAAAACACAAATCATGACTTGGCTGGTAGAAGCAAGGGAACACGCCATGGATGCGGAATCATCGGAGAAAAAACATGCTTGGTTTGGAAAGTACAAAGGAAGGATCAACAACTATTTGTCTGCGCAAGGTTACGACTTGCAAAAAGAGAGAGAAGGCTGGCAGGCACGAATTGCTGCATCGCAATCAAACAAATCAAACTAAGGCCCTTAAGACACGGCCTCTCCATCCTCTGAAAACCGTTTTCATTTCAAAGTTGAGAAGAACGCTTTTATCAAATAAAAACTAGTCTTATGTACGTTGCACTAACGAGACGCTTGTTCGTCTTTCTGCTTGTGATGACAAGTTGCCTGGCTTCCTGGGCACAGTCCAAAACCATTACCGGTACGGTTCGTGGCGACAACAACGAGCCGCTTGCCGGTGTTTCAGTAACCATCAAAGGAACCAACAAGACAACTACAACCAACGAAAAAGGTGAGTTCAGCCTTGTGGCAGCGCCTGAATCAGTGCTCCGCTTTACTTCCATTGGCTACACTTACCAGGAAGTAATGGTGGGAAACAGGAGCGCTGTTGGTATAACGCTTACGAGCGATAACAAGCAACTTGAAGACGTTGTGGTAGTGGGTTACGGGGCTGTGAAAAAGCCGCACCTGACGGGCAATGTAGCTACCATTGATCCCAAAAAACTTGAAGACATGACCTTTGGCAGCTTATCAGAAGCGCTCAGGGGTCAAGTAGTTGGCGTGAGCGTAGCCGGCGGTTTCCAACGCCCTGGACAGCCTGCTACAGTTTCTATTCATAGTCCTGTATTTTTTTCAAAGGACGGTGGTTCCAAAGATCCGCTTTATGTTATTGATGACATCATCAGAACGAAAAACGATTTTGATTTGCTCGACGTAACAGAGATCGAGAGCATCACGGTATTGAAAGACGCTGCAGCCGGCATTTACGGCATCCTCGGCAGCAACGGCGCCATTGTTGTAAAAACAAAACGGGGTCGCGCCGGAGCTCCATCCATTTCCTACAACGGTTCGGTGGGCATTGGACAAGTGCCTTCTCTTCCTAAAATGATGAATGCTTACCAACAAGCCGTTTACCTGAACGATTATTTGTCGGGCTCGAAAAACTACGATACAACGGGTTTTGCCTCCAACACATCTTGGTACACACCCGACGAACTGGAATATTACAGGACGCACAATTACGATTGGCTTTCCAACGCTTTGCAAACCTCGATGGAGACCCGCCATGCAATCAACGTTTCCGGCGGTTCTGACCGGGCAACTTATTTCGCCGGCATTACTTATTCTTCACAAAACAGCAACTTCGATGGTCTTGGTTACAAGCGGTATTCCTTCCGGTCGAGTAGCGACATTAAATTGACAACGGGCCTGAAGCTTGGCTTGGGCTTAAGCGGAAACTTGTCTGACCTGAAAAATACTTTTAACAAACAGGGTAACGAGAGCTTGGACAATGACTGGAAAACCCTGATTGGTGAATCACCGATGAACACGCCGTTTATCAACGGCCTACCCATTTTAATTCCGGGTGCGGGAACAAGCTCCAACATCAATACTTACCATTATTACGCGGTGCATCAGTTGAACAACTACACCAGTTCGTACAACAACTCGTTGAATTTTCAGGGACAACTTAGCTATGAAGTTCCTTTCATTAAAGGATTAAAAGCTTCGGTTAATTACAACAAGAACATCAGCAATTCCTGGGGCAAGCAATACGGTACGAAATACCAAGTGTATGACTTCAACAAACTCGGTACGCACAGCCACATTCTCGGAGACTCTGTGATTAAAGCCTACACTTGGAGCAACGGTGACAGAGTACGCTTGAATCCAACCATAACCAACAACTATCAATTAACCACGACCGTTAATTACGATCACACATTTGGCAAGCATCAGATTGGTTTGTTGTTTGGTTACGAACAAGCGGAATCGTCTTCTGACGGCGTTGCCGGTTCGATTGACGGTGTTGTTGTGGGCGGTTTGGATAACCAAAACTTTGCAACCGGTACCTCTACCAACCCGGATGGTTCTTCAAACGAAACAATTTCGGAAGCAGGCCGTATGGCCTACTTCGGCCGGCTTGATTACAGTTTTGCTAACAAGTACATTTTGCAGGCACAGTTCCGCGCCGATGCCAGCCAAAACTTTGCACCAGAAAACAGATGGGGTTACTTCCCTTCATTTTCGGCCGGTTGGGTGATCTCTGAAGAAAAATTCTTTGACCGGCTTAGCCACACGGTCAACTTCCTTAAACTTAGAGGTTCGGTAGGCTTCATGGGAATTGACAATACGAAATCATATCAATGGCTGAGAAGCTATGCCATTCAGACCGGTAAAGCGGCCGTTTACGGCGGCAACAACGACCGTGCGCTGGCAGCAGTAATGAACGTGGATTTAGCCAACAGGGCTGTGCATTGGGACAGTCAAAACAAATACAACATTGGTTTGGATGCAAAATTCCTGCGCAACCGGTTGTCTCTTTCGGCTGATTACTACATCAACAAGTCGTTCAACATGCTGTCGAACCTGACTTCGGCGCCGTCTATCCTGATCGGTACGCCGCTTCCATCTGAAAACTTCGGTGCAGCAAACGTGTTCGGTTACGAAGCAACGGCTACTTGGAGAGATAATATCGGTAAAGACTTCACGTATTACCTGACCACTAATTTCTGGTGGAACGACAACAAAGTGATTGTTACGGATGTGGCAAAAGGTGATGTAGGTACGTTTAAAGATCCGACCGGCAAATCGCAAGACATGGGCTTTTACGGGTACAAATACCTCGGCATGTTCCGCAACCAGGCCGACATTGACGCCTATGTAGGAAAATACGGCATCACCAACATGCTTGGCTATACGCCGACGAAATTGCAACCCGGCATGTTGTACTTTGCCGATATCAGGGGAAAGCAAGATCCTGCCACGGGTAAATATGCTGGCCCTGACGGCATCATTGATGCAAACGACCAGGACTTTTTAAACAAGCATGCTTCTAACCATTACAGTCTGGGCTTAAACTACGGCGTTACGTTTAAATCGTTAAGCTTAAACGTTATCTCCGGACTTAGCTGGGGTGGTGTTGATGCCGTAGAAAGCGCTGCACGGAAATTCGGCAACGTTTATTCCAACCGTCCTGCTTTTTGGGCTGATCATTATTCTCCAGATAATCTGAACGCGGCATATCCCAATCCTTTCTTTACAAGTACATACGATGTCGCCTCTGATTTCTGGTGGAGAAGCTCTTTCTCTTTCCGTATAACAGCCTTTAATCTCGCTTACACGCTGCCAAGAGATTTTGTAAAGAAAGCGGGTTTCAACAACGTAAAAGTGTACGTAACAGGAACAAACCCGGTCAACTTCTTTAACCCCTACGATTACAAGGATAACGCAAACGGTTCTTACGACGTGTTCCCGCAATTAAGAACCTTCACTTTTGGCTTAAACGTTAACCTCTAATTTAAAAGAAGCAACAATGAAAAATTTAAAATTATATACAGCAGCAATTGGTTTGTTTGGCCTTGCCGCTTGCTCAAAAGTCCTTGATAAAACCAATCTTTCAAACCTGCAGCCAGACCTGGTGTTTAAAGATTCTACCCTGGTGCAATTAAACATGGACAACCTTTACGACAACAACCTGCCTTTGTGGGGTGGTCAAAATACCGGCAGTTCCCTGAGCGGTGTACAACCGCAGTTGTCGGAAGAAAGCTCGGGTTCCAGCAAGTTTATGGACGGCACAATGAGTTACGGAACCGATGAACCCAAAGATTACGGTACGTCACTCAACACCAACAACACGCAACCGTCTAACAACTGGGGAAAAATCAGGCAGGTAAACACGTTCATTAAATCAATTCAGGAAAGCCCATTGCCTGATTACACCCGCCGCAAATTCTTAGCGCAAGCTTTGTTCTTCCGTGCGTTTCGTTACTGGGATATAGTGAGAATCTACGGTGGTGTACCGCTCGTACTTACGCCGCTCGACGGCGTCGGGAATGATGCAAGAGATGCAGCTTTGTTGCCACGCAACAAAACATCGGAATGCTTCGCACAGATGGTTAAAGATCTTGATTACGCAATCGCCAATCTTCCTGGTAAATGGACCGGCAGTGATTGGGGAAAGATCACCAGCGGTGCAGCAGCCGCCTTTAAAGGACGCG
Organism: Flavisolibacter ginsenosidimutans; assembly: GCF_007970805.1. Classification (GTDB taxonomy): domain Bacteria; phylum Bacteroidota; class Bacteroidia; order Chitinophagales; family Chitinophagaceae; genus Flavisolibacter; species Flavisolibacter ginsenosidimutans. Next base: position 1,749,565 of record NZ_CP042433.1, on the reverse strand, counting down.
TATTGCTCTATTGGGCGAGCCCAATGTTTAATCCTTCCGACATCGCTTCAAGATGGCAGGATGCTTACAACGCAAATTTGCAAGCAAAAACGATATTGGATGCAAATGGTTTTGGTCTGAACAGCAATTATAAAACCATGTGGTTTAGTGAAGTGAACAACCCGGAAGCAGTAATGGTTACAAGCTATAATACCGCCACCGGCGATCAGGCAAAGAAGAACAACGGTTGGGATAAATCCTGTCGGCCTTCCTACCTGAACGGTAGCGGATCAAACCAACCTACATGGGAACTGGTACGTTCTTATCCGATGAAAGACGGCAAGATGCCCGGTGATGCAACCAGCGCTTATCCTTACTACGATTCATTGTATTACAAAAACCGCGACCCTCGCTTTGATGCAACCATCGCTTACAACGGCTGCACATGGCCTCTTGATGGCAACGCAAACCTGCGGTTGTGGACGTATTACGAAACATCAACCAAGTCAACTGAATCCTCAGCGTCCAATACAGGCTTTTATTGCCGCAAAGCGGTTTCGGAAGGAACTTTTACGTTCGGTGATCCGCAATATAGCGGTACTGACTGGATGGAGATTCGCTATGCAGAAGTGCTGTTGAACCTTGCTGAAAGCGCCGTAGGCATTAGCAAAATTGCTACAACGGAGGAAGGCTATCAAGGCATCATTAAAGTAAGACAAAGAGCAGGCATCACGGCCGGTTCAAATGGTTTGTACGGCTTAAATTCAGGCCTCAGCCGCGCACAACTTTTCGATGCCATCTTGTTTGAACGCAAAATTGAATTTGCTTTTGAAGGCAAACGCTTTTGGGACTTGTATCGCTGGAAAAGAATGTCTGACTTGAACGGCTGGTACCGCAATCGCCTGCGCATTGTCTTGAAAACGGGTACAGGCATACCGACAGCAGCAGCTTTAAAAGACCCGACAAGTGCAAGCTTCCGCGACGTGCAGAACCTGGACAACATGATGACGAATTATTTCCAAACCATCAGGAATAATAACCACGACGCAAGTAATTCGACAACTAAGCTTGACACAAATCCGATCAACTTCTTGTCAACCTATTATTTTTTCCCCATTCCTTTAGCTGCCATTACCAACGATCCAAACTTGCAGCAGAACAACAATTGGGGCGGTTCATTCGATCCTTTACAATAATTATGAAGGGAGCTCGGCTCCCTTCATTTTAAAACTTGTCAACACAACGTTCAAACCATGAAGAAAACCTTAATCATCGTTGCGTGTTCGGGCTTGTTTGCCCTCTCGAATACGGTGCATGCCCAATATCCCGATGTTCCCGGCAACGTTAAGGCGTGGTCAGACTCGCTCATGAAGGCAGCAGAAAAGCATTCCGATGAAGCCTGGCTAAAAGCCTGGCCAGCCATTGATGCAGAAGCAAGAGCGGGTAAACCTTACATACCGTGGGCTTCCCGCCCCGATGAATTGCCGCAATCGAATATTGCAGCCTTTCCCGGTGCAGAAGGTGGCGGTAAATACACTTTCGGCGGAAGAGGCGGTAAAGTTTATGTTGTTACGAATCTGAACGATGATGGTCCGGGAAGTTTTCGTTGGGCTTGTGAGCAAGGCGGCGCAAGGGTTGTGGTATTTAACGTAGCAGGAATTATCCGGTTGAAAACGCCGCTCATTATTCGTGCACCTTATATCACGATTGCGGGACAAAGTGCTCCCGGTGACGGCGTGTGCATTGCCGGTGAAACCGTTTGGGTAAATACGCATGATGTGATCATTCGTTACATGCGTTTCCGCAGGGGCGAAACCAATGTGGGTAGAAGAGATGATGCCATTGGCGGCAATCCCATTGGTAACATTATGATTGATCACGTTTCGGCGAGCTGGGGATTGGACGAAAACATGAGCATGTACCGACACATGTACAACGACAGCACGGGCAAGATTGAAGACAAATTTGGAACGGTAAACATTACCATTCAGAACTCTATCTTCTCCGAATCATTGGACACATGGAACCACGCTTTTGGTTCAACACTGGGTGGCGAGAATTGCTCCTTCATGCGCAACCTGTGGGCCGATAACACAGGCCGTAATCCATCAGTGGGTTGGAACGGCATCTTCAACTTTGTCAACAACGTTGTGTTTAACTGGGTACATCGCTCCATTGACGGCGGAGATTACAGGGCGCAGTTCAACATCATCAACAATTATTTCAAACCCGGTCCTGCAACACCAAAAGACAACAACGTTGGTCACCGCATCTTAAAGCCTGAAGCGGGCCGTAGCAAATTGAAATATCTGGTGTTCGGACGTTGCTATGTGAACGGCAACATTATGGAAGGCTATCCTGAAATCACCAAGGACAATTGGGCCGGCGGTGTGCAGGTAGAGGAATTGCCCAACACCGACAAATACACGCCCTACATGAAGGTGGCCAAGCCTTTACCGATGCGGCAGCTTACAATTCTTCCTACAAAAGAAGCACACGACTACGTGCTGGCTAACGCCGGTGCTACGCTTCCAAAAAGAGATGCCGTTGACCAACGCATTACGGAGCAGGTTCGTAGCGGAAAAATTACAACTGTTGCGAACATAACCTTGCCGACAACGCAATTCAAGCATCGCCGTCTGCCGATTGATTCATACAAGATTGGCATCATCACCGATCCTTCGCAAGTGGGCGGTTATCCTGAATACAAAGGCACACCGTACAAAGATTCTGATGGCGACGGAATGCCCGATGATTATGAAATCAAGAATGGATTGAATCCAAAAAATCCGGCCGATGCTTCGGCTTATGGAAAGAGCGGCTACACCAACATTGAAGAATACTTAAACGGGCTTGCGGGCAAAGAAACCTTGCCTGCTAAATCAACGGCCCTAAGCAAATAATCAATATTCATTTGCATAAACCTGATCACCCTGGCATGAAGAGGAGAGTACACACATTTTGTTTTTTCGCTGCAATTTTCAGCTTTGGAGCGCATGCATTTGCACAATATCCAACCATACCAAAGCCTCTGGAAGACTCGGCTGATGCAGTCATGCAAAAAGTAAAGGAACGTTCCGATGCGATGTGGGCGAAAGTTTTGCCTATCGTGCAGAAAGAAGAGAAAGAAGGGAAGCCTTTTGTACCGTGGGCCGCAAAACCTTCCGATCTGCCGCAGGCGAAGATTGCTGCCTTTCCCGGTGCAGAAGGCGGCGGTAAATACACTTTCGGCGGAAGAGGCGGTAAAGTTTATGTTGTTACGAATCTGAACGATGATGGTCCGGGAAGTTTTCGTTGGGCTTGCGAGCAAGGCGGTGCAAGAACGATTGTGTTCAACGTTGCGGGCATCATTCATTTGAAATCGCCGGTAAGCATTCGTGCACCGTACATCACCATCGAAGGACAAAGCGCTCCCGGTGACGGTGTGTGCATCGCGGGTGAATCGGTTTGGATTGATACGCATGACGTCATCATTCGCTTTATGCGTTTTCGTCGCGGCGAAACAGAAGTAACGCGTCGCGATGATGCATTGGGAGGAAATCCTGTTGGAAACATTATCATTGATCACGTTTCTGCAAGCTGGGGTCTTGATGAGAACATGAGCATCTATCGTCACGTCTATGACCGTGGCGGAACAAAACAAGAGAAACTTCCAACGGTAAACGTTACGATTCAAAATTCCATTTTCTCGGAATGTTTGGACGCATACAACCACGCATTCGGCAGCACCATCGGCGGTTTGAACAGCACCTTCATGCGCAACCTTTGGGCCAACAACATCAGCCGCAATCCTTCTGTTGGCATGTACGGCGATTTTGGTTTCGTGAACAACGTTGTGTTCAATTGGTGGAACCGCAGCGCTGATGGCGGCGACAACAATTCGCTTTTCAATTTCATCAACAATTATTACAAGCCTGGCCCGATAACACCAAAAGACAAACCAATTGCTTTTCGCATTCTGAAACCGGAAGCGGGCCGCGACCCTGAACACAAATCGGTTTATGGCAAGGCCTACGTGAACGGAAACATCGTTGAAGGCTTTGACAAAGTAACCGCTGACAACTGGGCCGGCGGTGTGCAAGTCGGCGACAACAATCCCGACGCCGGTGAATACGCTTCGGCTATTCGTGTTGACAAACCGTTTCCTATGTCGCCAGTAACCATGATGACGGCGCAGCAATCGTATGCATACGTGTTGGATAATGCGGGTGCAACGCTGCCTAAACGCGATGCTGTTGATCAACGTGTAGTTGGCGATGTAAGAACAGGAAAGATCACCTATACTGAAGGTGGGCTTACTGATCTTGGTAAGAAATACATCAAGCGCCGTTTGCCTTCCGATTCGTACAAGCAAGGCATCATTTCGCATCCAAGCCAGGTCGGTGGTTATCCCGAATACAAAGGCCAGCCTTATAAAGATTCAGACAACGATGGCATTCCTGATTCATGGGAAAAAGCACACGGTTTGAATCCGAATAACGCAAGCGATGCATCAGTTTATACAAAGAGCGGATACACCAACATTGAAGAATACTTAAACAGCCTGGTGAACCTGAAAGTCGTGGTGCCCGTAGCTTCTGTTGCAACAAAAGCATCTGCAACCACCAGCCGTTAAATCATGCCTCGATATTCATTCATCATGATTCAAGTTTTTTGACGTGTCTCTTACAAGCAGTATTTACAAACCAGAAAGGACGCCGCATTGGCGTCCTTTGCCACTTTTTACCGCAACGCTTTTGTTGTTTGGCGTTACGGCTTTGCATGCACAAAAAGGAGCAAAGCCCTGGACGCCGTTAACCGCTTCCAAAGGCAAGCTATCTTATTCGCCGGATAGCCAAGGCAACCGCATTGTTGATTTTTCATACTGCGGTTATGCGGCTTCAAACGAACCCATTCCAGATGTGCCAGTGAAAGTCGTTGTGCCAGTTTCAAAGGGTGACGCAACGCTGCGCATTCAATCTGCAATTGATTACGTGGCTTCGTTGCCGGTAGATAAAAGCGGATTTCGCGGTGCGGTGCTTTTGCAAAAAGGCAAGTATGTTGTGGGCGGCCAGTTGAAGATGATGGCTTCGGGTGTTGTGCTTCGCGGCAGCGGTTCTGGTGCTGATGGAACGACGATCATCGGCGCGGACAAAGACCGGCAAACACTCATTCGCGTATTTGGCAAGGGTGATAAAACAACGAGCAAAGAGATTGCAATCACAGATGCTTATGTTCCTGTGAATGCCACAAAGTTGTCATTGAAAGATGCATCTTCTTTTAAAGAAGGAGATGAAGTTATTGTTCATCGCCCTTCAACTGCTGCGTGGATAAAAACATTGGGTACGGAAACTTTCGGCGGCGGTATTTCTGCCTTGGGTTGGAAGCCCGGTGAACGCGATGTTTATTTTGAAAGAAAGATTGTTGCCATCAATAACAATGAAATAACCCTCGATGTTCCGTTAACAACGGCACTTGATTCAAGCTTTGGCGGCGGACTCCTTTCCAAGCTTTCATGGACGGGAAGAATTCAGGGCATCGGGGTCGAAAATTTATCGCTGCAATCCGAATACGACGTTACCAATCCAAAGGACGAAGCGCATCGTTGGATGGCGATTACGTTAGAAAATATCGAAGATGCTTGGGTGCGCCAAGTGAACTTTCAACACTTCGCCGGTTCAGCCGTTGCGGTGTTGGAAACGGCAAAACGCATTACCGTTGAAGATTGCAAATCGCTTGCACCTGTTTCTGAAATTGGTGGTCAACGCCGCAATACATTTTTTACAGCAGGACAACAAACGCTTTTCCAACGTTGCTATGCGCAAAATGGCTACCACGATTTTGCTGTCGGTTTTTGCGCACCGGGACCGAACGCTTTTGTGCAATGCCAGTCCGATCGGCCTTATGATTTTAGCGGGACGATTGACAGTTGGGCAAGCGGCGTTTTGTTCGACATCGTGAACGTTGACGGAAACGCCATTCGTTTTGGCAACCGCGAACAAGATGGTCAAGGTGCCGGATGGAGTGCAGCCAATTCGGTTTTGTGGCAATGCACAGCGGCACGCATTGATTGTTACAAACCACCCACTGCGCAGAATTACTCCTTCGGTTCATGGGCGCAATTCGGCGGCAACGGTTATTGGGAGAGCAGCAACGAACAAATCAATCCACGCAGTTTGTATTACACGCAACTCGCAGAGCGTTTGGGCAAAGATGTTTCGAAGATGGCGTACATACTGCCGATGGAAACCGATGCCTCAAGTTCGCCGCCGGTTGATGTAGCGATGGCATTAACAAAAAAAGCTTACGAGCCTGCACCGAGGATCGTCAACTGGATTGACGATGTAATAAAAATGCACGTCATTCCAACTTCAACGTCTGGTGCAAAAACAATTGATCAAATAGGAGTCAAGAGTAGCTGGAGTGTTGTGGGTACTCCTGTCATAAGAATTGAGAACGGTGTATTGGTAAGTAACGGAAGATTAATGACTGGCAAGCGTAGCGAAGTGCCGTGGTGGAACGGCAGCGTTCAGCCGAAAGATTTGCCGCAAATGAAGCCGCACATCACGCGGTTTGTTCCGGGAAGAACCGGCACTGGTTTAACGGATGATTTGGACAGCTTAACGGACTGGATGCAACGCAGCAATACCGTTGCTATTGAACACAATTATGGTTTATGGTACGAGCGGCGACGCGATGACCACGAACGCATTCGCCGCATGACCGGCGACGTGTGGCCGCCGTTTTACGAACTGCCTTTTGCACGGAGCGGAAAAGATTCGGCCTGGGACGGTTTGAGCAAATACGATTTAACGAAGTACAACGATTGGTATTGGAGGCGCTTGAAACAATTCGCAGATCTCGCTGACAGAAAAGGTTTGGTGCTGGTTCACCAAAATTATTTTCAGCACAACATCATTGAAGCCGGTGCGCACAACGTTGATTTCCCCTGGCGTCCCGCGAACAACATTAACGGTACACCGTTTAACGAACCCGTAAACTTCGCCGGCGATAAACGTATTTTTTATGCAGAGCAGTTTTACAACGTGGCGGCAAATCCGGCTTACCGCAAATTGCACGAAGCCTACATTCGCAAATGCCTTGACAACTTTAAAGACAACAGCGGCGTCATTCAATTAACGAGTGCCGAGTACACAGGGCCTTTGCATTTTGTACAGTTTTGGTTAGACGTAGTGAAGCAGTGGGAAAAAGAAACCGGCAAAAAAGAAATCATTGGTTTGAGCACAACCAAAGATGTGCAGGACGCGATTCTTGCCGATGCGGCAAGGGCTGCGGTTGTTGACCTGATTGATATTCGCTATTGGCATTATCAGGATGATGGCACAACGTATGAACCAAAAGGCGGACAAAATTTAGCACCGCGCCAACATGCACGTTTGTTGAAACCAAAGAAGACATCATTTGAACAAGTTTATCGTGCAGTGAGTGAATACAAGCAAAAGTTTCCGGCAAAAGCTGTGATGTATTCGGGTGATGGTTACGATCAGTTTGGATGGGCCGTGTTGATGGCCGGTGGTTCAATGCCTGTGCTGCCTGTATTGGACAAACAGTTTTTAGCGGATGCCTCTTCCATGAAGCCTATAGTGGATGCATCAGCGAAAGGCCAATGGATGATGAAGAGCAAGAATGGTTTCATAGTTTATGCGAACGGTAAAGAAGCGATTCAAATTCCGCTTGCGGCAGGTAGCTATCAGCTCCGTTACATGAATCCGCAGAATGGAACAATGACAAAGGAAGAAATGATTCAGGGTGGAAAAGTTGTTGCTATCAACTGGCCGCACGGCCCGGTAGTGTTATGGGTGACAGCAAATCAGAAATCGGTACAACATGAAGCAACCATTCAGAAATAAGATTTTCTTTTTCTCCTTTTTACTTTTGGCATTTGCCGTTTGTGCTTCAGCACAGACGGGCAAGCAATTGAAGGTCTCGGCCAATCACCGCTTTTTCACCGACGAAAAAGGCCAGCCTTTTTTCTGGTTGGGCGATACAGGCTGGTTGTTGTTTTCAAAGCTAACGAGAGATGAAGCCGAAACCTATTTGGAAGACCGCCGCAAAAAAGGATTTAACGTCATTCAGGTAATGGTGTTGCATACCGTGAGTGCGGTAAACGTTTACGACGATTCGGCTTTGATCAATCGCAACGTGGCAAGACCACTGACAACACCCGGAAACAACTCAGCCGATGCGAAGCAGTACGATTATTGGGACCACGTTGATTACATCGTTGACCTTGCGGCGAAGAAGGGTTTGTACATGGCGATGGTGCCGGTTTGGGGAACCAACGTAAAAAGCGGTTGGGTGAAAAAAGAAGACGCAGCAACGTATGCAAAGTGGTTGGCCGATCGTTACAAGAATCGTTGGAACATCATTTGGTTGAACGGTGGCGATACACAAGGCAGCGATTCATCGGCAACGTGGAAAGCTATCGGCTCAACGCTTAAGGCGGCTGATCCTTCGCATCTCGAATCGTTTCATCCATTCGGCCGCACATCTTCGAGTGAATATTTTCAAAGCGAGCCTTGGATGGATTTCAACATGTTTCAATCGGGCCACCGCAGTTATGATTTGGATACATCGAAATCAGAACATCGTTTTGGTCCGGATAACTACAAGTTCACCAACATTGATTACAACCTGAAACCAACAAAGCCGACGCTGGATGGCGAACCTTCGTATGAATTAATTCCGCACGGACTGCACGATACGACAAAACCGTATTGGGGAGCGGCTGATGTTCGCCGTTATGCGTATTGGAGTGTGTTTGCCGGCGGCGCGGGACATACCTACGGTCACAACAGCGTAATGCAAATGCACAAGCCTACGGACAAAGGCAGTGCTTACGGTTCGAAGAAATATTGGTATACTGCGCTGAACGACAGCGGTGCACAGCAAATGCATTATTTGAAAGATTTGATGCTTTCTAAATCTTATTTTGATCGGGTGCCTGACGAGAGTTTGATTGCGGGTGATATTGGTGAGAAGTATAATTATTTGGCAGCAACGAGAGGGAAAGATTATGCATTGATTTATGATTACACGGGACGAAGTTTTAGCGTGAATATGGACAAGATCAGTGGTGATTTGATTAAAGCCAGTTGGTACGATCCACGAACTGGACGATATTTTTTGATTGGGCATTTTGGTAACAGAGGTGTGCGAAACTTCGATCCGCCTGGCGAAGAAGGCGAAGGGAATGATTGGGTGTTGGTGCTGGAAATGTTAATAAAGCAGAGTTATACGCAATGAAAGAATTGATGAAGAAATTTTTGATTGGATGTTTTTTGTTGCTGATGCTTTCGGCTTGCTCGTCGAAGGTGTATCTTTTTTCTTCGTTCAGAGAGCCGGCAACGGACGGCTTGCACCTCGCTTATAGCAAGGACGGTTATCACTGGAAGGATTTTGATACAACGTTTATCAAGCCTTCGGTTGACAGCAATGTGATGCGTGATCCTTCCATCGCGCAAGGCCCGGACGGTACGTTTCATTTGGTATTTACATCTGCGTGGAAAGGCACGAAAACATTTGGCTATGCTGCGTCAAAAGATTTGATTCACTGGACTGCACAACGCACCATTCCCGTGATGCAATACGAACCCACCACGGTTAATGTTTGGGCGCCTGAATTGTTTTACGACGACGAAGCAAATGCCTTCATCATCATTTGGGCGTCGACGGTGCCGTTTCGATTTGAAAAAGGACAGGAAGACGAGAACAACAATCACCGGATGTACTACACAACAACGAAAGATTTTCAAACCTTTTCACCCACCAAACTTTTTTACGATCCCGGTTTTAGTGTAATTGATTGCGAAATAGTAAAACGTGCTAAGAACGATTATGTGTTGGTGTTGAAAGACAATACACGTCCTGCACGAAACATCAAAGTGGCATTTGCAACAAGTGCTTTGGGGCCTTATTCAAAGGCATCGGAATCTTTCACACCACCTTTCACCGAAGGCCCAACGGTGGCCAAAGTGAAGGATGGTTATCTTGTTTATTATGACCAATACCGCGACAAAATTTTTGGTGCGATGAAAACAAAAGATTTCAAAACGTTTACCGATGCAACAAACGAAGTAAGCCTGCCGCAAGGCCACAAGCACGGAACTGTTTTCATAGTAAAGAAAAAAGTGCTTACAAACCTGTTAAAGCGGCCCGGAAAAAGTTAAGTTGCCCAAATTAAAACCATCAACAATGAACGAAAACAAGAGCAATTCCCGTCGCAATTTTTTACGCAACTCCTCGCTGGCAACCGTTGCAAGTTTGTCCATTCCATCCCTTGTAACATCTGCATTTGCTGCAGAACCAATGCGAAAAAAAATCGGTCTGCAAAAAGGCGACGTCATTCTTTTTCAAGGTGATTCCATCACCGATGCGGGACGAAAAAAAGACGATGCCGGCGTAAACGCTGCGTCGGCGCTTGGAAGCGGTTACGCAATGCTGGCCGCATCGGATTTGTTGTACAAGTATGCGGACAAAAGCTTAAAAATTTACAACCGCGGCATCAGCGGCAACAAGGTTTATCAACTTGCCGATCGCTGGCAAAAAGACTGTCTCGACCTGAAGCCCAACGTGCTCAGCATCCTGGTTGGCGTGAATGACTTCTGGCACACGCTTGTCAACGGTTACAAGGGCACGATTGAAACCTACCGCGATGATTTCACCACTTTGCTGACCCGCACCAAACAGGCTTTGCCTGATGTGAAACTCATCATCGGCGAACCTTATGCTGTTTCCGGTATCAAAGCCGTTGACGAAAAGTGGTATCCTGCTTTCAACGATTACCGTACGGCTGCAAAAGAAATTGCGGGCAAGTTTGACGCAGCATTTATTCCCTATCAATCCATTTACGACAAGGCGCAACAATCAGCACCCGGCGTCTATTGGACGGGCGACGGCGTGCATCCTACACTGGCCGGTGCACACCTGATGGCCCATGCGTGGATGGAAGCGGTGAAGGGGTGAACGATGAATAACGAATGATATCTCCTTATCAACTAAACTTGAAAACAATAAACTACTTGCGGCCTTTTAAACGAAGCAAGACGAGGCGATGAAAAAAGCAATCGGCATACTGTCTCTTTTAACGGCTTTTGCAGCATCGGCACAGCAGGACACTGTTCGTTACGTTGGCAACACGCTGGTAAACGTGGATTATCATCACGGGCAATTAACGCCGGCCGTTGGTGTGCACAACATCCAGGTTTTTCGCGCCAATCGGGAGCATCCCGAATGGGCCGGCGGCACGGCTTGGACGTACAATCATCAGCCCATGCTGGTGTATTGGAACAATCAGTTCTTCCTGCATTTCCTAAGCGATCCGGTTGGCGAACACATTCCGCCCGGACAAACCTTTTTGTTGACGTCCAAGGACGGATATCATTGGAGCAAACCGGTTGTTCTTTTTCCGCCGGTAAAAATTCCCGACGGCACAACGAAAGAAGGACGAACCGAAGTAGCAAAGAATTTATTATCGGTAAACCATCAGCGAATGGGTTTTTACGTGTCGAAGAAAAATCGTTTGCTCACGCTTGCTTTTTACGGTGTAGTGCTTGGCCCCGGCGATGATCCGAACGACGGCCACGGCATGGGTCGTGCCGTTCGTGAGATTTACAAAGACGGCAGCTTCGGGCCGATTTATTTTATTCGTTACAACAAAGGCTGGAGCGAGAAGAACACGGTTTATCCTTTTTATACTTCAAGCAAAGACAAGGGTTTTATAGAAGCATGTAATGAAATTCTTGCCAACCCATTGATGACCCAACAATGGGTGGAAGAAGCCGACAGGGATGATCCATTGATCTCTTTGAAGAAAGATTTAAAAGCGTTTTCTTATTACAGGTTGAATGATGGCAGAGTCGTCGGTCTTTGGAAAAATGCGCTAACCGACATTACAAAAGACGGGGGCAAAACGTGGCTTTACAATCCAACCCGTGCGCCGCATTTTGTAAACAGCAACGCAAAAATCTGGGGACAAAAAACAAGCGATGGAAAGTATGTTACGATCTACAATCCATCAGAGTTTCGCTGGCCCCTGGCTTTGTCGGTTAGCAATGATGGATTGAATTACGACAAACTGCTTTTGGTGAACGGTGAAATTACGTCTATGCGTTACGGCGGTGCGTATAAGTCTTACGGGCCGCAATACGTTCGTGGCATTACGGATGAAGGGCCAATGCCACCAGACGGAAACATTTGGGTAAGCTACAGCATGAACAAAGAAGACATTTGGGTGGCCATGATTCCCGTTCCCGTTCGGGATAAAGTGACGTCGCAAGTGGATGAAGTTTTTAATTCAATGCCCGATGGAAAAGAATTGGCGCAATGGAATTACAACAGCGGCTTGTGGACGCCTGTCTCGATTGAAAAGATGAGCAACGGAACAAAAGCATTGACGCTTCAGGATTGGGATCCGTTTGATTACGCAAAAGCCGAACGTATGATTCCGTCTTCAAAACACATCGTTGTTGAATTTTCCGTTACGCCGCAGCAAGCGACGAATGGCAATCTTGAAATTGAGTTCACCGACAGCAAAGGCACGCCCGGTGTACGTTTAAGTTTTGATTCAACGGGGGCCTTGATTACAAAGGCTGGTTATCGTAACAAGAATTTGACAAAGTATGCAGCAAACGAAACCTACAACATTAAGATTGATTTGAATGCCGACAATCGTTTTTACACCGTGACCGTAAACGGCAAGGCGTCGTCGGGATTGTTCTATGCACCACTTTCAAGTATTGACCGTGTCGTTTTCCGAACGGGAAGTGTAAGACGCTTTCCCAATGCCGATACGCCAACGGACCAAAATTTTGATTTGCCAAACGGCGGCGAACAGGATAAAAAAGCGGAGTACTACATCTCTTCATTTAAAACATCGTTGCCTAAATAAGCCCTCGTGAACAAACAAAACTTTCCATATCTCTTTTTTTGTTTTTGCCTGTTTGCATTGAGTGCAAAGGCAACCATTACGTTGCCGAAAATTCTGGGCGACAACATGGTGTTGCAACGTAACGCACAGGTTGCCATTTGGGGGCGTGCTGATAAAGGCGAAAAAGTCGTGGTGAAATTTGGAGGCCAGCAAAAGAACGCGGAAGCCGATGGTGAAGGCAACTGGATGACATGGCTCGATGCGATGGCCGCTTCGGATAAGCCAAGAGAATTAACCATCAGCGGGAGCAATATCATTGTGCTGAAAAATATTTTGGTGGGTGAAGTTTGGTTGTGCTCCGGGCAATCAAACATGGAATACACCATGATGAAGGAAGGCAAATTCGCTCACGCACTTCACGGCACCGGCATTGATTCGGTTGCTTTGAAAAATGAGCGCAATACCTCCATTCGCTTGTTTCTGGTGAAGCGTGACCTGACGAAAGGCGACGCTGCGAATGTGAACAAAGGATGGAACGAAGCGGAAGGAGAGTCGCTTCGTGCTTTCTCCGCCGCCGGTTATTTTTTTGCAAAGAAGTTGTTTGAAGAACTGCATGTGCCTGTTGGCATGATTGGTTCGTCTGTTAGTGGAAGCAACATCGAGCCGTGGATGTCGGGTGAAGTGAAGAACGGCAACAGCCCGCAAACCATTTCTGTTGATGAATCGAATCCCGGTAAATTTTATAGTGGCATGATAAAGCCGTTGGCGCCGTTTACGCTAAAAGGTTTTTTATGGTACCAGGGCGAAACGAATTGTTTTTTGAAAGAGGCGCCGGTGTATGGTTTTAAATTCAAACACCTGATTAATAGTTGGCGAAAGTTGTGGAACGATGGCGGTGCGTCTTTTTACTTTGTTCAAATCGCGCCTTTTGAGTATTCAAAAAACAGCGGTAAGGTTGCTTTAACCGACACAGACCTTCCGGCCTTTCGTCAAGCACAATCCGAGGCGCTTTCGTTGCCGCATACGGGAATGATTGTTACAACAGATTTGGTTGATCACATCAGCGATCTTCACCCAACGTATAAATGGGAGATTGGTAAGCGCCTTGCTTTGTTGGCACTTGCGCACGATTACGGAAAGAAGATTGAGTACAGCGGCCCGGTATTGAAAGCGGTGCAAGTAAAAGGCAATATTATCAACATAAGTTTCGATCACCTTGGCGCAGGCATCGTCTCCAACAACAACGAACCGTTGACTTGGTTTAAAGTAGCCGGCAGTGACGGTATTTATCATCCTGCGAACGCGACGATTGCTCAAGACAAAGTAATCGTTGTTTCCGTTGCTGTTCCTTCACCAGCTTTTGTTCGCTTTGCCTGGAACGAAGCGGCACAGCCCAATTTATTCAACAAAGACGGACTGCCTGCCGTGCCTTTTGAATGCAACGTCAACAAGTCATCGGTGGATAAAAATAAAAAGGATTGAAGCGGAAAAATTACATATCATTTGATTCAACCCCGCGTTCCTTTGCTTTTAAGGCGATGGCGTTCTTCTCTTTTTTTCTTCTTTCAACCTTTTTTCTCTTAGCCCAACAAACAGAAGTTAAATATCTTTCCGGAACCGGGAGTGATAACACGGTTCAGTGGCAGTTTATGTGTACCGGTGGCATGAGTGCAAACAAATGGACAACTATCGCTGTGCCTTCTTGTTGGGAATTACAAGGCTTTGGCAAGTACGATTACGGCCTGGCAAAAGACAGCGTTCGCGGCAAGGAAAAAGGTTTATACAAATACGAGTTTACCGTTCCTGTAAACTGGAAGAACAAAACGGTCAACCTTTGTTTCGAAGGCGTAATGACAGATGCCGATGTAAAAGTGAACGGGCAATCAGCAGGCGAAATTCACCAAGGCGCTTTCTATGCGTTTAAATACAACGTCTCGTCGCTGTTAAGGTTTGACGGCAAAAATTTATTGGAAGTCACCGTTGCCAAACATTCCGCAAACCAATCAGTGAACGAAGCCGAGCGAAAAGCTGACTTCTGGATTTTCGGAGGCATTTTTCGTCCTGTTTTTTTGGAGGCATTGCCGCAAACACACATCGACTACATTGCTATTGATGCAAAAGCAAGTGGAAATTTTTTAGCGGAGGTAAGAACCGGGAGCGGTAATAAAATCTCCGTGCAGTTGTATGATGCGAAAGGAGCAAAATTTGGCAACATCACGACGGCCAACGTAACTGGCGATAAAACTTTCATCGCTTCCCCGTTTTCTTTGCCGAAGCTTTGGTCTACCGAATTTCCAAATTTATACAAAGCCGTTTTCACGTTGTATAAAAACGGAAAGGCAGTTCATGTTGTTGAAAAAAAATTTGGTTTTAGAACGATACAGGTAAAGCCGCACGACGGTATTTACGTGAACGGCGTGAAAGTAAAATTCAAAGGCGTGAATCGCCACTCCTTCTGGCCAACAACAGGCCGCACAACGAGCAAAGCATTAAGCATAACTGACGTACAACTGATGAAGGACATGAACATGAACGCCGTGCGCATGTCACACTATCCGCCCGACGAACATTTCCTCGACGTTTGCGATTCGCTTGGCCTTTACGTGCTGAATGAATTAGCAGGATGGCACGGGCATTACGATATACCAACGGGTTCAAAACTGGTGAAAGAAATGATTGAACACGACGTAAACCATCCTTGCATTGTTCTTTGGGACAACGGCAACGAAGGCGGACACAATTTTGAACTGGATCATTTGTTTGCCAATAACGACATTCAAAAGAGAACGGTCATTCATCCCTGGCAGGACTTCAACGGTTTTGATACGCAACATTACCGCGAATACAACTACGGTATCGGCAATTATGAAGCTGGTCACAACATTGTAATGCCAACCGAATTTTTGCACGGCTGGTTCGATGGCGGTCATGGCGCAGGCTTGGAAGATTATTGGGAAAAGATGTGGAGCAATCCCTTAAGCGCCGGTGGCTTTTTATGGGACCTGGCCGATGAAGGCGTGGTTCGTCACGATTTAAAAGATTCGATTGACACGGATAAATTTCACGGCGCTGATGGCATCGTCGGTCCGTTTCACGAGAAAGAGGGAAGCTATTTTGCCATCAAAGAAATCTGGAGCCCGGTGCATTTCGAAAGGAAAGAAATCACGGATGATTTTGACGGGACGTTCAACGTTGAGAACCGTTTTCATTTTACCAATCTTTCGCAATGCAAGTTTTTGTGGAGGTTAAAAAGCTTGCAAAACACTTCGTTGAAAGAAATAAGCGGAACGGCTAAATCGCCAAACGTGCTTCCGAAACAAAACGCCGTGTTGCAAATTTCTTTGCCCAATACCTGGAAGGCCTACGATGTTTTGTATGTTTCGGCTTTTGGGGTTGACAACAAAGAAATTTTTACTTGGAGTTTTCCAATTTTAAAACCATCGTGCGTTGCGAAACGGTTCTTGCAAAGAACAAGCAAAGCAAGTCGTCCAACGATTCAATTGCAGGATTCTGCCTTTGTCATTGGTTCAAGCGGCGTTTCGTTGCGCATTCATCAACGTACGGGCCTGTTGCTGGATGTAAAAAATGCAAAGGGCGATATTCCGTTTAAAAACGGACCGATTGTGCAAGAAGCCGTGAATAATTTTTCGTCATTCACGCAACGTTACGAAGGCGATACACTGGTGATCGCTTCTTCGTTTGACAGAAAGAAAAGCTACAACACTTTGCAGTGGAAAATCTATCCATCAGGCATTGTGCAAATGATTGTTCGTTATTTTCCTTCTAATTATTTTACCTGGTTTGACGGCGTGAATTTTTCTTTTCCCGAATCGCAAATCAAAGGTGTAGACTACATGGGCAACGGCCCATACCGTGTTTGGAAAAACCGTTTAAAAGGAAACCAATTTGGTATTTGGCGAAAGGAATACAATAACACCGAAACAGCCGAAAGCTGGGATTATCCTGAGTTTAAAGGATATTATTCCAGCTTTTATCAGTGTCGGTTCGTTACAACCTCGCAGCCGTTTACCGTTTATACCGACAACGAAGATTTGTTTCTGCGTCTTTTTACACCGGCACCAAAAACCGACCAATGGCACAATTACGAGCCGTTGTTTCCAAGCGGAGACATTTCGTTTATGCAAGGCATTCCAAGCATCGGCAGCAAAACACAGCGTGCCGAAACGACCGGTCCGATGGGCGGCAAAAATATTTTTTACGATTACGAAAAGGACTCAACCAGGGCATTGCAGATAACCTTGTATTTCGATTTCAGAAACCAATAAAATGAAACGCGTTTATAAAATAGTTTTCGCTTTTTTACTTGCATGCTGCTCGATTGCTACAAAAGCTTCAGAGGTGATTATTACTGAAAATTTAAAATGTGAGACGTTGGTTAATCCGAAAGGCATTGATGTAACGTCACCGCGTTTCAACTGGCAAATAAACAGCCTTGCAAGGGGCGTAAAGCAAACGGCTTATCAAATCATCGTCGCTTCTTCGTTGGATAAATTGTCACGTGAAGAAGGTGATCTGTGGAATTCCGGAAGGCTTGCATCCGACCGGTCTATTCTTGTTGTGTATGCAGGTACGCCTTTGCAAAGCAGGCAACAATGTTTCTGGAAAGTAAAAACCTGGACGAATCTTGGAGAAACTGACTGGAGCACGCCTGCATCGTTTACAATGGGTTTATTGCAAGCATCCGACTGGAAAGCAAAATGGATTGGCTTGGATAGAGCATTTTCCTGGGACAGCGTAAGCAAATTTGCGCGGCTCTCTGCAAGATATCTGCGAAAAGAAATTTCAGCAAGCAAAGACATTAAGCGGGCAACAATCTACGTTTCGGGTTTGGGCCTTTATGAATTGTATATCAACGGCGATAAAATTGGTGATCAAGTTCTCGCACCCGGGCCAACCGATTACAGCAAAACAATTTTGTACAATGCGTTTGACGTAACGCCCCAATTGAAGGGCGGAAAAAATGCAATCGGTGTTGTGCTGGGCAACGGCCGTTTCTTTACAATGCGGCAAGCTTACAAGCCGCAGAAATGGCACGACTTCGGTTTCCCGCGAATGCTTTTGCAACTGGAAATCGAATACAACGATGGTACAAAACAGATTGTTGCAAGTGATGAATCGTGGAAAGCAACGGCTGATGGCCCGATAAGAACGAACAACGAATACGACGGCGAAGAATACGATGCCCGAAAAGAATTGAATGGTTGGAACAAGAAAGAGTTCAACGACGCGGCTTGGCTTCAAGTTGATTTGATGAAAACTCCCGGCGGTATGCTGAAAGCGCAGATGAATCCATTTATGAAAGTGATGGAAAGCATCAAGCCTGTCTCCATAAAAAAACTTTCGTCCAACAGGTACGTTTTGGACATGGGACAAAACATGGCCGGTTGGTTAAAGATGAACGTGAAAGGAGAAAAAGGGGCCGCAGTAACCTTGCGCTTTGCGGAAAGCCTGCAACCGAACGGAGAACCCTACGTGGCCAATTTGCGTGATGCGAAAGTGACGGACGTTTATACCTTAAAAGGCGATGGTAAAGAAACCTGGAATCCAACTTTTGTTACACACGGTTTCCGTTATGTTGAAATCACTGGTTATCCCGGCAAACCAAAGCTTGATGACTTTGCCGGCGAAGTTGTGTACGATGATTTGCAAACTACCGGTTCTCTTGAAACATCAAACAGCGTCATCAACCAGGTTCACAAAAATGCGTACTGGGGCATTCGCAGCAATTACAAAGGAATGCCGGTTGATTGTCCGCAGCGCAACGAACGCCAGCCCTGGCTTGGCGACAGAACGATGGGCGCTTACGGCGAAAGTTTTTTGTTTGACAACAATGCCTTTTACGCAAAATGGATGAACGATCTGGCCGATGCGCAAACAGCGGAAGGCAGTATCCCCGATGTTGCTCCAAGCTTTTGGTTTTATTACAAAGACAACATGACCTGGCCCGGCGCTTTTCTTACCGTGTCGGATATGCTGTACCGGCAATACGGCAACAAGGCGCCCATTGAAAAACATTACGCGGCAATGAAGAAATGGCTTGCATACATGAAAGGCAAGTACATGACGCCTGAATACATCGTAACAAAAGACAGCTACGGCGATTGGTGCGTGCCGCCGGAATCACCCAAGCTGATTCACAGCCAGGATTCAATGCGCAACACCGATCCGCAGTTACTTGCTACTGCTTATTACTATTACTTCATGGACGTGATGCAACGCTTTGCTTCCTTAACAGGACACGATGAAGACATTGCCGGTTTCGCAGCGGAAGCGGTGAAGGTGAAAGCGGCATTCAACAAAAAATTTTATCACCCTTCAACAGCGCAATACAGCAACAACACGGTTACGGCAAACTTGTTGCCGTTGGCCTTTCACCTTGTTGCTACAAGCGACAGTGAAAAAGTTTTTCAAAATATTGTTCAGAAGATTCAGGTGCAGAACGGTGGACACATCAGCACCGGCGTAATCGGAACGCAATGGCTCATGCGGTGGTTAACACTCTTCGGCCGCGGAGACATTGCGTACAAGCTGGCAAGCAACACGACTTATCCAAGTTGGGGTTACATGGTAAAGAATGGAGCAACCACCATTTGGGAATTGTGGAATGGCAACACCGCTGATCCCGCAATGAATTCGCAGAATCACGTGATGCTTCTTGGTGACTTATTGATTTGGATGTACGAGGATTTGGGCGGAATACAATCCGATGCAACGGATGTTGGCTTTAAGAAAATCATCATGAAGCCTTCGTTTGTAAAAGAACTCACGTTCGTGAATGCGTCGCATGACTCTCCCTACGGAAAGATTGAAAGCAATTGGAAGCGGGAAGGCAACTCTCTTTCCTGGAACGTAACCGTGCCCGCAAACGCAACGGCTTTGTTGTACGTGCCTGCGGGTTCAACGGACGCGGTGAAGGAAGACGGCAAAAGAATAGATGCGGCGCAAGGTGTAAAATTTTTGCGAATGGAAAACGGTTCTGCAGTGATTCAAATTGGAAGTGGCCGGTATTCGTTTACAACTTCATCCGGAACAGCGGGAATGGGTGTAAACTAAGCGGTGTTGCTTGCCGTTACAATTTGATGCAGTCTGTGTTTGAAGCAGACGAATTGCCGAACCGCATTACCGAGCGTACAAGAGTGCGACGCAAGGGAAGCTTAACGGGCGTTCCGTTGCCGGTAACAAAAAATAAAATTCAAGCAATGAAGAAATATTCAACAAAAATTTTACTGCTCTTTTTTGTAACGGGCCTTGCAAGCGTTTCGG
This sequence comes from Flavisolibacter ginsenosidimutans, assembly GCF_007970805.1. GTDB lineage: Bacteria > Bacteroidota > Bacteroidia > Chitinophagales > Chitinophagaceae > Flavisolibacter > Flavisolibacter ginsenosidimutans. The sequence goes on along the minus strand of NZ_CP042433.1, from coordinate 1,729,434 downwards.
TTTTTGCGCAGGCGGATGCAAAGCCAACGCAAGTAAAACAAACAACCGAAGATGCGAAAGCGAAATCGGACATAGAAATTGATAAAAAAGCGGACGAGTGGACGGCAGCACTTTCACTGAACGATGCCGCAAAGGCGGCCAAGGTGAGAACGGCCATAGCAACGCATTTAAAGCTCGTTCGCGATTGGCACAACGACCATCCGGCAACTTTGGTTCCGGCTGGCATAAATCCCGCAACGGGCAATAAATTGTCTGAGATGGACCGGCAGATTATTGTGTCGTCAACGATTCCAAAACCGGTGCACGACGATCTGATGAATGTGCTGAAAGCGGAGTTGACGCCTGAACAAGTAGAAGCAGTGCTTGATAAATACACGATTGGAAAAGTCGACTTCACCTTGAAAGGTTATCATGCCATTGTTCCTGATTTAAAGCCGGAAGAAGAGGCGAAGATTCTTGGGTTTTTGAAACAGGCCAGAGAGCAGGCAATTGATTACAAAAACATGAAAGAAATTTCGGCCATTTTCGAAATCTACAAAACCAAGTGCGAGCAGTACTTAAACAGTAACGGTCGCGACTGGCACGCACTGTTCAAAGCCTACGTTGATAAAGTGAAGAAAGAGAAGGAAGCGGCGAAGAAGAATTGAGAATCATGAGTTATGAATTATGAATGTTGAATGATGAAAGCAAATCTTATTTTTCTGGCGTTAATGACAATCGCTTTTGGCGCACAAGCACAGTTGAGCAAATGGCAGAAAGGAGTATTGGTTGACGAAGCAATTTTTGATACGGCGTCTTTTCCTGAAAGCCATGCGGCAACAATTGCGGAAACACCGGCAGGGCTTGTGGCCGCATGGTTTGGCGGAACGAAAGAACGCAATCCTGATGTGGAAATTCGGGTGAGTCGCAACGTGAGCGGTAAATGGACAAAGCCCGTATCTGTAGCCGATGGCGTCGTGAACGCCAAGCTTCGTTATCCAACCTGGAACCCTGTTTTGTACCAGGTGCCGAAAGGAGAGTTGTTGTTGTTTTACAAAATTGGCCCAAGTCCCGCAACCTGGAAAGGCTGGATGAAAACATCGAAAGACAACGGCAAAACATGGTCAACAGCGAAAGCATTGCCCGAATGGTTTTTGGGGCCTATCAAAAACAAACCGGTGATGTTGTCAAGCGGTTTGTTGCTCTCGCCAACCAGCACCGAAGGCGACGGTTGGAAGATTCATTTCGAAGCGTCGAAAGATTCGGGCAAAACCTGGATGATGATTGGTCCGATTAACGATGGCAAAACATCGGCTGCGATTCAGCCTTCTATTCTCACTTATAAAAATGGCAAACTGCAAATTTTGGCAAGAAGCAAGAATAGAGCGATCATAGAAAGTTGGTCGGGTGATAACGGCAAAACATGGTCGCCGTTAACGCCAACAACATTGCCCAACAATAATTCGGGAACCGATGCCGTGACGTTGAAAGACGGACGGCAACTGTTAGTCTATAATCATGTACTGCCGCCCGATTCGGCGAAAAACGGCAAAGGCGCAAGAACGCCGTTGAACCTCGCGTATTCGTTTGATGGCAAAACATGGTATGCGGCTGCGATATTGGAAGATTCACCCATCAGTCAATATTCTTATCCGTCAATCATTCAAGGCAAGGATGGAATGGTGCACGTCGTTTATACCTGGCGCAGAAAAAAAATCAAGTACGTAAAGATTGATCCTTCGAAGCTGCAAGGAATCAAGATTGTTGACGGCAAGTGGCCCGCGCTAAAAGGATACGAAGCACCAAAAACCGGCGAAGTAACAAGTGATTAACGTTTTTAAAGAAAACGGAACATGAAGAAACGAAAAACAGCATTCTCTGGATACAAATTTTGCGGCTTGTTGTTTGCTTTGCTTCTTTCGTTATGTGTATTTGCGCAAACCTCCGACGACCAGTTTCGCAAACCGTTGAAAGAAGTCATTGCAGAAATTCAAAACCGCTTCGGTGTGGCCATTCGTTACCCTGAAGAATTGGTTAAAGACAAGTGGGTGACGTATGCCGATTGGCGTTTTCGGCCGTTGTTGGAAGAAACCCTGAACAATATTTTGTCCTCGCAAGACCTGACCTTCGCAAAAGAAGGCGACAAGCGGTACAAACTCCAAGCATACCAATATCATTTAAAAACGGTAGAAGAAGGCAAAGAGCAATTGGCTTATCTCTCATCCTTATATAGCGATGAACAAAGCTGGCAAAAGCGAAAAGATTCTTTACGAACCTGTTTCTGGTCTGCACTTCGTTTGAGCAAAATGCCGGCACGTCCTTCTTCAAAACCAATCATCACACCGCTACGAAAGTTTGCCGATTACACCGTGCAAAACATTGCCATTGAAACACTACCGGGGCTTTACGTATGCGGTTCCCTTTATCGTCCGTTGAAAGCAAAAGGCAAGTTGCCGGTGATATTGAATCCCGATGGACATTTTGCCCGCGGCCGTTACCGCGAAGATTGCCAGTACCGTTGCGCCATGCAAGCGAAAATGGGCACCATGGCGTTTAGTTACGACTTGTTTGGCTGGGAAGGTGAAAGCATTTTGCAAATCAGTCCGGCTGACCACCGCAGAAGCTTGGTGCAAAGCATACAAGTACTCAACACCGAACGCATACTCGACTATTTATTATCGTTAAAAAATGTTGATACGAGCCGTGTGGCGATCACAGGTGCTTCAGGCGGTGGCAGTCAAACCATGCTCATGACTGCGTTGGATAAGCGCATCACGTTGAGCGTTCCTGTGGCCATGCTTTCATCTTATCACAGTGGCGGTTGTCCCTGCGAAAGCGGCATGGGCGTGCACTTGTGCGGCGGCGGAACAAACAATGCGGAAATTGCTGCCATAGCGGCTCCGCGGCCCATGCTCGTCGTTTCCGACGGCGGCGATTGGACGCAGCACGTTCCGGAAAACGAGTTTCCGTTCCTGCAAAGAATCTATGGCTTCTACGGTAAAACGGAGTCCGTGCAAAACGCACACATCCCTACCGACAAACACGACTACGGCATCAACAAACGCAGGGCCATGTATGCGTTCATCGCAAGGCAATTTGGCTTGAACACAACTTCAGTAAAAAATGCGAAGGGTGAGTTTGATGAAGCAGGTGTAACGATTGAAAAAGACAATGTACTGAAAGTGTTTGGCGACAAAGGCGAGAACCTTCCTTCGAATGCTGTAAAAGGTTTCGATAACGTAACAAAAATTTTTAACGACGCAGTTCAATAATCACGATGACTTCACTACGTAAAATTTTTCTTCTCGTTCTTGCTTGCAATTGCCTGCATGTTTTTGCGCAAGACAATTTATCCAAACAGCGTTACAAAGTTGCCCTGATTGATTTGATGTTGTTGAAACGACAAAAGCTTGGAGCGCTGCAATTGACAAAAGACATTGGCGCCGACGGTGTGGAGATTGACATGGGTGGCTTGGGAAATCGTCCAACTTTTGAGAACAGCCTGTTGATTGATTCTGTGCGGCAACAGTTTCTGAACAAAGCAAAAGAATTAAGCCTGCAGATTCCATCGCTTGGTATGACCGGTTATTATGCGCAATCGTTTTGTCAGCGCGAACAATTTATTCAATCCATCCAGGACTGTATTGAAACGATGAAATTGATGAACGTGAAAGTTGCTTTTCTTCCGCTCGGCGTGCAATGTGATTTGGTAAAGAAACCAGAGTTGCGGGACTCGGTTGTAAGCCGTTTAAAAATTGCCGGCAAGATGGCGGAAAAAGCAAAGGTTGTCATCGGTATCGAAACTGCGTTGGATGCAAAAGGCGAATTAGCCTTGCTGAAAGATGTGAACTCTCCGGCTATTAAAAGCTATTTTAATTTTTCCAATGCCATCAAAAACGGCCGCGATCTGAACAAGGAACTCGAAACGCTTGGCAAGAAATACATCGTGCAAATTCATTGTACCGATGATGACGGTGTATGGTTGCAAAACGATCCGAAAATCAACATGCTTGAAGTAAAGAGAACGCTTGATAAAATGGGCTGGAGCGGTTGGCTGGTGATTGAACGTTCACGCGACGCAAAAGAACCAAGGAACGTCAAGAAAAATTTTGGCGCCAATACGGCTTACGTCAAATCCATTTTTCAAAACATTCCAGCGAATTAACAAGGTCTTCATCAATCATGCGACAAACAATTGTTGTTCTGTTTTTTCTTCTCCTGTCTTGCGCTGCTTCTGCGCAAATTTATGTTGCTGTGAACGGCACCGATACCGCTGATGGCACGAAGGAAAAGCCGCTTGCTTCCGTGACAATGGCTTTGCGAAAGGCCCGCGAAATGCGGCGTTTGAACGATGCTGCGATTGTCAACGGCATTCACATTGTTGTTGGTGACGGTGTGTATCGCTTTACTGAACCTTTGTTTGTTCGTCCCGAAGATGCCGGAACAGCAAGCAGTCCAACAACCATTGAAGCTGCGCCGGGTGCACAGCCGATTTTTAGCGGCGGCATTGATGTGAAAGGATGGAAGAAACTTACTACGCCGGTTGTTGGTTTGTCAAAAAAGGCGCAAGGCAAAATTTGGGTTACAGATGCGCCAACCCTTGGCGGTGATTTGCTCGACTTCCGTCAGCTTTACATCAACAACCAAAAAGCCGTTCGTGCGAAAGCGTACAACGGCGATACAATGAGCCGCATTCTTTCCTGGAATAAAAAAACAGAAAGCTGTTGGATACCGAAACCGGCTGTTGATGTTTCGAAAGTAGAAGGCATGGAGATGTTCATTCATCAATGGTGGGCCATTGCCATTCTTCGCATCAAGTCAATGGAGGTAAAAGGAGATAGCGCCCTGTTGCATTTTTATCAGCCCGAAAGTCACATTCAATCCGAACATCCCTGGCCTTCGCCTTGGATTTCATCGGAGACGGGCAATTCTGCTTTCAATTTGGTTAATGCGCTTCAGTTTTTGGACAGTCCTGGCGAATGGTATCTCGATAAAAAAACACGCAAGCTTTATTACTGGCCGCGAAGCGGTGAGAACATGACTACGACAACGGTTGTTGCACCGGTTTTGGAGACATTGGTAAAAGTGGAAGGAACCGCAGAAAGGCCCGTATCTAATTTTAGCGTTAAAGGAATTTCTTTTCAGCACACAACGTGGATGCGGCCATCGCAACAAGGCCACGTGCCGTTGCAAGCGGGCTTGTTCATGCTTGATGCGTACAAACTAAAAGTGCCCGGCACGCCGGAGAAAAAGACCTTGGAAAACCAGGCTTGGCTTGGGCGACCATCGGCATCGGTGGAAGTATCTTTTGCAAACGGTATTGCTTTTGAAAACTGCACGTTCACGCATCTTGCATCAACAGGTTTGGATTTTGGCAAAGGCATAAAGAATAGTTCCATCATCGGCAATTCTTTTCAAGACGTGGGAGGTAACGCCATCCTCGCCGGTGTGTTTTCGGACGAAGCAACGGAAACGCATTTGGCATATAACTCCGCTGATGAAAGAGAGGTGACTGAAAACATTTCCATCGAAAACAATTTAGTCAACAACGTTGGGACTGAAGATTGGGGCTGTGTGGGGATTGGTGCAGGTTATGTTCGATCTACAACCATTTCGCACAATGATTTGTCTGAACTTCCTTACACGGGTATTTCACTCGGTTGGGGTTGGACTAAAGACAAGAATGTGATGCAAAACAATCGTGTTGCTGCCAACAGAATCGTTCGCTACGCACAGCACATGTACGACGTAGCAGCGATTTATACCTTGAGCGCACAGCCAAATACATTCATTACCGACAATTATGCCGACAGCATTTACAAAGCGCCGTACGCACATTTGCCACATCATTGGTTTTATCTCTACAGCGACGAAGGGTCGTCGTACATCACGGTAAAAAACAATTGGACGCCGTCAAAAAAGTTTTTGCAAAACGCAAATGGCCCGGGCAATGTTTGGGAGAACAATGGACCAATGGTGAACGACAGTGTAAAGAACATTTCAGGGTTGCAACCGGCTTATCGTTCTTTGTTAAGGAATAAAATTGTTTTCAATACTAGGCAGGAAATTACCCATGAGTTGCCAGTAGTATTCGAGTTAATTGCGCCATCAGGCCAAACAGTGGATGTAGGTAGAGTGAAACAAGCTTTCGCGGAGGCGGATGTTTATTCAACTCAATTTTATAGCTGGCAAAATCACTTGGTGCTTTATGATAAAGTGGGTGATGCTTCACAACTCAAACGAAAACTTGAAAAAAGTTTTCCCGATTTAAAAGTGAAGCTTTACGAGGATGCGTTTTACGAATTCAACCGAACTCATTGCGGCGATACAACAACGGCAAGAGAATGGGACAACATTTTGCTCACAGCAAATTTGGTGAACAATGCCAAGTTGCAAAAAGAATATCTCGATTATCACGCTACGCAGTTTCAAAAATGGCCCGAAGTGTCCAATGGTTTTTGCAAGGCAAACTTTCAGCAGCTATTGGTGTATAAAAACGGCCGACAGTTAATGTTGGTCATCAACATTCCGAAAGGGGAGAGCCTGGATAAGCTGAATCCAAAAACAACCGAGAACAATCCAAGAGTGGAGGAATGGAATCGCCGCATGGCGAAATATCAAGAAGGCATTCAAGGCACGAAGAAAGGAGAGACGTGGGTTTTTTTACAAAGAATTAATAATTGATAATTAAAAATTAAGAATGTTGAGGCTTGGAATTTTAGGATTGGGTGAAGGGCGAAGCACAATCTCTGCTGCATTAAGCAGCGAGAAGTACGAATTGAAAACGATCTGCGATGTGAACGAAGAATTGTGCAGGCAACGGGCAAAGGAATTCGACTTCTCAAATTACACAACGTCCTATCAGCAAATGTTGGATGACAAAGACATCGACGTTGTTGCCATTTACACGCCAGACCATTTGCACGCACAACACATCCAACAAGCTTTATCACACGGAAAACACGTTATCTGCACCAAGCCTTTCATTGATGATTTATCAAGGGCAAAAGAACTCTTGGATTTACAAGCCAAAAGCGGCAAGAAAGTTTTCGTCGGACAAAGTTCACGCTTCTTTGAACCCGCTAAACGGCAGCGAAAAGATTACGAAGTTGGCTTGATTGGTGAACTCATCACCATCGAAGCTTACTACCACGCTGATCATCGTTGGTTCTTAAAAAAAGGCTGGTCATTACTACAATCATTCAAATGGTTGTACGGCGGCTTAAGTCATCCCACGGATTTTATTCGTTGGTACTTGCCCGACATCGAAGAAGTCATGGGCTACGGCATGATTAGCAGCAACGGCATCAAAGCAGGTCTGAGAAATCACGACACGATGCACTTCATCTTTAAAGCGGCAGACGGACGCATTGCAAGAGTCAGCGGCGCTTACACAGGACCGACACAACCCGCAGACCGCGACAGCGGTATGAGCACCCTTCTTCGTTGCACCGAAGGCGCTTCGCAAGCCGATTACCACGAACTGCGTTATTCCATCACCGATAAAACAGGAGAGGAAAAAATTATTCGTTGGGGCGATGAAGTGATGAAACATTATTTCCGTTTTGAAGGACAAAGCCATCATGCTGGCGAGTACCAAAATTATTTGGACTATTTCGCCGATAGCATCGAGCAAAGCTTTACTGCTTATCCCGACATGCAGGAAGGCATTGGAACGATTGCTTTGTTGCAGGCAATGGACAGTTCGTTGGAAACAGGCAAACCAATAAAGGTTCAGGACATCTTAAACAGCTACGGTTTATGAACCCTATTTATGACAAGCTCACCAAGGCCGATTTTGCCGTCGTTGCCATTTACCTTATCGTGCTGTTGGTGATTGGTTATATCGCCAGCTTTCGTCAAAAGAAAAAGAACGAAACGCTTTTTCTTGCCAGTCATTCGCTCAACTGGTACAACATCGGTTTCAACATGTGGGGCACAAACGTTGGCCCTTCATCGCTGCTTGCTTTTGCCAGTATTGGTTATGCAACAGGCATTGTTGCGGGTAATTTTGAATGGTACGCTTTTGTTTTTCTCATGTTGCTAGCAATGGTGTTTGCGCCGCGTTACATCGCCAGCAAAGTAGCCACCATGCCCGAATACATGGGCAAGCGTTACGGCGACAGCACACGAAACATTCTCGCCTGGTATGCACTCATCAAAATACTCGTGAGTTGGTTGTCGCTTGGCTTGTTCAGCGGCGGTGTTTTGGTGCGACAAATTCTCGGCATTCCCATGTGGCAATCGGTGATTGTGTTGGTTGCCTTCTCGGGCATTTTCACGTTTGCCGGCGGTTTAAAAGCCATCGCCAAAGTGAACGTCTTCCAAATGATTTTGCTGATCGTTGTTTCGCTCACGCTAACCTATCTCGGTTTGCAACGCATCGGTGGTTTGTCTGCGCTTTATCACAAAGTGCCTTCACATTATTGGAATTTAATCAAGCCATCAAACGATAAATCTTATCCCTGGCAAGCCATGTTGTTGGGTTATCCGGTTGCGGCTGTTGCTTTTTTCTGCACCGATCAGGCGATGGTGCAAAGCGTGCTGGGTGCAAAAAATTTAGAACAGGGACAACTCGGCGTGAACTTCATCGGATGGCTGAAAGTCTTGGCCCTGCCGCTTTTCATCATGCCGGGCATTTTGTGTTTTGCACTCTTTCCACACCTCGAAAAATCCGATCTCGCCTACATGACGATGGTCACCAACCTTTTTCCATCCGGCATGAACGGACTTGTGATTTGCGTGTTGATCGCCGTCTTGGTTGGTACCATCGGTTCTTCGCTCAACGCATTAAGCGCGGTGTTCACTACCGACGTTTACGTAAAGAACATCAACCCTTCCGCTAACACGAAGGAGCAAATTAAAGTTGGCCGCATTACCGTTGTCGTAGGCTGTGTATTTGCCGTGCTCATGGCCGTTGCCATTGATAAAATTCGCGGGCAAAACCTCTTTAATATCTTTCAGGCAGTGCTCGGGTTTATTGCACCGTCGCTTTCGGTGGTGTTTTTGTTGAGCGTGTTTTGGAAGCGTACCACCGCAAAAGCCGTCAACGCAATTTTAAGTTTTGGTTCTGCCTTTAGTTTGTTCGTAGGCGTTTTATATCTCTGGGTTTTGCCCGCAGACAAATACCCGATGTGGCCGCACTTTTTGTTGTTGTCGTTTTACATTTTTGCGATCTTGTTAGTCGCAGCCATCATCATTTCACTTACCGATCGCAACCCGCAAACAAGCAACATCGAAACTGCAGAAATCCCACGCACCAGCAAAAAAGTGCAGTGGTTGTTTGCCTTGCTCGGCGTCGTCATTCTATCCTTGTACATCATTTTTAACGGACATTAAGCATGAGAAAAGAGAAAGATATTTTTTATGAACCAAGCTGCATTGCTACTATGAAGCTTTTGTTGCGTCGCACTCTTGTGCGCTTTGTTCGCTATTCGGCGGCCCATCCCGACCTTCCCGGTGGGAAAGCCACCAACGCACAACCCTTGCTTTTTAGCGCTTCTTTTCTTGTTTCAATCATCAAGAAAGCATTGCATTTTATCCTTATCATTTTGAACCTCTTCATCCACTTCCCAACGGGAAGGGGCTTTAGCACCATCTACCACAAAAAGCAATGGTTGTTGGGGATGGGCCTCTTCTTCACTTTCTCTGCTTTTGCGCAACAAGCCACCTGGATCTGGTATCCCGGCGACTACGAAATCTGGTTAAGCAACAACATGCAAAACCGCCGCACCGACCGCGGTTCTTTCTTTCCTGTTTTTTGGAAAGTTGACAGTCATTATCCGCTGATGGACTTCCACAAAGACTGCAACCTTTCACAACCCGAAGACGTTGCCATTTACGCCGAAGGCAAATACAACGTCAAACTCGACGGAAAACTTTTCGAAGGAACGCCAACAACCATAAACGTTCCGGCTGGACAACACCGCATCAACGTAAAAGTTTTTAACCAGGCATCCGTTCCCACCATTTATGTAAAAGGCAAAACTGTCGTCTCTGATTCATCGTGGTTACTCACATTTGAGGATAAAGAATGGATTGATGAAACGGGAAAAACCTCTGACGTTTCGGCAACCAAATGGCTCAACGCAGGCAGTTGGAATTTTAATTCCCCCACAAATCTGCCTTCACAGTTTAAACTCCCTGTTGTATCGCAATCTGCTGTTAGCACAACCGCAAACAGTACATCACGCTTGATTGATTTCGGCAAGGAAACTTTTGGCTTTGTCAAACTTCACGGCGTAAAAGGCAGCGGCGCAATGACCTTGTATTACGGCGAATCAAAAGAAGAAGCGCTTTCAAAGGATGGCGCTGTAACCCTTGACCGGCTTCAGTTTTCGAACGTGTCAAAGCAAGATTCCACTATGCCGTTGTCGAAAGCCTTTCGTTATGTGAACGTGGTGATGGAGCCAACGCTTAACCTCGATTCTGTTTCCATGTTATATGAATACGCCGATGTAAAAGACCGCGGAAGTTTTAAATGTTCAGATGAAGAAATCAACCGCATTTATGATGTCGCCAAATACACGCTTCATTTAGCTACGAGAGAATTTTTTATTGACGGCATCAAGCGTGACCGCTGGGTATGGAGCGGCGATGCCTACCAAAGCTATTTGATGAACTATTACCTGTTCTTCGATTCGCCAACCGTTGAACGAACGATGGCTGCACTGCGTGGCAAAGATCCGGTGACAGGCCACATCAACACCATCATGGATTATACCTTTTACTGGTTCCTCGGCATCTACGATTATTATCTGTACACCGGCGATAAGAGCTTTATTAAAAATTTTTATCCCCGCATGCAAAGCATGATGGAGTATGTGCTTGGCCGACGAAACAAAGACGGTCTGTTACAAGGCCTACCCGGCGATTGGATCTTTATTGATTGGGCCAACGGCTTGAGCAAAAAAGGAGAAGTAAGTTTTGAACAAATGCTGTTCGCAAGAAGCTTGGAGACAATGGCTCTTTGTGCTGACATTGTAAATGACGATAGAGGAAAAACAACCTACACTAAACTTTCAGACGATCTGAAGAAAAAACTCTTTTCTCTTTATTGGAATTCTTCCAAACATGCTTTGGTCCACAGTCGCGTTGATGGCAAACAAACAGGTAACGTAACACGCTATGCAAACATGTTCGGCATCTTTTTCAACTATTTCAATGATGCACAAAAGCAGGAAGTGAAACAACACGTGTTGCTCAACGACAGCATTCAAAAAATTACTACACCCTACATGCACTTTTATGAACTGGAAGCGCTTTGCGCCATGGGAGAGCAGGATTATGTTTTGAAGCAAATGAAGGATTATTGGGGCGGTATGTTGAATTTAGGCGCTACATCGTTTTGGGAAGAATACAATCCAACAAAAAAAGGAGCGGAGCACTATGCGATGTACGGCCGTGAGTTTGGAAAAAGCCTTTGCCATGCCTGGGGTGCAAGCCCTATTTATTTGTTGGGAAAATATTACCTGGGTGTGAAGCCAACGGCTGCCGGTTATGCAACCTATACAATTGAACCAAAGTTGGGCGGTCTGCAATGGATGCAGGGCGAAGTGCCAACACCAGCCGGAAACATTCAGGTCTATTGCAGTACGACGCAGATGAAAGTAAAAGGTGCTGCGGGAAAGGGCCTGCTATCTTTTCAAAGCAAAACAAAGCCGATTTGTAAAGAAGGTGTGATAGAAGCAAAGGGTGGTAACAATTACACGTTGATGATTGAACCGGATAAAGCTTATACCGTTCGTTACAAGGCAAAATAAAATTGGATTAAGCAAGTGAATTACATGGAAAGAATCACCGCGACATATTTTATCGAGACACCTTTTGAACCGGAAAAAGCTGCGGAAGTTTTAGCCGGCGAACAATCATCGGGAACCTTCGTGGCCGTGCCCGGCGAAACCGCTGAATTAAAAGAACGGTTCGCTGCAAGAGTTGAATCAATAGAAAAAATAACAACGGTTAATCAAGCATCTATTCCAAGCGAAAAGCTTTCTCTCGGTGTTTATCATCAAGCCGTCGTAAAAGTTTCGTGGTCGGCTGAAAACTTTGGCTACAACCTACCGGTGCTGATTTCAACCTTGCAAGGAAACTTGTACGAGTTGCGGCAATTCACCGGGTTGAAATTGATGGATATCGATTTTCCTGATGCTTATGTGGCTCATTTTCGCGGACCAAGATTCGGCATTGAAGGATGTCGAAAACTCACTAACGTTCAATCCCGCCCATTGATTGGCACCATCATCAAGCCAAGCATTGGCTTGACACCGGAACAAACAGCCGAGATGGTGCAAACGCTTGGCGAAGCCGGAATTGATTTTGTAAAAGACGATGAATTGCTTTCTTCTTCTGCCAACTCGCCTTTTGAAAAAAGGGTTGAGGCCGTAATGAATGTTGTGAATCGTTTGGCCGATAAAACGGGAAAGAAAGTAATGTATGCCTTCAATATCAGCGGCGAAGTGGACGAGATGTTGAGCCGCTACGAAACGATTATAAAGGCCGGCGGCACTTGTGCCATGATAAGTTTGAACAGCGTTGGCGTCTCCGCAACAAAAAAGATTTGCGACATCGGCGCACTCGCTATTCACGGTCATCGCAACGGCTGGGGCATGATGACAAGGCATCCTTTGCTTGGCATTGATTTTCCCGCTTATCAAAAGTTATGGCGGCTTACGGGTGTTGACCAAATTCACGTGAACGGTATTCAAAATAAATTTTGGGAAAGCGATGATTCGGTGGTGCGTTCCATTGAAGCTTGTTTGAAACCGATGGCGGCTGGTTACGCTGTTTTGCCAGTGGTGTCTTCAGGCCAGTGGGGCGGACAAGCCTTTGAAACATGGCGACGAACAAAGACTGTTGATCTTTTGTACATGGCCGGTGGCGGCATCATGGCGCACCCAATGGGTGCGGCGGCAGGCGTTGCTGCTTTGCAACAAGCATGGAAGGGCGCCGTTGATGGTTTGCAGTTGGAAGAAGCCGTGAACATTTATCCGGAGTTTGCAAAATCTGTTGAAAAATTCGGAGGCAAATAATGGCTGACAACAAACCGCTTTTTGCCTTTTATGGCGATGATTTCACGGGCTCAACCGATGCCCTTGAATGGCTTTGCCGTGAAGGGTTGAAAAGTGTTTTGTTTTTGGAACCACCCACAAGTGAACAATTGAAATTGCACGAAGGTTTGCAAGCTTTTGGCGTGGCCGGTGCGACACGTGCCATGACACCGGAAGCGATGCAATCTGCATTGGAACCTGCTTTGCGGCAAATAAAGGAAACAGGCGTTCGGTATGTTCATTACAAGGTTTGTTCAACGTTTGATTCATCGCCTCTTATTGGAAGCATCGGTAAGGCAATTGATGTGGGTGTAAAAATTTTTGGCAATCGCTTTACGCCAATTATTCAATCTGCACCGGTGTTGGGGCGTTATTTGTTTTTTGGAAATCTTTTTGCCCGCATGGGCATTGGTAGTAACGGCGAAGTGTTTCGATTGGACCGTCATCCCTCGATGAAGCATCATCCGACAACACCTGCCGACGAAAGCGATTTGCGTTTGCACCTGGGGAAACAAACGAAAAAGCAGATTGGTCTTGTTACCATCGTTGACGTTATTAAAAGCGAAGACGAAATAAAAAAGTCTATTGATAGGAATGTATCGGCAGGTGCTGCGATTATTTTTTTTGATGCGTTGGAGAATCAGCATTTGGAAATGATTGCGGCTGTGTTGAGTGATGAAGCTGCGCACAGTCAGCCTTTGTTTCTCGTTGGTTCGTCCGGTGTTGAAATTGCTTTTGCTGCTCATTTTCAGCAACAACTTGGTCTGCAAGAACCGGTATGGCAAAAGCTTTCAAAGGCAGAACTGTTGCTTGTTGTTTGCGGAAGTTGTTCACCGGTTACGACAAAGCAAATCCACCATGCTTTGCAAAATGGCTTTAAAGAAGTTGTGATTGACGTAAGCAAATTGGTTGGTGAAGATGCTTGGCAGGAAATGGAAGAAGTCTTTCAAAAATCATTGGCTATTCTGAATAACAAAGTGGATTTGATTATTCATTCAAACGGCGCTGAAAGAATAAATACTTCAGAGAATACTGCCGAAACATTGGGAAGGGCTTTGGGTGAAATTGCAAAGCGATTGATCGGACAAACATTACTGAAACGACTTGTTGTTGCGGGTGGCGATACGAGCAGTTATGCAGCAAGAGCGTTGGGGATTGACGCGGTGGAGATGATTGCGCCGTTGGCGCCCGGTGCGCCGCTGTGCAAAGCCATTGCAAGTGATAAAGCTGTAAACGGAATTGAAATCTGTTTCAAAGGTGGTCAAGTTGGAAGCGAAGACTTTTTTCTAAGAGCGGCGGCCCCTATCCCGACCTTTCCCCAATAGGGAAAGGCCATCAGCCGCACAAGCCTTGCTTATTGGAGAGACTGCAATTGAGGCTGAGTCATTGATAAGCGAGGTTTCGTGCGAAAGCTTCCCTCTCCGAGTGGAGAGGGATTGAGGCCTTGCTGAATAGACTTACTGAACGCACAAGAGTGCGACGCAACAACAGCTCAATGAATATTCCGTTGTCGGTTACAAAAACAAAAGACAAAATCAAATAGCATGTCGAAAAAAACATTGGGACTTATTCACACGTCGGCCACGCTGGTGCCGGTATTCCAGGATTTGTGCAAGCGGTTTATACCGGATGTACAAACCTTCAATATTGTTGACGACAGTTTGATTAAAAACGTGATTCAGTGCGGTGAATTAAAACCTGATACAGCGAGGCGAGTTGTGAATTACGCAGCATCGGCCGAAGCTGCCGGCGCTGATTTTATTCTTTACACCTGTTCGTCAATTGGTGCGGCTGTGGAAACGGCAGCGACTTTGAGCAAAGTACCTGTGTTGCGAGTGGATCAGCCGATGGCTGACAAAGCCGTGCAAACAGGAGACAAGATTGGCGTGATTGCAACGCTTCCAACCACGTTGAATCCAACGACTGATTTGGTTAAGCGCCGCGCCGCTGTTGCCGGTAAGGCTGTAACGGTGATTTCTAAATTATGCGAAGGCGCTTTCGATGCGCTTATGGGCGGTGATGCAGCGAAGCACGATGAAATGGTTGCGGCCGCGTTAAAGGAATTGTCGTCGCAGGTTGATGTGATTGTGCTGGCGCAGGCGTCAATGGCAAGAGTTATAGACATGCTGGATGCAGCAGATAAAAAAGTTCCTATTCTTGCCAGTCCGGGTATTGCCATTGAATACCTCGCATCGGTTTTCTAAAAAATACTTGCTGTATGAAAAGAGCGATGCAAATCTGTTTGGTATTGAGTGCCGTTGGTGCTGTTGCGCTGATAGCAGGAATGCTTTTTCATCAGCAAAACATTTGGCAACTGGCTGCGGTGGTCCTGATTGTTGGCTTTGCCATCGGAATGGGCGTCATAAAAAATTTGAAGAGCTATCGTTATACTGCGTGGATTATTGCAGCGGTGGTAACGGCCATGATTTATCCTGCGGCCTTTTCGCATTGGGGCAGTGTTGACTTGCGCAACAAATGGCTGATACTTGTGATTGTTCAACTGGTGATGTTTGGCATGGGCATTCAGATGAGCCTGAAAGATTTTTCGGGCATTGCTACAACCGGTAAAGGCGTTGCGGTTGGTTTGCTCTGCCATTTTTCCATTATGCCGTTAACGGGTTTTGCGCTGACAAGACTTTTTCATTTCGAGCCGGAGATTGCTGCGGGTATTATCTTAATTGGCTCATGTTCCAGCGGGCTTGCGTCAAACGTAATGGCCTACATCGCGAGAGCGAATCTTGTTTTATCTGTGGTAGTCACGGCGCTTTCAACCCTAGCGGCACCGTTTCTGACACCACTTTTAATGAAGTTGCTTGCCGGCACGCTCATCGAAGTAAAGTTTGTGAACATGATGATGGAGATTGTCAAGATTGTGCTTGTACCCATTGGCGCGGCGCTGCTGCACGATTATCTTAAAACCGCTTCGCCGAAAGGATGGAAAATTGTGACTGCCATTTTTATTGCAAGCTTGCTTTGGTTGCTTGCTTTGCCGCTTGGGTTGTGGAGAATTCTTGAAACGGCCATTGCTTCGCCGCAGGCTTTGCAATCGTTGGAAATAATAAGTTTTTTGTTCGGGGCGTTTGTGGTTGGTGTGCTTTATCACATGCTTGCAAAACGATACGCAAAGCTTGACGGAATCATGCCTTATGTTTCCATGTTTGGCATTGTTTATTTCACCGCGGTTACTACTGCAGCCGGACGAGAAAATTTGTTGCGTGTTGGTTTTCTTCTTTTTTTATGTTCGGTGATGCACAACACTGCGGGTTATTTTTTTGGTTATTGGTTAAGCAGAATTTTTGGACTGGACAAATCATCGGCGCGAACAATTGCCTTCGAAGTCGGCCTGCAAAACGGCGGTATGGCATCCGGACTTGCGGGCAGCATGGGAAAGTTGGGAACTGTGGGTTTGCCCGCTGCGGTGTTTAGCCCGTGGATGAACGTCTCGGGTTCGCTGCTGGCCAATTACTGGCGAAGAAGGCCGGTGGAAGAGAAGGTCAAAGAGGTAGCGGCCGCTGAAGAACAATTAAGAGTTGTGAAAGAAGAAAAGTTTGTATGATGGACCAGAGGTCCGTCTATCCATTTGACTTCTGTTGCGTCGCACTCTTGTACGTTCGGTAATTCTATTCAGCGCCGGCAGGCGCTGCACCCTGGTAGAAGACGACGAGCAGACAATACCTCACGGCTCCGTAGGAGTCGAATGAAAGAACTCAATGATTGGTTTCTACAGAGGATGGTGTCCTGCGGAGACCAAGAAAAGATGATAGAAGCTCAGAACGATGAAGAGTGCGACGCAACAGCCGATGCCATGAAAAAAAAAAGCCCGGTACATAAAAATTAAACTCGAAAATGAAGCACTGTTTCACGATATTTTTTTTACTCGTTTTTCTGTCGTCTTTGAAAGCGCAATTGGTTGATAAAACACCGGCGGCTGTTCCGGTTGTACCAACCGTTTACGACCGTGAACCCTGGGAAGATCCATCGGTTAGCGGCATCAATCGTGAACCGTCAAGAGCAACGGCCTATTCTTTTGCAACAATTGACGAAGCGTTAAAAGGCAATCGTTCGCAATCACGCATGATGTCGTTGAACGGTGAATGGGATTTTTCTTTTGCCTTAAAACCCGATGATGCACCGAAAGATTTTTACAAAAGCCGCGTACAGGGATGGAAGAAGATTGAAGTGCCGAGCAACTGGGAGATGAAAGGCTACGACAAGCCGATTTACAAAGGCGCGGTTTATCCTTTCCGGCCGGTGAATCCACCGTATGTGCCGCACGATTACAACGGCACCGGTTGTTATCAACGCACGTTTACAATTCCTGCTGCGTGGAAAGCCATGAACATTACTTTGCATTTTGGCGGCGTTGGCACAGGCTTCAAGGTGTGGCTTAATGGAAAGTTTGTAGGCTATGGTGAAGACAGTTTTAATTCGACAGAATTCAACATTACGCCTTACCTGCAAGCGGGTGAAAACGTTTTGTCGGTGTGGGTCATTCGCTGGAGCGACGGCAGTTTTTTGGAAGACCAGGACACTTGGCGACTGGGTGGCATTCATCGTGAAGTAATGTTGCTCGCAGAACCAAAAGTTCGCATCGCCGATTTCTTTTATCAAACGAAGCTTGACAAAGAATACAAAGACGCAGTGTTGAGCATTCGTCCGCGCATTGACAATTTTACCGGCAAAGAAATTCACGGCTATAACCTGAAGGCGCAACTCTATCGCAACAACCAACCCGTGTTCCAAAAGCCACTCGAACGAAGCGCCGAAAGCATCATCAACGAAATTTATCCGCGGCTCGACAACGTGAAGTTTGGTTTGCTGGAAACAACGGTGAAGAATCCCGATAAATGGAGCGATGAAATTCCGAACCTTTATACGTTGGTGCTTTCGCTTGAAGACAGTACAGGTAATTTGCTCGAAGCAAAGAGTTGCAAGATTGGTTTTCGCAGCATTGAATTTGCAAAGGACAACAGCAAGCTTCTCATCAACGGAAAACAAACTTATTTATACGGCGTCAATCGCCCCGATCATTCTCCTACAAAAGGCAAAGCGTTAAGTCGTGAAGATATTTTGCAAGACGTGCAAACCATTAAGCGTTTTAACTTCAATTGCATTCGCACGTCGCACTATCCAATGGACCCTTATCTCTATGATTTGTGCGATGAATACGGCATTCTCGTGATTGACGAAGCCAACTTGGAAACACACGGTTTGGGTGGAAAATTAAGCAACGACCCGCAGTGGACAGGTGCTTATATGGATCGCATCACACGCATGGCCATGCGGGATAAAAATCATCCGAGCATCATCATCTGGAGTTTGGGCAACGAAGCGGGAAGAGGGCCCAATCATGCGGCCATGTCGGCGTGGATTCATGACTTCGACATTACCCGTCCGGTGCATTACGAACCGGCGATGGGCAATCCACGGTTGGAAGGTTACATTGATCCATCGGACCCGCGTTACTTAAAGTCAAACGATCACTCGCATCGTTTGCAAAATCCGCAAGATGAACCTTGGGTTGACATCGTGAGCCGCATGTATCCCGGCATCTTTACGCCTAAACTTTTGGCTACACAGGCCAACGGTGATCATCGTCCAATCTTTTTTGTGGAGTACTCACATGCAATGGGAAACTCCAATGGAAACCTGAAAGAGTTTTGGGATGAATTTCGCTCAACGCCCCGCGTGATTGGTGGTGCGATTTGGGAGTTTAAAGACCAGGGTATTTTGCAGCGCGACAGCAGCGGCGCAGCATACTATGCTTACGGCGGCGATTTTGGCGAGAAGTATTTCGACAACTTCACCATCAAGGGAATTGTTGCTTCCGACGGAAGACCGAAGGCTGCGATGTATGAATGCAAGCGCATTTTTCAGGGCGCACAATGTGAACTTGTTGATGCGGCAAAGGGACTCATTAAAATCACCAATCGTCATGCGGTAAAAAATCTCGGCGATTACAACGTGAACCTGATTGTGAGAGCAGACGGAAACGTTGTTGTCAACAAAACGTTACCCCGAATTTCGCTTGCCGCAGGAAGAGACACAATCATCAGCATTGCGGCTTATCTGCCGGAAATGAAAAGCGGCGGCGAATATCTTGCGGACATTCATTTTACACTGGTGGAAGACAAGGTCTGGGCGGCCAGGGGCTTTGAAATCGCATCCAATCAATTTGCCTTAACGGGTTTGGCGGTGCAAAAAGCATCGAACAAAATTTATCCGGGCTTGTCGTTAAAAGAAACGGTTAACCGTTACATCGTTTCAGGAAAACATTTTACCGTTGCCTTTGATAAAACAAACGGTGCGCTGATTTCTTACGATTGGAAAGGCAAGGAACAAATTGCACAGCCGTTTTTGCCGCACTTCAAACGGCCGCTTACCGACAACGACCGCCGTGGTTGGAAGCCAAACAAAAGGCTTCACGAATGGTACGAGTCAAGCCTGAAATTAAAAAGCGTTGCGGCCTCTCTCGAAAACAAAGGCATCGCAAAAATTTTAAGTAATTACTCGTTGATAAACGACAGTGCTTCCGTGCAAGTGACGTATTCCGTCAACGGCGACGGTGTAATAAAAGTTGATTACACATTGATGTGCAAACCCGGTCTCCCCAACATTCCAAAAGTGGGCATGCAGGGCGGCATTGAAAGAAGCTTTGACAACATAAGCTGGTACGGCAAAGGGCCGATGGAGAATTACATCGACCGCAGGTACGGTTTTGATGCGGCCATCTACTCGAAAAATATTTTTGAATTCATGGAGCCTTATGCCGTGCCGCAAGAGAACGGCAACAGAACAGACGTGCGTTGGATGTTGTTGGCAAACAAAAAGGCCGAAGGGTTATTGGTTGTTGCCGATAGCCTGCTTTCAATGAGTGCCTGGCCATACACAGAAGAAAACATTGAAAACGCAAAACACACCAACGCATTAAAAGACGCTGGCTATCTTACCTTGAATGTTGACCTTGTGCAAATGGGCGTGGGCGGCAACGACAGTTGGAGCGATGTGGCTGCGCCGCTTGATAAATACCAGATTCCTGCAAAGGACTACTCGTATCGTTTTTATTTAACGCCGTTCACTTCGCAGAAAGAAGCTGTGACCTCTGTGGTAAAAAAGATTCACTACTGAAATCCTTTGCAATGTTTGCACCGTCAAACGTGCAGGAATAATATCGCTGGAAGCGGAAAATCTCGCTTCCTTTTTTCTGTCGCTATAAAATTTTTTACGGTCGTTTGTACTAACGAGTCTTACAACTTCGAAAGTGCTTCAAATGCATGTACGTCGTGGTAAAATAATCCATCTTTTTGAGAAAAGATACCATTGTTGCCGCCCCCTTCGGAACCTAATTTAGTAATGATTATTTATCAGGTACCTGCACCCTTTACATCAACTTTTAAATACGGTTCTGCTATGAAGCAAATTGTGCTTGCTATAGGAGGCGGCCTTCTTATGGCCCTTCCCGCCGCTGCATCTCCTGAATTCAAGAGCAACGAAAAATTTTCCGGCAACAAATGGTGGCAACAAACCCAAAGAGTTTCGGGTGTTGTTACGAACGAAGCCGGTGAGCCTTTGTCGAACGTTACGGTTCAGGCAAAAGGTACATCAAAGACAACCATTACCGCAACCGACGGAAGCTTTTCGCTCGAGCTCCCGTCTGGCGCTAAAACTCTCGTCTTCTCTTACGTGGGCATGGAAACACAAGAACTGCCCGTTGATCAGCGAACATCTTACCGCATTAAACTTTCCGCCGCAGCCAATACCCTGAATGACGTTGTGGTGGTTGGTTACGGCACGCAGCGCCGCATTAATCTTACCGGTTCGGTCAGCACCGTTTCGGGTGGAACCTTAACGCAACGTCCGGCGCCAAACGCAGCCAATTTGCTCGAGGGGAGAGTATCGGGACTTCAGGTTACACAGCCTTCAAGTGAACCTGGCAGAGATAATCCCAACCTCTTGATTAGAGGACGTGCAACCTTTGGCGGCAGCACTGGACCGCTTGTTTTGATTGACGGCGTTACAGGCTCTATCAACAATCTTTCGCCCGACGACATCGAGAACATCAGTGTGTTGAAAGATGCCGCCTCCGCAGCCATTTACGGTTCAAGGGCCGCCAACGGCGTTATTCTCGTTACAACAAAAAAAGGGCGCAAGGGACAAACCACCGTTAGCTATCGTGTAAACGTAGGCGTATATACGCCTACGGCAATGCCGGATTTTATTACCAATTCGGCCGAATACATGACGCTGTACAATGCGGCTGCAGCACGCAGTGGCGTGGCTTTTCGCTACGATTCTGCGGAAATAGCGAAGTATAAAAATGCAACAGATCAAAACGCATATCCCAACTTCGATTACGTTGATTACTATTTTAAATCGGCCGTTGTAAGCAACCACAATATATCCTTATCAGGTGGCAATGAGCGCAACACCTTTAACCTGTCGCTTAGCTAT
This sequence comes from Flavisolibacter ginsenosidimutans, assembly GCF_007970805.1. Taxonomy (GTDB): domain Bacteria; phylum Bacteroidota; class Bacteroidia; order Chitinophagales; family Chitinophagaceae; genus Flavisolibacter; species Flavisolibacter ginsenosidimutans. Next base: position 1,707,955 of record NZ_CP042433.1, on the reverse strand, counting down.
TTAAACCAGGATGCCATGCTTCCCGGCTACAGCTTCAAAAAGTACAACGGGTTGTTTAACTATACGAGCCAAATCAACGACCGTATTACGATTGGAACGTCCATGAACCTCACGTACAAAGACCGGCAGGAGCCGCCTTTTACGAGCGAAAACTTCGCGTTGGCTGTGTATGCGGCGGGTCCGCTTTACGGTCCTTTTTTGCCCGATGGCAGCGGCCGCATTGTATCGAGAGCTTACCAGGCGGAAGGCCGGAATCGTAACCCGCAGGAAATGCTTGCAATGGGGTGGCAGAACACGAAAGAGTACAACCTGAACGGACAAGCTTACATTGATATTAAAATCCTGAAGGGATTGACCTGGACATCGAAAGTGGCGTTGAACTATGTTGATGAATACTACAAAATGTACCAGCATCCGTACAGTGCTTATTTGTTGCAGCAGAAAGATCCGGCAACCGGCGATTACCAAACGGGTTCCAGCGCCTTCTTTGGCCCGGACTACCTTGGCGTAACCGATCAGTATTCAAAAACCATTACACCAACAATTTATTCGGTAGCAAACTACGAAACGAAAATTGCCAAAGACCACGACGTGAAGGCACTCGTTGGTTTTGAACAAGTGTACAGCAAGTTTCAAACCTTGCGGGCCCGAAGATTAAACGGCGTATCAACTGCGTTGACGGAACTTGCCGGTTATACAAATACGGGTGAAGCCATTAACGCCACGTACCCGCGTTTGCCGGGATTATCCGCGCCTTACGAATGGGCCTTGCAATCTTTCTTTGGCCGGGTTAATTACGCTTACAAAAACAAATACCTGCTCGAAGCGAACCTTCGTTATGACGGAACATCAAGGGTTTCGCCCGATTACCGCTGGGGTGTGTTTCCCTCTGTTTCGGGAGCCTGGCTTGTGTCGCAGGAAGACTTTTTCAACAAGAACGTAACCTTCCTTAACAACCTGAAGCTGCGTGCTTCTTACGGCACGTTGGGCAACCAGGAAATTGGAAACTATGCTTACCAGAATGTTATCACCGTTAGCGGCGTCAGTTATCCCTTTGGCAACACCACACCGGCACAGGCCGCGGTTTTAAATTCTTACAAAGACCAAAGCCTGCAATGGGAAACAACCCGCATAGCTGATTTTGGTTTGGATCTTGATCTGCGTAGGGGATTGTTTGGGTTAACCTTTGACTGGTTCAAAAAAACCACCTCTGATATTCTGGCTTCGCAACCGGTGCCTGCCAGTTTGGGACTTTCTTCCCCTACGTTTAACAACGGCAAAATGGAATCGAGAGGCATTGAACTGGAACTCCGGCATCAAAATCAAATCGGCGCTTTTCATTACGGTGTGAACGCACAAATTTCTACGGCCAATAATAAAGTGCTTGACATCAAAGTACCCAGCATCGGCACCAGCATCAACCAGGTTGGCTTGCCTTATGGCTCGCACTATTTGTACGTCTGGGACGGCATCTTCCAGGTAGAAGATACCGCCGCCGGAAAAGTGCCAAAGCACGTACTCAATCCCAATCCAAAGCCGGGTGATTTAAAAATGAAAGACATGAACGGCGACGGCGTGGTGGACGCAAACGACCGCATGGTGGTGAAAGGTGCTTACCCTGATTACATCTATTCCTTTGGCTTTAATGCCGATTACAAAGGCTTTGGCATAAGTGCTTTCTTTCAGGGCGTTCAAGGTTTAAAAAACAGGGTGAACAATTGGGGTGTTGATCCGTTTATGCAAGGCACAGCGCCAACAACCAAGTGGCGCGATGCGTGGACGCCGCAAAACCGTAGCAACACCTTGCCGGGCATTTACGTAGCCGGTTACACAGGCGTTGCCGCTTATGCTGGTTCCACTTATTACTTAATGGATGCTTCTTACTTGCGCTTGAAGAACGTGGTCTTGTCCTATACGTTTCCGAGAGCAATTTTCTCCAAAATAAAAGCCAGGGATTTAAGCATTTACGTTTCGGGTGAGAACTTGTTTACCATTACGAAATACGAAGGCAGCGATCCGGAAAGAAGCAGCACCACGGGCAACTACGTGCAGTATCCGCAAGCCCGCGTTTTAAATGTTGGTTTAAACGTTAAATTCTAAAAGCATGACGACGAAAAATAAATTTCTTGCAGCGCTCTTTTTGTGCTTGCTGGCAACAGGTATTTCGTGCAGCAAAAACATTCTTGATAAAAATCCGCCCGACAGTGTTTCAACGGATATTTTCTGGGCTTCGGATGCGGATGTGCAAAGCGGACTTGCCGGCGTTTATTCCCGCTTGCAACAAAATTTTCTTGGCTACGAAAGAGTGTATTTGGACGGCTTAACCGACAATGCCTTCCTTTGGGACAATACCAATCAGGCCAATTTTAGCCTGATGACAACCGGCAGTCTGTCGGCCTCTTTATCCGGTGCCCTGGGAAATTTTTACAGCACGCCTTACCGGGCCATTGCCTCTTGCAATTATTTTTTAGACAACGTGGATAAAGCGCCGGTTTCCGACGCACAGAAAAGCATTTACAAAGCAGAAGTCCGCTTTATTCGGGCACTGGCTTATTTTGATTTGGTGCAGGCTTACGGCGGCGTGGTGATTTACCGGAATTTTCCGTCAACGCTTGAAGCGGCCAAAATTCCCAAAAGCACCAAAGAACAGGTGTATGCTTTTATTGAAGAAGATCTTGACTTTGCCATTGCCAATCTGCCGGATGTTAAATACAACGGCCATGCGGTAAAAGGAAGTGCGCAAGGCTTGAAAGGACGGGTGTTGCTGACGGAGCAGAAATGGGCCGACGCAGCAGCCATTCTTCAACAAATTATTTCGGGTGGAAAATTTGCCTTGTCAAACAATTATGCGGCTTTGTTCAGAACTGCGGGCCAGGCAACACCTTCTGTCAATACAGAGATCATGTTCTCTACACAATACCTGGCCACCACCAACCCGCAGCGAACAAGTCCCGGTGCCGCCGGAATGGACATTGAATTGGGATGGTATTCGCTCATGCAACCGTATCAGGATCTGGTGAATGATTACGAAATGACCGATGGCAAACCCATTACCGAGTCGCCTTTGTACAATCCGGCGAATCCTTATGCTAACAGAGACCCGCGTCTTGATTTATCCATCAAGTTGCCGAATGAAGTCTGGAAAAATCCAAATACAAACGTGGTGTGGGCTGGGAGTTATACATCGTTTACGGGTTACCTGGTAGAGAAGTACGTTGATTTGACAAGAGCGCCGTTTACAACCGCCACCGCTACGCAGACGGATCAGGATTACATTCATCTTCGTTATGCCGATGTGTTGCTAATGTATGCCGAAGCAAAGAATGAACTCAGTGGCCCTGATGCATCGGTGTATAACGCAATTAACCAGGTGCGTGCAAGGCCCGGCATCAACATGCCACCGGTAGATCAGGCCAAATACAACACGCAGGCAAAGCTTCGCGATTACATCCGTCACGAAAGAAGAGTGGAGTTTGCCTTTGAAGGACAGCGGTACAATGACTTGAAGCGCTGGAACATTGCGCACATCAAGTTACCGACATTGTCAACGCCGGCCGGCAAGCCTTTGGTGTTTAACACCAACAATTACCTGTTGCCGTTTCAACAAAGCGAGTTGGACAACAATCCGTATCTGGTGCAGAACCCCGGGTATTGATTTGTTGTTTTACCCTTGTTTTGAAGTTCATAAAAGCAGTCTCTCACAAAGCAGAACACCATGTCAAAAATTATTTTAAACGGAATTACCTGGGGACACAGCCGCGGCATTACGCCGCTGCTGGCCTATAGCCAGCGGTTTAGTGAGTTGCACCCGAACGTGGAAGTGGTTTGGAAAAAACGAACCTTGCAGGAGTTTGCCGATTACCCCATTGAGTTGCTAACTAAGCATTACGATCTGCTGATCATTGATCATCCCTGGGTAGGTTGTGCTGCGGCTTTGCGTTGCGTACTTCCGCTTGATGAACATTTGCCTATAGCTTATTTAGACGAGCAAGCCACAAATTCCGTCGGCGCTTCGCACCAAAGTTATTTTTATCAAAATCATCAATGGGCCTTGGCTATTGATGCCGCCACACCCGTTGCGTCACACCGCAAAGACTTGTTTCAAAAACACGGCGTTAATCTGCCGCAAACCTGGGATGACGTTCTTGCATTGGCAAAAGAAGGCAAGGTGGCTGCACCAGCCATTCCCATTGATTTGCTGATGAACTTTTACACGTTCTGTATTGCACAGGGCGCAGAGCCTTTTCAAAGCGAAGAAGAAGTGGTTGATGCGACAACGGGATTGAAAGCATTGGACACCATGCGGGAATTTTATTCGCTGCTCGACAAGAGCATGTTTGGCCGCAATCCCATCGCGGTGGCGGAAGTCATGTCGAAAGAAGACGACTATTGGTATTGTCCTTTCGCATACGGCTATTCAAATTATGCACGGAAAGGTTACGCGAAGCACTTGCTTCATTACACCGATGTCGTTTCCTTCAACGGCGAAAAATTGTGCACAACCATTGGCGGAACGGGCATTGCCGTTTCGTCTTTCAGTGAACACACAGATCTTGCCGTTGCGTTTGCAAAAGAAATTGTGTCGCCCGAAATTCAATCCACTTTTTACGTGGAGCACGGCGGCCAGCCGGGACATCTATCAGCATGGAAAGACGAAGCCGCAAACCGTCTTTGCCACGATTATTTTGAAAGCACTTTTCCCGCTCTGCAGCGCGGATACGTGCGGCCGCGTTACAACGGTTATTTACATTTTCAGGACAACGCCGGCGAACCCTTGCAGCAATTTTTATTGCACGGCGGCAATCCTGAAAAAGTTTTGCGCGACATGAACGCATTGTACTGTCGTTCGCTTTCTCATCATCTTCACAAAACCTTTGCATGAAACACCTGCCATTAAAAGGACTGAAAGTTTTAGAATTCAGTCAATACTTATCGGGACCATCCGCTGGTTTGCGGCTGGCCGATATGGGTGCACGGGTTATAAAAATTGAACGTCCAAAAGGTGGTGATGCCTGTCGGCAGTTGGCCATCAAGAACATGTGGGCCGACGAAAGCAGTTTACTTTTTCACACCATCAACCGCAACAAAGAAAGCTTTGCGGCCGATTTAAAAAATCCGGATGATCTGCTTTGGATAAAAAGGCTTATTAAAGAAGCCGATGTTGTCACGCACAATTTCCGTCCGGGTGTAATGGAAAAAGTGGGGCTGGATTATGCTTCTGCAAAAGCTATCAACCCAAAAATTATTTACGCGGAAATAACGGGTTACGGCAAAGAAGGTCCGTGGAAAGACAAGCCCGGTCAAGACCTGTTGTTGCAATCTCTTTCGGGATTGGTTTACACCAGCGGAAACGAGAACGATGACCCGGTTCCGTTCGGCATTGCCATTGCGGATATTTTGTGTGGAGCGCATTTGGTGCAGGGCATTTTGGCCGCCCTCATTCGCCGCCAGAAAAAAGGCGTTGGCGCTTTGATTGAAGTCAGCTTGCTGGAATCTTTACTGGACTTTCAATTTGAATTACTCACGACTTATTATTCCAGCGGCGAGCAACCGCGCCGAAGCCGCTTTAGCAACGGTCATCCCTTGCTCAGTGCACCCTATGGCATCTTTGAAATTACCGATGGCTTTTTGGCCATTGCCATGGTGCCTCTTGCAAAACTCGCTAACGCGTTGGACTGTGCACCGCTTCGCAATTTTTCGCAGGAAGAGGCCTTTAGTCGCCGTGACGAGATCAAAGAACTTCTTGCCCAATTTTTAAAACAACATTCCGCTTCCCACTGGTTGCGCAAATTGCAGCAGCACGACATCTGGTCCATGCAGGTTTTGAACTGGCGCGAAATGAAAGCACAGGAAGCCTACCGGGTTTTGCAGATGGAACAAACCATTAACGTTGACGGAAAGAATATAGTTACTACACGTTGCCCGGTGCGCATCAACGGCGAACGGTTGTTTTCAAAACGGCCCGCGCCAAAATTGGGCGAGCACACCGAAAGGCTTAAAGCCGAACTTCTAAATGTAACGACATGAATTTGTTAGAGGACATTGTTGTGATAGATTTCAGCCAGTTTCTTTCCGGGCCGTCTGCCGGTTTGCGCCTGGCCGATATGGGTGCACGGGTTATAAAAATTGAACGCCGAGGCGTGGGCGACATTTGCCGCGAACTGTATGTGTCGGATGTGATGATTGAAGGCGAGTCAACCATCTTTCACGCCATCAACCGCAACAAGGAAAGTTACATGGCCGATTTAAAAGACACCGATGATTTGCACAACGTCAAAGAGCTTTTAAAAAGCGCCGATGTGCTGCTGCACAATTTCCGTCCCGGCGTGATGGAGCGTTTGGGCCTCGGATACGAAACGGTGAAAGAACTGAATCCATCGTTGGTGTATGCGGAGATTAGCGGGTATGGCAACGAAGGGCCCTGGAGAGATTTACCCGGTCAGGACTTGCTTTTGCAGTCGGTTTCGGGCCTTGCGTGGTTAAGCAACAACAACAGCGACACGCCAACGCCGATGGGCGTTGCCGTTGCCGACATACTTGCCGGTACACACATTGCGCAAGGCATTTTAGCTGCGCTTTTTCAGAAAACAATTACCGGCGAGGGCGCATTGGTGCAAGTAAGCATGCTGGAAAGCGTGTTGGATTTTCAATTTGAAGTGTTGACCTGCTTTTACAACGACGGCAATGAACTGCCGGTGCGCAGCAACGTAAACAACGGCCACGCTTACATTGCAGCGCCGTACGGCATTTACAAAACAGCAAACGGTTATCTTGCGTTGGCGATGGGTGATATCTTGCGCCTTGCTGATTTGTTGAAATGCGAAGGCTTGAAAGTCTTCACCGATAAAAAAGAATGGTTCAGCAAACGCGACGAGATAAAAAAGGAATTGGCGCAGCACTTAAAAACCGGCACTACCGAACAGTGGTTGTCCATTTTGCAACCCGCCGACATTTGGTGCGCACAAGTGCTCAACTATGACGAGTTGATGAAAGAAGAAGGCTACAAAGTGTTGAACATGGAGTTGAAAGTCAAGACGAGCAACGGTCTTGAAATTACAACAACGCGTTGTCCTATCCGGGTGGACGGACAGTTGTTGGTTTCTCCTGTCGGCGCTCCGCAACTGGGTGAGCACAACGCGCAAATTGAGGCCGAGTTCCTTCCGTCGCAAGTCGTTTTAAAAAATTAATTTCTATAATGGCGCAGCGAATTATTGATACGCATTTGCACGTTTGGAATTTTGACAAGGCTTATTACTTGTGGCTGGAAGGCGATACGTCCATTCTTAACCGTACGCATCACATTGAAGAAGTAGAAGAGGAGCAAAAAAAAGTTGGTGTAACCGGCGTGGTGCTCGTGCAATCGGCAAACAATTATGAAGACACGGATTGGATGTTGGAAGTGGCCGAAAGAAAAGAATCCGTTGTAGGCGTGGTAGGTTGGTTGCCGCTGATGCAATCCGATCAAACGCAAGAATTGTTGGAAACAAAATATTTGCGCAACAAGTATTTCAAAGGCATGCGTCACCTCATTCACGACGAAACCGACCCGCGTTGGTTGTTGCAGGAAGAGGTGCTAGAAAGCCTGAAAATATTGGCGGAGAACAATCTTCCGTTCGACGTGGTTGGCGTATTGCCGGAACACATCGAAACCGTGCTGAAGGTTGCGCAAAAAGTTCCTTCGTTAAAAATGGTTTTCGATCACCTGAACCATCCGCCAATTGCAAGCGGAGAAAAGTTTGGCCGTTGGGGCGACCTGATGAAAGAAGCGTCGGCCCTTCCAAATTTCTTCGCGAAGATTTCCGGTTTGGGTACGGTAACAAAAAAACAAGATTGGTCGGCAGAAGACATTAAGTCCTGTGTGGCCTTTGCGCTGGAAAACTTTGGCGCAGATCGTTGCTTTTGCGGTGGCGACTGGCCTGTGTCTTTATTGGCCGGAAGCTATGCGTACACATGGAATGTCTATAAAAGCGTGATTGATTCCCTGTTGCCTGAGGCACAACGAGAGAAAGTGTACGCAGGCAATGCGGTTTCTTTTTACAATCTTTAAGTTCTTTGAAGAAAGGGAGCGATGGTCACGACAACTCCCTATTGACCATTCACCATCACTGTCATCAGTCTTTGCGAATAGAACGGTACTTCTTGGGCGAAACGCCGATGGTTTTGCGAAAGCGCCGCGAAAAATAATACGGATCGTCGAAGCCAAATTCAGCCGCAATGTCTTTGATGGATTGGTCGGTGAAGTCAAGTGCCTGGCTGGCCTTTTGCATTTTAAGCTGAATAAAATAATCAATGGGCGAATAACCCGTTCGTTGTTTGAAAAGACTGGAAAACCGCGACGATGAATAATGAAAATGGTCGCAAAGGTCTTGCAGCGTAAGATTGTTGTTGATGTTGTCCTGCATAAAACGAATGGCATCGTCAATGATGCCCGGCTTGCCGACGCCGGCGTCAAAGTGCTTGCCGTTGTAAAGAAAAAGCGTCAGGAAATGCGAGAGGCAAAAGTTGGAAAAAACAAGGTTGTCAATGCTGTAACCCGATTCAAGCGTTTTGTAAATTTTGTTGAACAAAGCCACAATGTTGTCGCTTGTTTTAATGTGCGCCGGGCGGCAATGTTCTTTCACCGTCGGCAAGGCGTTAAAGTCGGCAAGCGACGTGCCGCCGAAGTGAATCCAATAAATGCTCCAGGGCTCGTATTCATTGCTTCCGTAAGCATGTTCTACGTTTTGCGGCAAAATAAAAAATTCGTTGGGGCTTACGTCAAAACGTTCGTTGCCGATCTTGTACCAGCCCTTTCCGTCCACGCAAAAGAAAAGAAAGTTTTCGGGCAAGCCTTTTTTGCGGTACGTGTAATGCCCTTTGGCTTGGGGGTAATAACCAAGGCTGGCAACGTAAAGCGATTGCAACAAGGCGTTGCTGAGTACCTGCGCTTTCAGCACCGTTTTTGGAATTTCAATCCGTTGCCGTCCGGTGCCGTGCCAGATGTTTTTATACGAGCCTTCTTTGGCAATTGTTTTCATGCAGCAAAACTTGGAAGCGTAAAATAAAAAAGAACGGGCCTAACCCCAACAGCTTTTTCTGAAAGCGGGCAGACGGTGCTAAAGCCCTTCCCGGTGGGAAGGGGATGAAGACTCTCAAAGCGGAAGGAAAACTTAAAGCTTTCTGGCTGATTGAAATAAAATTAGAAACGTTGCAAAGCAAGGTTTGTGCTTAGATGGCCTTCCCACCGGGAAGGTCGGGATGGGCCGCCCGAACCAAAAAATAAATAACGAAGCCAAACGAAACATGAACATACCCTACAAGCCCGAATTGCCAAAAACAGTGCAGCCCATCGTCATCATTGGCGCCGGTGGCATTGTGGGCGACGCACATTTGCCCGCTTATCGAAAAGCCGGGTTTACCGTGTTTGGCATTACCAATCGCACAAAAGAAAGAGCGCAAAAATTAGCCGCGCAATTTTCCATTCCGCAGGTTTTCGATACCGTTGCCGATGCCGTTGCAGCCGCGCCTTCAAACGCAGTGTATGACCTTACCATCATGCCCGAACAGTTTGTAGAAACGCTTGAGCAATTGCCCGATGGCAGTGCCGTGTTGATTCAAAAACCAATGGGCGATAACCTGGCGCAGGCGCAGCAGATTTTGGAAGTCTGCCGCAAAAAAAACCTTGTTGCCGCCATCAATTTTCAATTACGCTTTGCACCTTTTGTCAGTGCAGCCCGTTATCTAATCGAAAACAATTTCATCGGCGAATTGTACGACGTGGAAGTTCGCGTTACCATCAACACGCCCTGGGAAATTTTCCCGCACGTAATGGTACATCCGCGGCTGGAGATTCTTTACCATAGCGTTCATTACATTGACCTGATTCGCTCGTTTTTGGGCAATCCAAAAACGGTAATGGCAAAGACTTACAAACATCCCGCAAAGCCGCTTTCCTCTTCGCGTTCAACGATTGTAATGGACTACGGCGATACGCTTCGTGCCGTCATCAATACCAATCACGATCACGATTTTGGCGCACGGCACCAGGAAAGCTTTATCAAGTGGGAAGGAACAAAAGGCGCTGTCAAAGCCAAAATGGGATTGTTGATGGATTATCCGCGAGGCGTGCCTGATGTGTTTGAATACTGTTTGCTTGACGAAGGCAAGGAATGGAAAACAGTTTCGCTTGAAGGTTCATGGTTTCCCGAAGCTTTCGTGGGCACGATGGCAAGCCTGATGCGCTATAAAGAAGGATCATCTTCGAAATTGCTGACAAGTGTGGAAGACGTAATCAATACAATGGCCGTAGTAGAAGCGGCATACAATTCCAGCGAACAAGGCGGTGTGCCGATTTCAAGGTTGCAGGATTCAGGCAAGACGTCATTCATAACTCATAACTCATAATTCATCATTCTCTCCATGTATTTCAAATCCATTTTTTTTGAAGATTACGAATTGGGTTCAAAGCGTGTAACGCTTGGCCGGACAATCACTGAAACAGACTTCGTGGTCCATGCCGGCCATACCGGTGATTTCTTTCCGCACCACATGGACGAAGAATGGTGCAAAACGCAGCCCTTTAAAAAACGCATCGCCCACGGCACCATGATTTTCAGCATCGGCATCGGCTTAACGGCTTCCGAAATCAATCCCGAAGCTTTTTCAAAAGGCTATGATCGCTTGCGTTTTGTAAAGCCTGTCCACATCGGCGATACCATTCATTCGGAAATCACCATCAGCGAAAAAAGCGAGGCAAAAAAACCCGAATACGGTTCGGTAACGGAGCATGTTGAAGTCATTAACCAGCATGGCGAAGTCGTGCTGGTTTGTGACCATTTGCTCCTGGCCAAGAGAAAGACAACTACTGCGTAAAAAGCGTTCTTCATTCATACCATTCAAACAGAAAAAAACATTATGGCACAACTGCCGATTGAAACCGTTTCGCAAGCAGTAACAAATTCATCCAACGGTAACGCGACGAACAAAAAGCTTTACCTGATTCCTTTCATTTTGGTTATCTCGCTTTTCTTTTTGTGGGGCATGGTGCACAATCTCGATTCCATTTTAATTCCGCACTTAAAGAAAGCTTGCGAATTAAACAACCGCCAATCAACCCTGATTGACACGGCTGTTTATTTGGCTTATTTTCTTATGGCCATTCCCGCGGGGATGTTGGTGAAAAAATGGGGCTACAAGAAGGGCATCATTGGTGGCTTGTGCGTGGCTGCGGCTGGCGCCTTGTTGTTTTATCCTGCCGCTAATGCCAGAAGTTTTGAACTCTTTCTTTTTGCCTTGTTTATTATTGGTTGCGGCATTGCAACATTGGAAACCGCCGCCAACCCTTACGCGGCGGTATTAGGTCCACAGGAAAGTGCGGGCATTCGCTTGAACCTTGCGGCGGCCTTCAACGGTTCGGCTGCATTTGTTGCGGCTATCGTTGGGAGAACGTTTATTCTTTCCGGCATTGAAAAGACAAAAAATGAATTGGCAAGCATGTCGCCGGAAGCAAAACTTGCTTACTTAAATACGGAATCATCGGCAGTGAAGATTCCTTACCTCGTGCTTGCCGGTGGCTTTGTTTTGGTGGCTGTTCTTTTCAGCCTTTTTCATTTCCCTGAAGTAAAGTCCGAATCAAAAAGTGCGAAGCTTTCGCAGTTTGCAAAAGCCTTTCGTCACAAGCATCTGACGTGGGCGGTGATTGCACAATTCTTTTACGTGGGCGCACAGGTTTGCATTACTTCGTTCTTTATTCGCATGGCAAAACAAGGCGGCGGTATTGACGAAAAAGCAGCTGCTGCCTTCCTTGGTGTTTACGGTTTTTTGTTCATGGGCGGACGGTTCATCGGCACGTTCTTCTTGAAATTTATAAAGCAACAAAAGCTGTTGCTTATTTACGCTGTCATCTGCACAGCGCTCTGCGCCACGGCCATTTTAATTGACGGAAAGCTGGCTGTGTATGCCTTGTGCGGTCTGGGTTTCTTCGTGTCCATCATGTTCCCCACCATTTTTTCTTTGGGCATTGTTGACCTGGGCGAAGACACGAAGATTGGTTCGTCGCTGCTGATTATGTCCATCATTGGCGGCGCCATTTTCCCCTACATCATGGGAACCATTATTGATTTAAGCGGCGATAAAATACAACCTGGTTACATCGTGCCGCTGCTTTGCTTTTTGGTGATTATTTATTTTTCGCTGAAAGGTTACAAGCCACGAGAACACGAAAAGCCTGTGGTATTGAGTTGATATTTTATGAACCAAGAGCCAGCGCTACTTTTGAGCTTTCGTTGCGTCGCACTCTTGTACAGTTGGTAATTCTATTGAGCAAAGAGAACCACGAAGGCACAAAGACTCGAAGCAACACGAAGCAAATCCTTTGTGCACCTTGGTGCCATCGCGTCTTTGTGGTTCAAAATTTCTCGCATGAAAAAATTCATCCTCTTCCTGGCTCTCTCATTCTGCATCACCTCTTCGTTTGCACAAACTGATTTACGCAAGGTTTTTCAATCGCCACCCGATGCCGCAAAGCCCTGGGTATTTTGGTATTGGCTGAACGGCGCTGTTTCTGCTGAAGGCATCACCGCCGATTTGGAAGCAATGAAAAGAGGCGGCGTTGCCGGTGCTTATCTCATGCCGATTAAAGACACAACGTCTCCGTCCATTTATCCTAATCCTGCACGACAACTTTCCCCGCAATGGTGGAAGATGATAAAGTTTGCGATGAGCGAAAGCAAACGTTTAGGATTGAAATTGGCCTTTCACGTAAGCGACGGTTTTGCCTTGGCCGGCGGGCCTTGGATTACACCGGAGAACTCCATGCAAAAAGTGGTGTGGTCACAAGTGAATCTTCAAGGCGGAAAAGTTTTTTCAGACACGCTGCCCAAACCTAAGGCACTTGAAAATTATTACGAAGACATTGCCGTATTTGCGTTTCCCTCTTTGCCCGGCACAGGAGTTTCAACAAGAACAGTCAAGCCAAAAATCACCACCAGCACCGGCGTTGATGCGCAATTTTTGGCTGAGCCTAATAACACAAAATCATTTTCCAGCGACGACTCCTGCTGGATTCAATACAGCTTTGAAAAACCCTTTACCCTTCGTTCCCTCGTGGTAAAAAACTGGCTCTACGGCCGCAGTGCTTACATCACCAATCATCTGATTATTGAAACAAGTGACGACGGAAAGAACTTTCATTTTTATACACGCCTCGAAGCGCCTCGTCACGGCTGGCAGGATTGGGACAGCGATTACACGCATGCAATCCCTGAAGTCACGAGCCGCTATTTCCGTTTTGTTTACAGCAAGCGTGGCATCGAACCCGGTGCGGAAGATTTGGATGCGGCTAAGTGGAAAGCTTCGCTGAACATTAAAGGACTTGGGCTTTCATCAGAGCCACGCATTCATCAATACGAAGGCAAGAACGGCGAGGTGTGGCGGGTGAGCAAGCGCACAACCGATACCCAACTATCATCACAAGATTTTGTGTCGTTGAAGAACATCATTGACATCACAAAATACTTGGACAAGGCCGGTAAGCTTACCTGGAATGTTCCCGCCGGTAATTGGACAATCATTCGCATTGGTCACACGTCAACCGGACATAGAAACGAAACTGGCGGTGGCGGCAAAGGATTGGAGTGCGACAAGTTCAGTCCCGATGCCGTAACGCTTCAATTCAACAACTGGTTTGGTGAGATTATGAAGCAGGGCGGTGCCACGGCCAAAGAAGTCGTGAAGATTTTTCATGTGGACAGTTGGGAATGCGGCAGCCAAAACTGGTCGAAAAATTTCAGGGAAGAATTTAAAAAGCGGCGAGGCTATGACCTTTATGCTTACCTGCCCGTGATGGCTGGCATCCCCGTAGAAAGCAACAAGGTTTCCGAAGGCGTTTTGTACGATGTGCGGCGCACCATATCCGATTTGCTGAACGATAAGTTTTACGGCACGCTGCAAACATTGGCACACAAAGCCGGCATGCAGTTCAGTGCGGAAAGCGTGGCGCCAACGATGCTGAGCGACGGCATGCAACACTACGCAAAAGTTGATTTGCCCATGGGTGAATTCTGGTTGCGCAGTCCAACGCACGACAAGCCGAACGACATGCTGGACGCCATCAGCGGGGCGCATGTGTACGGCAAGAACATCATTCAAGCAGAAGCCTTTACCGAAATACGACAGGCCTTTGATGAACATCCCGGCATGTTGAAAGCGCTGGCTGATCGGAATTTTGCGCTGGGCATTAACCGCCTCGTGTTTCATGTGTTCATGCACAATCCCTGGTTAGCCAAAAAGCCCGGCGTGACGCTGGATGCAATTGGCCTGTTGTTTCAGCGTGACCAAACTTGGTGGCCGAGAGTGAGTGTGTGGACGGATTACATCAAACGTTGCCAGGGCCTGTTGCAAATGGGCAAGCCAGTAACGGACATTGCGGTGTTCACCGGTGAAGAATATCCCCGCCGTTCCCTGTTGCCCGAACGACTGGTGCCAACGCTACCCGGCTTGTTTGGCAAAGAAGCGGCGGAGCGTGAAGCGAAGCGTTTGGCCAACGAAGGCGTGCCCACACGCAAGCCGGAAAACGGTGTGACTTACGTTGCCAATACAAGCGATGCGCAACTATGGAACGACCCGTTGCGTGGTTATGCTTATGATTCGTACAATCCCGATGCGCTGTTGAATTTATCGAGTGTGAGAGGGAATAATATTTCATTGAGCACCGGCGCTAACTACAAATTGTTGGTGGTACCGGATGTGCACAAGATGCTGCCCGATAGCGGCTCGTTGTCGGTGGAAGCGGCGAAGAAGATTGTGGCATTGGCGAAAGATGGTGCAACGGTGTTGTTGGCGAATGAAGGCAAGATAACGTTTGGATTGAAAGACGACAAGAGTGAATTGCAAAAGGTCTTTGCCTCTTTTTCTGCCAACAGCACGAACGGTTCAACGCATGTAGTTGGAAAAGGAAAAGTCATTACCGGTGTGTTTAACCAAAAGTCGTTGGAAGGATTAAGCATTGCGCCGGATTTTATGGCAACAACGGACAATGGCAATCGTGCGGATAGCCTGGTGTGGACGCACCGTGCGGGAAAAGACTTCGATATTTATTTTGTTTCGAACCAGGCGGCTGCGGCAAGAGACCTTACTCTTTCACTGCGGGTGGCGGGCAAGGTGCCCCAGTTGTGGAATGCGGTTGACGGAAGTATAACCACAGCAAGCGAATGGACGATGAGCGAAGGCAGAACGGAATTGCCGGTTCATTTGGAAGGCTACGGTTCCGTGTTTGTAGTGTTGCAACAACCGACAAAGAAGGCAGCAAAAGCACCGGCGAGTGAAAGAAAGGTGGTTGCAACCATTACCTCACCGTGGACGGTAAACTTTGACCCAGCGCTTGGCGGACCGGCGAAACCCTTGACCTGGCCAACGTTGATGGACTGGAGCAGGAGCGAAGATTCTGCCGTGCGGTATTATTCCGGCGCGGCGGTTTACCAAAATACATTTAGCTGGAAGCCGGGGAAAAGGGCTGCGCATGTTTGGCTGAACCTTGGCGAGGTAGCGAACATGGCAACAGTTTGGGTGAACGACAAGCTTTGCGGAACGATTTGGACGGCGCCTTACCGCCTGCCCATAACAAACGCCTTGAAACCCGGCGTAAACAAGATAAAGATTGAAGTGATCAACACCTGGGCCAACCGGATGATTGGTGATGCAAGACTGCCGGTTGAAAGGCGAATCAGCAGCACGGTTTATCCCTTTAAGATGGAAGGGAAGGTTTTGTTGCGGGCGGGGTTGTTAGGGCCGGTGAGGGTAGAGAGTTTTTACAAATAACATTAATGCCTTGTAAATGCATGTCACTTTCCAGAGTCCAATATTACTTTTATCAAACTCATAATAAGCACTACTTAATCTTTCCGGCCCCTATTGTGTCTTTGGCATAACAGTCTACCATTTTCAACTGTAGTCGGCCCATTATTTGACCATTTGATAATGTGGTCTGCATCGGCATCCTTAAAGTTTGTGAAGATTTCAGCGCATCTTACATCCTTATCGTCTTTGAATTCACATTGGTGCTTTGCTTTTTCCCAAATGGCTATTTTTTGTTCAACAGAAAAATTTCTTCGGTCTCTGTCTTTTGGCATCGCTGTCGGTATTTCTTTCAGGAAAAAGCTGAGTAAAATTTCATGTCGTTGCTTTATTCTGTTTTGAGCATAACCAGCGTTGCTTAGTGCAGCAGTAAAATTGATGAATGGATATTCATCTGGGTTTTCTACACGAAGTCTTTCAAAGTTTGCCAGCAATGATGGAAAATTTACGTGCGAAGGCAAATCGTACTCTTCATGTAATTCTTTCCAAGCTTTAAATACAGATAAAATAAAAAAAGCAGACCTTAACTGCGGTGCCAAAACGTCCTGCTGGTTTATCTTTCTCGTGAAATCCTTTTTAAACCTATTTAATAAGCTTCTTACTTTGTTTTTGTCGGTCTCAGTTAATCCCTTGACCTTGTCTCTATACATTATTTCGAGGCTACTCCAATGTTTGTCTTGATTAGGGTAAAGGACTTCATGGACTAAAACATCAGCAATATTTCTATGAGCTTTTCTCACATTCCTTACATTTTTCGCTAAGGATTTAAACAGTGAGTGTTGTGGTACTGGTTCTTCTTCTGTTTCGTCATCCGAGCTAACTGACGTGGATGTTAATTCAGTAATGAAATCACAAAGCTTACCACCCAATGCTGCTCGAACTTCCGTTTTCGTCAAGCTTTTGCCTCCTTGCAACATGACGAAAATATCCATAGCGGTTTCTTCGTCGATATTCTCATATTGAATAATATTGAGTTCATAATCTTCGAATAAATCCTTTTCCTTGGAGGTAACAGCGATAAACCCTTTTTCCAAATCACCATTATGTAGTTTATATTTTTTGTTTCTGAAAGTTTCATTGACTTTTGGCAAATTCGGAATTGCAACATTTCCATTAAAAAATTCTTTGATTGCAGTTAATCGTTGCCGACCGTCTATCGGAACTCGTACGCCATCGGGTTTTTGCCAGAGAATTATTACACCAATTGGGTAACCCATTAAGATACTATAAGCAAGTAAACCCATTTCTACTTCGTTCCAAACAATTTGCCTTTGCCAAGCAGGGACATCGTCATCATCTACGGAAACCACCGTTGCCTTTTCTAAATCACGGTTAGCATTTATTTTGTTCATTAGATTTTTAATACTCCTGAATCCAGTACTCTTAGGTTCTAAAGCCATATTGTAATAAGTTTAAAATTTTTGCCCACAGAAGGACTTTGCGCAGTTTGGAAAATACATAATCACAACAGAGAATTAATTCCGAATTTATAAATTAAGGTTCATTGTTCATACTGCTTGATGGAGGACCTCAGGTTTAAGTTAGCTTTGTTGTTTGCACTTTGTCGGCGAAACAAACTCACGACCAACGGCATTAGCGCTTTGACAGATACTTTCGGTCAAGTTTTAAGCTTATCAAGTCTTTGCTGTGCCTTCTCCAAAATGTCGTGACTGAATAAAATACGGTACTTTTCTTTGAGTATGATGCTTTCGATTGTCAAATCAAGTCTGTTGACGTCGTATAGCTTGATAAAACCGGAATGTAGCTTCTCTGTACCCTCTTTGATAAGTCTATTTGCTGCTCCAATTGCACCGTATCGGTAAATCTGATTTAGAATTATATGCTTGTCAACTTTTGCTCCAGCTTTCAACGTTAAGTCAATTGACTGAATTAACTCATCATGCAACTCGTTCTCAAGTCGTAAAAATTCTTCTTCTTTTGTCTCAGCCGTTAAGTTATCGCTAACCATTAGTTTTTGCTTGTCGTAGTTCGTAACAATCTTTCTGAGGTTTTCAAACCTGATGCTGAATTGTTTAGTCAATTGTGGCTCGTCACTTTGGATAATAAATTCATGATTAAAAAACTCGGCTGAATTTGTCCAGTTGTAAGAACCAGCAATAAGTTTAGTGTTATCAAACAAGGCGAATTTGTCGTGTAAGAACTTGCCACTCCGTGTCTGTAAAATGTGAATTTGACCACCTTTCTCTATAAACTGCGTAAAACTTAATCTTTGGTTTTCGTGATGGTCACTAATGATAATTTCAACTTTGCAGCCGTATTCAATCCTGTCTATTAGTTTGCCAAGCAAGTCTTTACTAGTAAACCAAGCGACTGAGACTAAAATTGAGTCCTTGGATAGGTCAATATTCTGCTGAATTTTTTTACGAATGTCGCTGAACGATGCTGCAATCATAATATTGATACCTACACTAAGATATGTGCAAGTACACCCTCTAAAAAATTCATTTCATGAACAATCATAGCAAATTCATTCTTCGAAATCACCTATTTGACTATAAATTTTATTGCTCAATGCCGATATAAACCCACAAGTGTGCGACGCAACAGACGCTCAATAGTAGCAATGTAGCTCAGTACATAAAAATCTTATCGGCTCACCGGCATCCACACCGTCATTTCTGCGTGGCCACGATTGCCCCAGGCGAAATAAGGAATAAGCCGGACAGGCGCAGACGGTGCAGGCTTTTGCGAAACTTCTTTGTACAACTTATCGTTCCAACTGCCGTCGTCAATCAACCGTGCGGAGGTTTTTAAACTCATAATGTTTGCACCGTCAATGGTTATCGGTTCGGTGGTAAACTTCGCCGTCACCGGCAAGCCAAATTGGAAAGGGTTTTTGCCCGCCGGAACATCCGCCGACTCGAGGCAATAGACAACCGGCCCACGCTTCACGGCCACCTGCGCCCGTGTTTCTTCCACCAGCGGGTTGGACTCAATCAGCTTTGCTTCCATCGGCAAAAAGAGTTTGACCACATCGCCTTTCTTCCACGCATGTTTCAATTGCACATAGGCTCCGGCTTCCACCGCTTTTGCATACGGCGTTCCGTTCACACGGATGGTGGCGCCGCCGGCCCAGGCCGGGATGCGCAAAAAAAGCGAAGCGGTTGCGGGCATCTGTTCAACGGTAAACGTAACGGCGCCTTCCCAGGGATAAGCCGTTGTTTGCGTCAGGCGAATGGAGTTGTTCTTCCACGTTGTTTGCAGGCGATTGCCGCCGTAAAGATTGACGTACAATCCTTCGTCGGACAGGCTGTACATATAATCGCTTACTTCGGCCACGGTGCGTACCACGTTGGGCGGACAGCAATCGGACAAAGCAATGTAGGGCACACGGTCCTTCGACCAGCGTTGCTGAAAGGGCATGTCGTCGGAGTAGGCGAGGGGATTTGTGTAAAGAAACTTTGTTCCGTTTAAGCTGATGCCGGAAAGAATGCTGTTGTACAAAGCCGTTTCCAGCACGTCGGCATATTTTGCATCGCCGGTGATTTGCAGCATGCGCCAGTTCCAAAGCAGGTTGCCGATGTTTGCGCAGGTTTCGTTGTGCGCCGTGAGGTTTGGCAATTGGTACTTGCGGCCGTAAGCCTGGTGCAGCTTCTCCACGTCGTTGGGGTTGTACGAAGTACCGTCGTTGGAAACGCCGTCGTACAAAGCGCCGCAGCCTCCGGTGATGTACATCTTGTGGTTCACCACATCGTCCCACATGCGATAGAGTGTTGAGAGCAACAAGGTGTCGCCGTTCTCGGCATAGAGATCAGCAGCGCCGGCAAACAAATAATTTGCTCTCACCGCATGGCCCTGCACTTCCTGCATGTCACGAAAGCGGTAGCGGTCGGAGTTGTCGTCGGAGCCAACGGACACACCACGAACGTCAATGAACTTTTTAGCGAGGCTTTCGTAGCGCTTGTCGCCGGTGGTGCGGTACATTTCCACAAGGCCCATGTAATGCGAAGGGCAGATGGCGTTGCGGGCTGTTTCGGCGCTGGCCGTATCGTAAAAGCGGTAGAGATAATCGGATGCTTTTTTGGCGATGTCGAGCAGGGAGGTTTTGCCCGTTGCACGGTAATGCACGCAGGCGGCCGTCATCAGGTGACCGATGTTGTAGGCTTCAAAACTGAGGCGGCTTTCGAATTGTTTTTTATCGCCGGTTTTCTTTTGCTCGATGACGTTCTTGGTGTAAATGTAGCCGTCGCTGCGTTGCGACTTGCCGATGACGTCAATGGCTTTGTCCATGGCTTCGTCAAGGCGTTTGTCTTTGGTAGTGGCATACAAAGCGGCAACGGCTTCGAGTGTTTTGTAGTAATCGCCGTCGTGAAAGGATGGGCCTTTGTGCGAGCCGGTATCAAGGCCTGCGGCAATTTTGAAATTTTCAAACGCATGCGAGATGTTTGGGTCGTTGTAGATGCGCCACATGTTCGGCACCATCGAGTCTTTGCACACCTTGAAGCGTTCGGCCCAAAAGCCGGTGGTCCATTGCACATCGTTCATGTTCACGCTGTACAATTTTGCGAAGGAACTTTTGGAGGTGTTGGTTAAGCTTTTGTCCTGCGCAAAAGCATTGCTGGAAAGGAGTGAGGCAAAAACGATAGCGGCACAAATCTTTTTCATCGTTTATTATTAAAGTAGGATAATGATGTCTTTCTTTCGTGTTTCAGGTAAAACAATTAAGGATTCAATCTTGCCATTTTTGAGAACGCCTTCGACTGTTGTCTGGTACGGTGCGTGAAGTTTGAAGTGCACGTTCCAATCTTTTGGCCATGCAGGAAAAAGATAAATCTTTTTACCGTCCACTTGCATGAGCATTTCCTGCAAGCCAATCATGCCGCTGCCGCCCCAGTTGTGGTCGGGTGTCCAGTCGAAACCGGGACCATAGAATGCAGGAAAACGCCTACCAGAATTTTGCAGCTTGAGCGTTGTTAGCCTTGCTGCGTCTCTTGTTAAGCCTAGTCTTGCGGCAAAGATGTTGTCCTGCTTCCAGCCTTTAGCACTTTTGAATTTGATCACATTGCTGTCAAGCAAAAATGTATTCTTCGCAATGTCTAAATCAGGTTTGCCAACACCATAAATGCCCCAAGGGAAAACAGGATAAAGCTGCGGCGATTCTTCGTTGTTGATGCGTTCCCAATGCAGGGCCGCCGCAATGGTTTTCTTGCCGTTGAATTCAGCAAAAGAAATGGGAGGGATGCGGCGCAAAAAACTATCTAAATGATTCCGTTCTTGTGCGGATAAATATTGCGAAGGCAGTTCGAGTAATCTTGTTGTAATGGTTTTCAACGCAGCGATGGTTGACGTAGAATTGTACGCCATCTTAAAGGTCTCCGCACCGCTGCCGGGATAAAGAACGAGTTGTCCTCTTCCATCGAGTGCTTTAGCGCCTCTTTGCTTAGCGAGGTATTGATAATGCTCGTCAAAAAAACGCAGGCAGCTTTCGATAAAAGGTACATAAGATGAAATGTCTTTGCCCGTGTAACGTTCCTCTTCCAGCATCATCAGGCAAAACTCAAAAACCGTATCCCACAAGTATTCAAGCCAGGCATTGTATTGAAGGCCTTTGTCAAAATTCGCCGGACGTTTTGCGCCGTATTCGGCCATGTTGGGCAGGCCGAAATTTTCCATTTGCTCGGTGAAACAAGCGCCACCATGACCCCAATAAAACTTGCTGCGCAGTTCCGCATTTTTCAGAATGCGGAGGTAAAAATCAAACTGTGGTTTGAGCAGATCAAAGTCGCCACTTTTGATCATTGGAAAATAAACGAGTCGTTGATTTTGCGCCGTGTGCACGCCGCCGCCCCAGTTGCGGAAATCAGGCGTGTAAGAATAAGTTGTATCTACGAACGATGGATCGTAAGTAAAGAGTCCGCCGTTGAATTTCGTAGGCGAAGTGCCAAACGCATTGCAGCCAAGCATGTAACGCATCAACTGGTAGTTTCGTCCAACTTGCCAGGCTGCGGCCGTGTCATTTTTATCCGAATTGATGAAGATGTAGCTGCGATCCCAAAAGTTCTTCCACCAAGTTCTTGTTTCCTGTTGCGTATGCTTCGCTGCATTTGCTTCATGAATAATTTTCTCCAAGCCGTCTTTCCATGACTGTAAGGTCGCAGATTGGTCTGTATGCAAATACACAGCAATGCTTTGCGAACGGAAAGATTTTTTGCTTTTTAGCTTCCAGCCTTTGTAATCGGTATTTACGTATCTGCCTTCTGTTTCGCCAGCCGGTTGCAGGTTGTCGCCTTCAATGCGGCCGCCAAAAGTTAGGTCTTTCAATGGGTTGAAAAGTTGATCTTTCACCGAATCCAACCCTTCGTATTTTACCGTCATGTCGAAGACGGTAAATGGATTGTTGCGGTGATAAAAATCCACGCCGTTTCCTTCAAAGCTTATTTCGTCTTTGAATGTTTTGGCATCGGCAGGCGGCATCCATTTGTAGGAGTTTGCATTATTGGCTCGTCCAACCAGCGGCCGGTCTTTGTATCGCCAGTTCTCGTAAACAACTTCCGATGTTAATGCCTGATCGCTTTTAATGTCTACGTGTATCACCGGACGAAAAACATCTACCCAAATAGAAACATTTGTTGTTATTTTTCCATTGCTTGCCTTGATGGTTATGTTTCCATCTTTCAAATTCAATTGCTGCTGAAAACTCGTTCCTTCAAACGGGTTTGGCGAAAGCTTGATCCGAACTCGTCCCGGTTTCAACAAAGCGTTGGCCTCGTCAAACATTCCACTTCGCTGCATGTAAAAAAGAAGCTCGCCGTTTTCAACCCAAACGTTCAAACCAATATCGCCGCCGCCACAAGGCATGGACTCGCTGCTGTTCTTGCTTTGCGTTGTCCACGTGATGTTGCAATTGTTCAGCTCTTTTGGTTGCGCGGTTGCCTTAAAGAAAAGAGGCAAGAATAAAAGGAGGCAAAAAATTATTTTGATGTTCTTGTTCATGCTTGCCGGTTGCGTGTTTAACTTGAAGATACAGGCAAAGCTTTGGGTGCGGAACAAATCACGCAGGACAAAATTCCTGCGTACCGTTTTCCGTTTGGCAACAGCAAAAATCGCTGAAAAAGGAAAGTGGATAAAAAGCAAAGCAAGCCACATTGTTTAAACGCAATTGTTCAAATTAAAGCAATGAATTTGCTCCATTGCGTTCAAAGCACCGTCCTGTCCTATCGCAACGATGCGCATGGTTTTTAAAAGAAGGGAAGACCTTCGTTTTGGTCGCGGTGAATCTGCTTATTCAAGGCGGTTCAAAAAACTCAGTGCTTCATCAAGTTCAACCTGCGAAACGTTTGATTCTGCTGGTTCCTGTGCTTGCGAAGCATTCGTTGTGACAACCAGCAATTTCGCCTGCGGCAAAAAGCGGCCCATTACTTCTGACAAATGCGGCAGCGAAAACCGGTGCTTTTCGGGCAGGTAAGTAAGCAGGTAATCGGCCTTCTTTCCGCTAAACAAATCTTCCAGGTTTTGGATGGATACATCCGCACCGAGATACAAAACCCGGCGGCCTGTCTCTTTTAAAACAAAACAGAGATAAAGCAGCAGGAGGTCAAGCTGCGTGTCTTTTGGCAGAAACAGCCAGATTGCTTTTTTCTTTTTTGGCACCACGTCCAATCGCTCCAGGCTCCAATGAAGTTTTTGACGAATGGCCGTCACCGCAAGGTGTTCCTCGTTTGTTCGCCTTCCCCGGTAAAGCAAGTCCACTTTGTGTAAAAACGGATAAATAACGGCTTTTACTACCGTGCCCGAGGGCCAACCCAGAAAGCAATCGTTCAAGACCGCTTCAAAGCTTTCGGTATCCAGGCGATACATTGAAATGATGAGGGAATGAACGGCTTTTTGTTGCCGGCTGCCTTCGCTTTTCAAACCGTCAGCCCGTTGTTTCAACTGCAAAAGGCTCAATTGTGAAAGAGTGGAAATCCGCTGTCCGCTGTGGCTGATCAAAGCCAGCAGAAGAAGCTTTTCCATTTCGTCAACAGAATAATAGCGGTTGTTGCCCAAACCGCGTTGCGGGGAAACAACGGCGTGGCGAATTTCCCACACACGGAGAGTATGAGCCTTCAGTCCGGAAAGACGTGCTAATTCTTGAATGGAAAAGTTTTTCATGCCTGACATTGGAACAGGTCCAACATACGGCCAATGCGGCCGGCCGGTTGTGAAAGAAAAGTCAAAGGAATTTCATTTTACACGTAACAAAATTCGGTTTTGTCACAAGCTGGCAGGGCGATGAATCTTTTGCGGGGCGGACACTTCTTCTTCCGGCAAGGGTTTGACAAAAGCCGAAGATGCAAGACAAAGATCATTTTTCGGATGTTTAACGAGTGGCTGTAAAAAGCCGGGCAATGTCCTGGCTTTGCACTGAGTTGTGGAGGCAGAAAGATTTGCAACCCCTTAATCTGCCTGCTTTTTGTCTTCTTGCACGAAAGACCAAAACTGTTCGTTTCTTTGAATGAATAAACAAACCCTACGCCTTCGAAATGATTTTACTTGTTGACGACAAACAGGAAAATTTATACTCTTTAAAAACCCTGTTGCAATTGCATGCTTACGATGCGGACACGGCAGCTTCGGGAGAAGAGGCGTTGAAGAAAATTCTGAGGAACGATTACGCCCTTGTTATTTTGGACGTGCAAATGCCCGGCATGGATGGTTACGAAGTGGCCGAAACCATTACCGGCTACAGCAAAACAAAAAACATCCCCATCATTTTTCTTTCGGCGGTGAACATTGACAAGCGCTTCATTGCAAAAGGATACGCTTCCGGCGGGGTAGATTACATCACCAAACCTTTCGATCCCGATCTGCTTTTGCTAAAAGTAAAAACCTTTTGCAAGCTCTACGAGCAAACAAAGGCCCTGAAGACGATGCAGGAAACGCTGAAGGAAGAAATTGAAATTCGCAAGCAAACACAAAAAGCATTGGAAGAAGCAAACCTGCGGTTAGAGGACAAAGTAGAGGAGCGAACGAAAGCATTGTCGCAGGCAAACAAAGAGCTTGAAACAAGCAATGCGGAACTGCAACAATACGCTTCCGTAGCTTCGCACGACTTGCAGGAGCCGCTTCGCAAAATCATCACCTTTACCGGCGTGGTTCGCGAGAAATTCCTGGCCGGTCATTCCGAAGCGGAACCTTATATGAAAAAAGTAGCTTCGGCGGCGGAAAGAATGCGAAGCCTAATCAACGATTTGTTGAATTACTCAAAGCTTTCCTCTGCTGTGCATTTCAAGCCGGCAAACCTGAACCAAATACTGAACGAAACCCTTTCTGATCTGGAGCTTTCCATCCACGAAAAAGGCGCAAAAGTGACCGTGGAAGAACTGCCTTCGGCCGAAGTGATACCCGGCCAAATCAGGCAGGTGTTTCAAAACATCATTAGCAATTCGTTGAAGTTTTCAAAAATCAATACTTCGCCGGAGATAAAGATTTGGAGCGATCTGACGGCCAGCAAATCCTTCGACGCTCCGGCAAACTCAAAGGGGAAGTATTTGCGAATTTATATCCGCGACAACGGCATCGGCTTCAATGAACAATTTTTGGGCAAGGTGTTTACACTTTTTCAGCGGCTTCACGGCCGAAGCGAATACGAAGGCACCGGCATTGGCCTGGCCATCGTTAAAAAAATCATCGAAAAGCACAACGGCCTTGTGACGGCGAAAACAAAAGAGGGCGAAGGCGCCACCTTTATCGTACTGCTACCGTTGCAACAAAGCCTTGTTTCCGCACAACCCATCCTGCACCGATAAACTTTCCGTAAATGACGCTTTTTAAACGAAACTTACTGATAGGATATGGCCTGTCGCTGTTGCTGTTAATCGTCAGCGCCGTTGCCTCTTACATCAGCATTTCCAACTTGCTGTACAATCAGCAAGCGGTTACACATACACACGGCATCATCAACAAACTGGAAAACACCCTTTCGGTTTTAAAAGACGCCGAGACCGGCCAGCGCGGTTTTTTGCTGACCGGCAACGATGCGTTTTTGGAGCCGTACAACGGCGCACAGGAACGTGCCGCTTCTTTACTAAGCGATATAAGGCAAGCAACCGCTGACAATCCAAGCCAGCAAGTGGATTGCGATCTTTTACGACAGGTTATAACAAAGCGGCTTGTTATCCTGAACCAGTTGATTGATCAAAAGCGAAAAGGCGAAACCGTTACGGATGCTTCGCTGATTGCCGGCAAAGTGTACATGGACAGTGCCCGCAACATCGTAAAAAAAATGGTGAACCGCGAGCAAGCCTCGCTCGAAGCACGAACGGCCAGACTGAATCAGTTCACGTCTTCCACGCCCATCTTTATTGTTGTTGCTTCGCTGCTTGCTATTTTGGTTACGGTCATTTCTTTTTTGCGTGTGAACACCGATTTTGAGAAGAGGGCCCAATTGCAAAAAGAACTTCAGCAAAAGAATCACGAAGTTTCGGAGCGCATCCACATCATCGAAAACATTACGGCAAAAATTGCGGCCGGTAATTTTTCCACAAGAGTCACCGAAACAGAAAAAGAAAACCTCGGCGTGTTGGCAACTTCGCTGGATAAGATGGCCGAGTCGCTTGATTATTCATTTACCAACCTGGCCGACAAAGAATGGCAGCAAACCGGCATTGCCGAACTGAACGAAATGATGATTGGCGAAAAAAATTTGGAAGCGCTTACGTCCAGGGTACTTCAATATCTTGTTAACTATACCCGGTCGGCCGTGGGTGTTTTTTACCTGGCAACGGACGACCTTACGCTGCAAGTTTCGTCAAGCGTCAACCTGAACAGAACTCTTGCCAGAACGGAGATTCAATTTGGCGAAGGCCTTGCAGGCCAGTCGGCCTTAACCCACAAGCAAGTGCTTTTGCAGCCCGTTGACGAAGCGGAACTTGTCGTTGACTTTTCGGCCGGTTCGTTAAAACCCAAAGCCATCATTGCCGTACCGGTGATGTACGAAACGCGTTTCAAAGGCATCATTGAATTGGCCTCGCTGCACGATTACTCAAGCGTGGCGCAGGAGTTTTTGCGAACGGCGGTTTTCAACATCGGCATGGCCATTCACAGTGCCCGCGACCACCAGCGTTTGCAGGAGTTTTTGCACGAAACGCAAACACAATCCGAAGAATTGCAGGCACAACACAGCGAATTGGAAAACATCAACGCTGAACTGGAAGCGCAGGCCGAAAAGCTGCAATCTTCGGAAGAAGAACTGCGGGTGCAGCAGGAAGAATTGCAACAGGCCAATGCCGAACTGGAAGAACGCAGCCGCCTGCTGGAAGAAAAAAACGAAACCATTTTGGAACGCAACCTCGCCATTCAAAAAAAGGCCGAAGAGCTTGCGTTGAGCACCAAATACAAATCGGAATTTCTGGCCAACATGTCACACGAGCTAAGAACACCGCTCAATTCCATTCTGCTTCTTTCGCGGTTGCTTTCCGAAAATCACGCACAGAATTTATCCGCGGATCAAATAGAGTACGCCAACGTCATTCAAAGTTCAGGCAAAGGTTTGCTCACGCTGATTGACGAGATCCTTGACCTCTCCAAAATCGAATCGGGCAAAATGGAACTGGAGATAGGCGACGTGCGGCTGGAAAATTTGACGAGTGAACTGGAAGTTCTGTTTGCGCCACTGGCAAAAGACAAAGGAATTGGTTTTGTTGTGCAGGTTGACGGCGAGGTTCCCGCTGTTCTTGAAACTGATCATTTACGGGTTGAACAAATTCTGCGCAACCTTGTTTCCAACGCACTTAAGTTCACGAAAAAAGGTTCGGTGACGGTCACTGTTTCGAAACATGATAACGATCTTGCTTTTGCCGTGAAAGACACCGGCATCGGCATTGCCAAAGAAAAACAGCAAACTATTTTTGAAGCCTTTCAACAAGCCGATGGAAGCACCCGCAGGGAGTTTGGCGGCACGGGCCTTGGCCTTTCCATCAGCCGCGAGCTGGCGAAACTTTTGGGCGGCGAAATCAAGCTTCAAAGCGAAGAAGGAAAGGGCAGCGAATTCACACTACTTCTACCGTTGCAAAAAGAAGTTTTGCCGGCCACTACCGAAACAATGTTTGTAAAAGAAGAAGAGGGCCACGCCTTTTTTGCTGATAAAAAATACGTTACTGACCTGATTCCGGCGTCTGTTCCCGATGACCGCAAAAACATTGTTGCAAACGACAAGATTATTTTAATTATTGAAGACGATACTGGTTTTGCAAAATCGCTGCTTGATTACACACGCAGCCAAGGCTACAAAGGCATTGTAGCGGTAAGGGGTGACGAAGGAATTGAACTAGCAAAACAATTCAGGCCGCTTGGCATTTTGCTTGATGTGCAGCTTCCGGTAAAAAGCGGCTGGGACGTGATGGAAGAATTAAAATCCAACAAAACAACGCGGCCCATTCCCGTGCACATGATGTCGTCGCATGAGGTAAAAACAAAGAGCCTTTCAAAAGGCGCCGTTGATTTTATCAGCAAGCCGGTGGCATTTGAAAAGCTGGGCGAGATGTTTCAAAAAATTGAACAAGCCTTAAGCAAGCATCCGAAGAAAGTTTTGATTGTAGAAGAAAATCCCAAGCACGCCCAGGCGCTTGCTTATTTTTTAGAAAGCTATCACGTGAACGCCGAAATAAAGAACTCGGTGGACGAAGGCGTGCAGGCACTGAAAAGCAACGATGTAGATTGCGTCATCCTGGACATGGGCATTCCCGCACAACGTTCGTACGACGTGCTGGAAGACGTGAAGAAAACACCCGGTCTTGAACAGCTTCCCATCATTGTTTTTACCGGCAAGAATTTATCGCACGTCGAAGAAATGAAGATCAAGCAATACGCAGATTCCATCGTAGTGAAAACGGCGCATTCCTATCAACGCATACTGGACGAAGTGTCGTTGTTCCTTCACCTCATGGAAGAGAATAACAAGGAGCCGCGAACAGCGAAATACAAAAAGCTGGGCGAGTTGGGTGAAGTGTTGAAAGGGAAAACAGTTTTGGTAGCCGATGACGATGTGCGCAACATTTTTTCGATTACAAAATCATTGGAGAATTACGGCGTCAACGTGGTTTCAGCCATTGATGGAAAGGATGCGTTGAACCAATTGCAAGCGCATCCAAAAGTTGATCTTGTATTGATGGACATGATGATGCCCGAAATGGACGGCTATGAGTCCACAAGAAAAATTAGATCCTTGCCAAAGTACCGCAATCTTCCTGTGATTGCCGTGACGGCAAAAGCCATGACCGGCGACCGGGAAAAATGCATAGCCGCAGGCGCCTCGGATTATATTACCAAACCCGTTGACGTGGACCAGTTGACATCGTTATTGCGGGTATGGCTTTATCAGTGACGTGAGACGGCAGACGTGAAACGTGAAACCACAGTGAACTTTGGATTGAATGACTTTGCGGTTTCACGTTTCACCTTTCACGTCTCACAAAAACAACAACATGAGCAAAACAGTTCTCATCATAGACGATGACAGCCGCAACATTTTTGCGTTGTCGGCTGTTTTAAAAGCAAAGGGCTTTGTTACGCTTTCGGCTTCGGACATGACCGAAGCCTTTGGCCTTCTTCAAAGCACTGAAGTAGGCGTGATTTTGATGGACATGATGATGCCGGGCATGGATGGATACGAAGCCATTCCCCGCCTAAAAAACGAAAGCCGGTACAAGGACATTCCCGTTATTGCCGTAACGGCACAGGCAATGAGCGGCGACCGCGAAAAATGTCTTGCGGCCGGCGCTTCGGATTATGTGTCAAAGCCCGTGGATGTGGACAAGCTTGTGGGATTACTGAACGATTATTTGAAATGAGAACCGAACCAATCATTGTGAAGGATGAAGACCTGGACGTATTGCTCAACATGTTGTTTGAAAAATACGGCTACGATTTTACCAATTATGCAAAGGCTTCGCTGAAGCGCCGCGTAAACCGCCTGATGGTCATTGATCGTTTGCCCAGCTTTGCTGAACTGCTTTACAAAATCAAAGGAGAACCCGATTATTTGCCGCACGTGGTAGAACAAATTACGGTGAACGTCACCGAAATGTTTCGCGACCCGCTGACATTTAAAACCATCCGGGAAAAAGTACTGCCTATTCTTGCCACGCATCCCTTTATCCGTGTTTGGCACGCCGGCTGCGCCAGCGGCGAAGAGGTTTATTCGATGGCTATTTTGTTAGAAGAGGCTGGCCTCTTGCACAAATCTCTTCTTTACGCAACGGACTTGAATCCTTCGGTTATTGAAAACATTCAGAAAGGAATTTTTCCGTTGTCGCAGATGAAACAATTTTCCGAGAACTATATTTTATCCGGCGGAAAAAAACAATTCTCTGATTACTACACAGCCAAATACGATTGGGCAAAATTTGACGACAAGCTGAAGACAAAAATGATTGCGGCCACACACAACCTTGTATCCGACCGCTCGTTCAACGAGTTTCAAATCATCTTTTGCCGCAACGTGCTGATTTATTTCGACAAGGTTTTGCAGGACAAAGTGCTTAATCTTTTTGACGAGAGTTTGGAGAAGCTTGGTTTTTTGGTGTTGGGCGCAAAAGAAAATATCCGGTTTTCAAAAATGGCAAAAAATTACCTGCCGATCGGAAGGAATGAAAAGATATGGCGCAAGATGCTGTAAAATACAAGATGATCGTCATGGGTGGTTCGGCCGGAAGTCTTGACGCCATCCTCAAAATTGTTCCGGTTCTGCCGGTGCGTTCGAGTACTTCCTTTCTCATCGTCATTCACCGCAAAAACGAACCCGATTCGTTGCTCACGGAATTACTTTCGGCAAGAACAATCATGCCGGTAAAAGAAGTGGAAGACAAAGAACCCATTCTGCCCAATCATCTTTACGTGGCACCACCCGATTATCATTTGCTGATGGAAAACCAACATTGGTTCTCACTTGACAGCTCGGAAAAAATTCATTACAGCCGCCCAAGCATTGATGTGACGTTTGAATCGGTAGCAGAAACTTTTGGGCCTGCCTGCGTAGGTATTTTGCTTTCGGGTGCAAATGCCGACGGTGCCGAAGGCTTGAAAAAAATCAAAGGGCGCAAAGGTTTAACAGTCGTGCAAGATCCGGCCACGGCCGACGTACAGTACATGCCGCAAGCGGCCATTGACCTCTTTGCCGTTGACAAGGTGTTGGCGCCCGGCGCAATTGCCGGCTTGATTGGAACGCTGATTGGTTAAGACATCCCGTTTTCAAAGCAGCACACAGGAACACGAAACAAACCGTAGGCATCAAATATTTTTGAATGAATAAAAGCCCGCTAAAAATTGGTTTATTCGGCATTGGCCTGGAAACCTATTGGCCGCAATTTTCCGGACTGAAAGAACGACTGGAAGGTTACCTGAACACGGTGCACGAAAAGCTTTCCGCCATTCATCCTTCGGTGGTTAATGCAGGATTGGTGGACAATGCCGATAAAGCATTTGCCGCCGGCAGACAATTCAAAACCGAAGACGTCGAACTTATTTTTTTGTACGTCACCACCTATGCTTTGTCCGCTACTGTGTTGCCGGTTGTGCAGCGGGCCAACGTACCGGTGATTGTTTTAAACCTTGCTCCCGAAGCGGCCATTGATTACGCCGCCTTCAACGCAATGACCGACCGCACAAAGATGACCGGCGAATGGCTGGCTTATTGTTCGGCATGTCCGGTTCCGGAGATTGCCAATGTGTTTCGCCGCACCGGCATAAAATTTCACCAAATCACCGGCATCTTACACAACGATCCGGAGTGCTGGAACGAAATAAAAGAATGGGTAGAAGCGGCAAAAGTTGCGCACATAATGTTCTACAATCGCCTGGGCTGCATGGGCCATTATTATTCAGGCATGTTGGACATTTACACCGACCTCACGCAACAGTACGCAAGTTTTGGCGGCCATATTGAACTCATCGAAGTGGAAGAATTAGCAAGCCTTCGCAAGGAGGTTACAAGCAATGAACGAGAAGACCGCCTGCGGGTTTTTTATGAAGCTTTCGATGTTCAGAAAGATTGCGCTGAAGAAGAATTAATGAAAGCTGCCGTTACTTCGGTTGCGCTGGATAAACTGGTGCAGCGGTACAAACTTGGCTCGATGGCTTATTACTACAAAGGCACGGGCAACCCCGATAACGAAGAAGCAATTGCTTCCATCATTTTAGGCAATTCGCTTTTAACGGCCAACGGTGTCCCCGTTGCGGGAGAATACGAAATCAAAAATGCGCAGGCCATGAAAATCATGGACAGTTTTGGCGCCGGTGGCTCCTTCACCGAATACTACGCGATGGATTTTGCGGATGATGTGGTGCTCATGGGACACGACGGCCCGGGCCACATTCGCATTGCCGAAGGCAAGCCGAAAGTGAGGCCGCTGGGTGTTTATCATGGCAAAGTTGGCAAGGGCGTTTCGGTGGAGATGTCGGTGAAGAACGGGCCGGTAACACTGCTTTCGGTAGTGGAAAAGGCCGGCGGATTATTTTTATTGATGGCCGAAGGTGAATCGGTGCCGGGCCCAATCCTGCAAATTGGAAACACGAACAGCCGCTATAAATTTCCAATTGGTGCAAGAAAGTTTGTGAACGATTGGAACAGTTATGGGCCTGCGCATCATTGCGCTGTGGGCGTTGGGCACATTGCTTCAAAAATTGAAAAGTTAGGAGCATTGCTCAACATGGAGGTGATAAAAGTTTGCTGATTTTTTTTAGCTAAATTTCCAAAACAGAATTTCTTTCACTTGTCGTGTTCTAAAATGTATGATTCGATGATCCTGTGCGGTAAAAGAAACCATCATGCATTTTGGAACACAACCCTTTCATCATCCATCAATGAACGTTTCGCTCATCAGAAAAAAAGCAAAGACGCAAGCAGAAACGGCGCTGATAAAGCCAGAGAAAGCAAACACACGGCTCCTGTCACTGGATGCCCTGCGCGGCTTTGATATGTTCTGGATTGTTTGCGGCGAAGGCATTGCGCACGGCATTGCATCGGTGGTGAAAGAAAAACACTCGCTTGTACAAAGCACCGTTGACTGGCAAATTAAGATGACCGGTGATTTGAGTTTTGTTGAACGGTTTTTTGTCACCATCAGCAACCAGTTGCACCATACCGTATGGAACGGCTTTACGTTTTACGACTTAATCTTTCCCTTGTTCATTTTCATTGCCGGTGTTTCCATGCCTTATTCGTTCGGAAAACAATTGGAACAGCCCGGCGCAAATAAATCAATTGTTCGAAAAAAAATTTACCGGTCGCTTGTCAAGCGAACAATTGTACTCCTTCTTCTTGGCATGATGGTAAACGGTGCTTTGCAATTGAAAGGCTACGACGCCACACGCTTTGCCAGTGTGCTTGGCCGCATTGCGTTGAGTTGCTTTTTTGCTGCCGTCATTTATTTGAATTGCAGGTTGCGTACACAAATTCTGTGGTTTGTTTTTCTGCTGCTAGGTTATTGGGCGGCCATGATGTTGATTCCCGTGCCGGGCTTCGGAAGCGGTGTGCTTACGCCAGAAGGAAATCTTGAAGCTTACGTTGACCGCATTTTATTGCCGGGCAAATTGCACCGAAAGGTTTACGATCCCGAGGGTTTGTTGTCAACGATACCGGCCATCGGATCGGCGCTGCTGGGCGTTTTCGCCGGGCAGTTTTTGCGCAATCTTTCGAAGCATTGGAGGGGAATAAAAAAAGCAACGACTTTGTTTCTTGCAGGCCTAGTCTTGTTAGGCCTCGGCTTGTTGTGGAATGTTGTTTATCCCGTCAACAAAAACATGTGGACAAGTTCTTATGTGCTTTACGCCGGTGGATGGAGCGTTTTGTTATTTGCTCTTTTTTATTTCGTAATAGACGTTAATGATTATAAAAAATGGTGCATGCCGCTTGTGTGGATGGGCGCCAATTCAATTTTGATTTACGTGGCGGCACACGGTCTTGTAAATTTCGAACACAGTTCGCAATTTTTGTTCGGTGGTTTGATAAACATAACACCTGCCATTTGGCATTCGGCGCTGGTGTGGACGGGTGTTGCCGTCATACAATTTGCCCTGTTGTATTTTTTCTATCAAAAGAAATGGTTCTTAAAAGTGTAAACCAATTACCAACCTGAATGCAAACTCTTTTTCAATTGCTGCGTTTTGCCCTGTTTGCTTTTGTTTTGTTTGCTGCAAAGACTTCCTTTGCGCAACTCAACGTACCATCTTCTAAATCTTTGTTGCAACGAATCGTTCCCGCGCAGGCTTCGCAATTCATCATTGAGCCGTTGAGCGCAATAAACGGCAAAGATGTTTTTGAAATCGAAAGCCGCGGCAAAAAAATCGTTTTGCGCGGCAACAACGGCGTAGCGATTGCATCGGCACTTTATCATTACCTCGATGAATATTGTCATTGCCAGATAACATGGAACGGTGTGAATCTGGCCTTGCCAAAAACGCTTCCGCTTCCGGCAAAAAAAATCCGGCAGCAAACACCTTACAATTACCGCTACTATTTAAACTACTGCACCTTTAATTACAGCATGAGCTGGTGGGATTGGCCTCGCTGGGAAAAAGAAATTGATTGGATGGCCTTACACGGCATCAACCTGCCGTTGGCCATCACCGGCGAAGAATACACCTGGTACCTTGTTTACAAAGACATGGGTTTTACCGATGACGAGTTGAAAAATTTCTTCTGCGGTCCTTCTTACTTCGCCTGGTTTTGGATGGGCAATCTTGACGGCTGGGGCGGACCCTTGCCGCTTAGCTGGATGACATCGCACTTTGCTTTGCAAAAAAAGATTTTGGCCCGCGAACGTGAACTGGGCATGAAGCCGGTATTGCCGGCATTTACCGGACACGTACCCGTAGCTTTTCAAAAAAAGTTTCCGGCAGCAAAACTCAAGACTACAAACTGGAAAAGCGGTTTTGGCGATACCTACATTCTCGATGCGAACGATCCGTTGTTTGCAAGCATCGGCAAAAAATTTTTAGAGAAGCAAACAGTTATGTTGGGCACCGATCATTTTTATTCGGCCGATACATTTAATGAGAACGAACCGCCATCGGATGAACCTTCCTTTCTAACCAAACTTAGTGCAAGCGTTTACGAAGGCATGCGCAAATCCGATACGGCAGCGGTGTGGGTAATGCAGGGCTGGTTGTTTTTCAGCGACCGTAAATTTTGGAAAGAACCGCAAACCGAAGCCTTGCTGAAAGCTGTGCCCAACGACAAGATGATTATTCTGGATTTAGCAACAGAGATTGAACCCGTGTGGAAACGAACGGCTGCTTTTTACGGCAAGCCCTGGATATGGAACATGCTTAACAATTTTGGCGGCAACAACAATTTGTTTGGACGGATGGAGACCGCAGCAACCGAACCCGCCAAGGCGTTGCATGATGCGGGCAGCGGCAAGTTGCAAGGCATTGGTTTGACGATGGAAGCCATTGAACAGAACCCGGTGCTTTACGAACTGATGACGGCCAACACCTGGCGAAATGAAGTAATTGATTTGAACATTTGGTTGCCGCAATACCTTCGCAATCGCTACGGTATAAACAACAACGATGCACTAACCGCGTGGGAGATTTTAAACCGAACTGTTTATACCGTTCCTGCCGACAAATACATTCGCGACGGCGCAGAATCCATCTTGCAGAGCAGGCCAACCTTTGATTCGTTTACGCGTTGGACAAAAACAAAATTGAATTACAACGCAAAGGATTTGCTACCGGCATGGGATGCTTTGCTGAAGGCATCGGCAAGCTGCACAAACAGCGATGGCTACCAGTACGATCTTGTTGATTTAACGCGGCAGGTCTTGGCAAATTATGCCTTGCCCTTGCACCAAAAATTCGTTGCCGCTTACGCTGACAATAACCTCGCTGCGTTTGAAAACTACAGCCAGCAGTTTATTGATTTGATCGAAGACATGGACGAGTTGTTGGCTACGCGAAAAGAATTTTTGTTAGGTCCCTGGGTAGCCGCTGCACGAAGCTGGGGAAGAACGGTAAAAGAAAAAGCGCTGTACGAAATGAATGCGAAAGACCTCATCACGCTTTGGGGCAACAAGGATTGTCCGCTAAATGAATATTCCTGCAGGCAATGGAGTGGCTTACTCAATGATTTTTACAAACCGCGCTGGCAACAATTTTTTGCAAAGGCGAAGGAGGCATTGCGCAATAAGAAGAACCTGGATACAAATGCCTTTATCCATTCGATAAAAGAATGGGAGTGGAGTTGGGTGAATGAACGAAAAGATTACGCTCAACAAACACACGGTGATGCCATAATCGTCGCCAAAAAAATGTATGCGAAATACAGAAAGCTTATGGATGCAGACGTTTTCTAAAATAACAAGGAATACATTTCATTGAAGCGTAGAAAGTCTGCGCTTCGTGCTCTCTTCTCTACAAAACAACATATACATCGTCTCCCTTAGTGATGTTTGTTTCGTGGCTGTGCAGTATGAGGTCGCTGTTCAGTGTGTTTAAAACAAGCTCGCAATAGCCTCCCATGAACTTTACGTTTTTCACGGTTGCTTTTAGTCCCTCGCCTTCTGTTGTCAATGAAAATTCTTCGGGGCGAAGAAAGCGCCCAATGTCCTGCATGGCAACGTCAGAATGTTGTGAAAGTGCTTTGGCAAGCGCCGGTGTCAACAAGTTGTATTTACCAAACAAACCTGCGGTGTATTCGTCAAGGGGATTGTTATAAACTTGTTTGGGCGAACCTTGTTGCACCAGCTTGCCCTCGTTCAACACGATGATTTCGTTGGCCCAGGAAAGCGTGTCCAGCGGATCGTGCGAAACGAGGATGCAAGTGATATTAAGTTCTTCGCTTAAATCCAGCACTACGTTTTTTAAAATGTTTTTATGAAGGGGATCGAGGTTGGAATACGGTTCATCAAGTAACAAAAGTTCGGGCAATGTAACCAGCAATCGCGCCAGCGCAATGCGTTGTTTTTCGCCGCCCGATAACTGGTGCGTCCATCGCTTGAGCAAGTGCTCAATGCGGCAGACTTCGTAAATGATGCCCGCTTCTTTGTCGGCTACTTTTTTCGCCATGTCTAAAATTTCCTGCACACGATAGTGATTTCGCAGCTCGAAATATTGAGACAAATAAGCAATTGACGGATGGCCCGGTAATAATTTTTCGTTCGGACCTTTTATTCTTTCTTCTTTAAAAAGAACGGCGCCGATGGTTGGCTCAATCAAACCCGCAATAATTTTTAGCAGCGTTGTTTTTCCCGAGCCCGTAGCGCCGGCAAGCCCGATATTCTGCAAGGGTTGTTGTGTGAAGCTTATTTCTTTCAGCACAAAGCTTTCTTCATTCCGGTAGCTTATGTGCGATACGTCCAGTAAACTCATAAAATAAAAAGCGGACGACAAAAGAGCCGCGTCGTTTTTGATAATTCCTCTGCCTTAAAAGACGTAAAAATAACTCCCGGGGGCTTGCCACCGGTTTGCGGCTGGCGAACCCTTTCGCCAGCCTGCGAGTGAACAAGCACAAAATTTCTCTTTTGCTTTTTCTTAACAATTCTCCCTATCTTGAAGCTGTCATTTCATTCCTAACCTGATAACAAATACACACACCATGAAAAAAATTAGCCTGAGTGTTTTGGGCGCCGTTTTGCTCATTGTTTCCTGTCAAAAAAACGAGACCAGCCTGCCGCAAACTCCCGACGATCCCTCGTCAACCTCAACAGAAGGAATGCGCAAATGCGGTTCCATGGAAGTATTGGAAGAACAACTTCGCACCGATCCGGAGCGGGCCCGCAGGCTGGAAGATTTGGAGCGAAAGACCGCTACTTTTCAGGACAGCCGAATGTCCCGCTTCGCGGGTAAACTTTACGTTCCTGTTGTGGTGAACGTTGTTTTGCCCGATGCCAACATTGTAACGCAAGCACAAATTCAATCGCAATTGGATGTGCTGAACCATGACTACGGTAAATCGAATTCCGAACTGTCCAATACTTCGGTTTACTTAGCCGGGTATTCTTACAACAGCGTGGCCAATTGCCAGATTGAATTTTATGTTCAGGATTGGACGAACGATGTAAACCGCAAAAGCGGCGCGGGAAGTTTTGGAACCAACGATGCCGTAAAGAAAACCTCGCAAGGCGGCCTGGATCCCGAATCGCCCAGTACAAAACTCAACCTTTGGGTCTGTGACTTAAGCAGCGGTTTGTTGGGTTATGCACAATTTCCCGGGGGCAATGTGTTAACCGATGGCGTAGTGATAGATTACCAGGGATTCGGAACCACCGCTTCCTATGCCTTGTATTCGGCTTACAACAAAGGCCGCAGCGCCACCCACGAAATTGGCCACTGGTTTAACCTTCGCCACATTTGGGGAGATACGCACTGCGGCAACGATTATGTTGACGACACACCGCTGCACCCTGCCGCCAATTACGGTTGTCCGGCCGTTAATCTCCAAAGCAGTTGCAAGAAAAGGCCACTCATGCAATGGATGAATTACATGGATTATACCGACGACGCGTGCATGTATATGTTTACGTCGGGACAAAAAACAAGAATGGACGCGGCCATAGACGGGCCGAGAGCTACGTATGTCAGCGCTACCAAATTGTAAACATCACACTGCTATAACTGAATGCCCCGGTTCGTGCCGGGGCTTTTTGTTGACGTCTGTTGATAAACCCTCCAAAACCGCACAGGGTTGCGGCTTATCTTTGGCGGCATGTTAAACGTTGGGGTATTTGGTACGGGCCACCTGGGAAAATTTCACCTGAACAACTGGAAGGAAACGACCGGCGTAAACCTCGTGGGCTTTTTTGATCCGGACGATGCGGTGGCGAAAGAAGTGGAAGAGAAGTACGGATTAAAACGTTTTGCCGATGAAGAAAGTTTGCTGAATGCCTGTGACGCCATTGACATTGTAACGCCAACGCAATACCATTTTGCGCTTTGTGAAAAAGCCATCAAGCAAGGCAAACACGTTTTTGTGGAGAAGCCGATGGCCAACACAATGGACGAGGCAAAGGAACTGGTGAAACTGGTGCAGGAATCGAAAATAAAATTCCAGGTGGGACATGTGGAGCGCTTCAATCCTGCTTTCCTGGCCATTCAGGAGCAGAAGCTGAATCCGATGTTCATTGAAGTGCACAGGCTTGCGCAGTTCAATCCGCGGGGCACGGAAGTGAGTGTGATTCTTGATTTAATGATACATGACATTGATGCCATCTTAAGCATCGTAAAAAGCGACGTAAAAAATATTTCCGCAAGCGGCGTGGCTGTTATGACCGACACGCCGGACATTGCCAACGTGCGTATTGAATTCAACAACGGTTGCGTGGCCAATTTAACCTCCAGCCGCATTAGCATGAAAAAGATGCGCAAGATGCGGCTCTTTCAAAAAGACGCTTACATTGCCGTAGATTTTCTGGAGAAAAAAGCGGAAGTCATCAAATTAAAAACAAGCGAAGACGAAAACGTTTTTGCCTTTGACATTGAAACACCGAACGGCACCAAAACCATTGCCATTGCTTCGCCACAAGTGCCACAGATAAACGCCATAAAAAAAGAATTAGAAGCTTTCGTCAATGCCATTCAAACCAACACGCAACCCGTAGTGAACGAAATTGACGGTTACCGTGCCATGGAAGTAGCACACCAGATTTTACAAAAGATCCATTACAACCTCACCGCCACCTAAGCCGATGCTGGTGAAAAAAATTATTCCTTCGTATCTCTACGCCATTCTTGATTACCTCACCGCATCGCTTGCATGGGCCGTTTTTTATTTTGTCCGCAAATCCATCCTGCAGGAGGCTTTTACGGTTGACCACAAGTTTTGGCTCGGCGTTGTTTTTATTCCGGCAGGTTGGCTCGTTCTTTACGGCTTAACCGGTGCCTACCGGTCCGTTTACAAAAAGTCAAGACTGGCCGAAATCACCAACACCGTCATCTGCTCCATCATTGGTTGTACGGTATTGTTTTTTTTGTTCCTGCTCGACGACGTTAAAGCCGATTACGGTTATTACTACAAAAGTTTTTTCAGCCTGCTTGCCTGCCAGGTTTTTTTCACGGTTCTGGGCCGCATTGCCATTTTAAACACCGCGAAAAAACAACTGGTAAAAAACCAGGTGCAGTTTACCGCTGTTATCGTGGGCTCACCGCTGCACGTACAACGTGTGTACAAAGAGGCCCGTAAGAGTTTACGCGAAGAAGGTTATCACGTTGCTGGTTTTGTTTCTTCTTCAACCGAAAGAAGCGCGGTCACACAAGACTTGCCCTTACTCGGTTTTGTTACGGATATTGAAGCGATCATTGACAAAGCGAAAGCAGACTTGGTTGTATTGGCCGTTGAAAAAAAAGAACAGGCTTTGTTGGAAAGCCTCATCTTTCGGTTGTCGGAAAAAGACGTGGCGGTTAAGATTGAAGCCAGCACACTCGATATTCTTTCCGGTTCCGTCCGCACAAGCAACGTACTGGGCGCCGTGCTCATTGATTTGCAAACCGGTCTGATGCCCGAATGGCAACAAAACATCAAAAGAGTGGTGGACGTGTTGGCGGCTTTTTTCTCGCTGCTTTTTCTTTCGCCGCTTTTCCTTTTCATTGCCTTGCGGGTAAGGCTTTCATCGCCGGGCAATATTTTTTACAAACAAGAAAGAATTGGCTATAAAGGCAAACCTTTTTTAATGTACAAGTTCCGTTCAATGTACGTGAACGCGGAGAAAAACGGCCCTTCCCTTTCATCCGACAACGACCCGCGCATTACAGCCTGGGGAAAAACCATGCGCAAGTGGCGGCTTGATGAGTTGCCGCAGCTTTGGAACATTCTCAAGGGCGACATGAGCCTTGTGGGTCCGCGGCCCGAGCGGCGTTTTTACATTGACCAAATCGTGCCGCAATTTCCTTATTATAAATATTTGCTGAAAGTAAAGCCGGGCCTGACTTCTTGGGGCATGGTGCAATTTGGCTATGCCGAAAACGTAGGCGAGATGATTCGCCGCAGCAAGTTTGATTTGGTGTACATCGAAAACATTTCGCTCCTGCTCGATTTTAAAATCATGCTGCACACGCTTCGCATTATTTTTCTGGGAAAAGGAAAATGAATTTTTGGCCAGGCGTTCATCTATCCATTAAGCTTTACTTGCGTCGCACTCGTGTACGCTTTGTTCGGTATTGAGCAAATTCACGCAGCAACCGCAGCGATGAAACGGTGCAGCGTTACAGCTCCGTTGCACCGCCACGTGAAATGACGAACAACGTTCCGCAACTAAGGCTGTTTTAACTTGTGAATGATGATGTAGCCAAGCACCACCACAAGCAAGACGATGATGATGGTGATAAGAAGCCAGGGTTCCAGTTTTGCTTCGCGGCGGTGCGGCAAGTTTTTCTTTTTTGCCGTTTTCTTTTTCAGGTCGCGGTTCAGGTCTT
This sequence comes from Flavisolibacter ginsenosidimutans, assembly GCF_007970805.1. GTDB lineage: Bacteria > Bacteroidota > Bacteroidia > Chitinophagales > Chitinophagaceae > Flavisolibacter > Flavisolibacter ginsenosidimutans. The sequence continues at coordinate 1,666,774 of NZ_CP042433.1, read as the reverse complement.
CTACCAGTGCGGCAATTTTGGTCTTGTTCGAAATGTCCTGCAAACCGTCCAGCGCATCGGCTTCAAAAGGATCATCAAGAGCGTTCTTCTCCAACTCGTGTTGTTCTTCGGCAGACAGCTTTCCCTCAAGGTATTTTAGCAATTCTTCCTGGTCAACCTCGGAGTGCAAATGGGACAATATGTCTTTTAAATTTTCCTTCATCCTCGTGTGCGGCCGCTTTGTTTGAGCTTTTGCTCCAAAATTATTTTCAAATTACGTTTTCCGTTTTGGATGTAGCTTTTTACCCGCATCAGCGTATAACCGGTTCGGTCAGCAATCTGCTGGTAGCTTTGTTTTTGCAGGTAAAAAAGCGTAACGCAGCTTCGTTGCTCTTCGCTGAGTTCCGCAATGGCTTCTTCCAGCATTTCATACGTGGTTTCGTTTTCCTGTAAAAGCTGCTTGTCGGCTTCCGCATCTGTTGCGTGGTTGTCGCTAAGTTCTTTTACTGCACGGTTTCCCTTGTCGCGCAGGCGCATGAGGCAATGGTTTTTTGCCACCATGTACAACCAGGATTTGAAGTAGTCAATTTTATACTTCGGCACTTCGGTAAGCACTTTCAAAAAAATTTGCTGCACGCAATCCTTTGCTTCCGTTTCGTCTTTGAGATACTTCATGCAAACGCCCAATAACAAAAGCGTGTAGCGTTGCAACAAAATGCCGATCCATTCTCCGTTGCCATCGGCATAGAAATAATCCAGGAGTTCTGCGTCGGTGATATGGTCGTAGCGAGCTGTCTTCATGAATGTTGAGAAGTGAAACCGTGAAGACCGTTTTTGTCACGCGAACTGCGGTTTCACGTTTGACGTCTCACGTTTCCCTTGCACTTTGATGCAACGGCTGCAAATTTGCACAACAAAACTTTATGAATTTCATGCAAACCGCTATTTGTTTGTTACCGGTGATACCTATGCGCAAGGAACCGTCGCACCGCAGCGAAATGGTGAGCCAACTTTTGTTTGGCGAATACGTAAAAACGGGAGAGGAGAAGAATGAATTTGTGCTTGTCAAATGCGATTATGACGGTTACGAAGGCTGGGTGCAGGCAAAACAATTATCGGCCGTGAACGGAAACGAAATCTTACAAACGGATGTTTACACGGCAAGTTTCGCTACGCCGGCTACAAAGAACAACACAATGCTTTATGTGCCTTACGGAAGTTCTGTTTTTCAACAGCGCGGCTTTGGTTTTAAAGCGGCGGGCTTTGATCTGACCTATCTTCTCCAACCGCAGCAAACATGGAACAGCAAACAACAGAAGTTAACGGTTGAGTCGCTGGAAGCTGCTTATCAGCCTTATTTAAACGCACCTTACTTGTGGGGCGGCAAATCGGTTTACGGCACCGACTGCAGCGGCTTTGCGCAGCAAATTTTTAAACTCTTTGGGGTGAAGCTTTTGCGTGATGCGTATTTGCAGGCAGAACAAGGCACTGCGGTTGCCTCTTTACCCGAAGCGCAGCTTGGTGATTTGGCTTTTTTTCAAAATGAAAAAGGGAGAGTGACGCATGTGGGCATTGTACTGAATGAAGGAAAGATTGTTCATGCCTCGGGAGAGGTGAGAATTGATCAGATTGACGCAAACGGAATTTTGAATTCACTATCAGGAGAGCGAACGCATGTAATGCACTCTATTCGCCGCTTTTCTTTTTAATATGAAGATCCAGATCAATAAAATAAATATTTCGGGATTCTATTTTCCCATACTCCAGCGAAACCATAGGGTCTTCTGTTGGCAGACCGTATCCTTTGCTAAACGTAACTAACTCAGTCGGTGAGTCGAATCTTGAGAGGTAAGCAACGTGCAGGATCTTCTTAAAGTCATTGATGATCGGTGTATGAATTTCTTTCCATTGTTTGCGGCTTATCCGGTCTAGCGGGAAGTAGAATATCTCTCGAAAAAAGTTGAAGTTCTGGGTATCCTTGCTCGTAACCGCACCGTTAAAAAAACGGGTGTATCGGTAAGTGCTGTTTCCCGCATAAAATTTAATGCTGTCGGTTTTTTCAAAAACTGGCCAATTCTGCAGAAATCCCCGCATTAAAATACCCAGTGCAGAATCTCCTTTTGCTGGCTGCACGACAATCAAATCTTTGTTAACCGTAAGTTCTTGCAGCCAAGTTGAGGTATGGCCATCCGGGGGAATTGCAAAGAAGTATTTTTTGATAATGGTTTCAAGGCTTCCTTTCTGTTGACTATAAGATTTCAAAGCCAAAAGAAAGGCAACGAAAAAAAGACAAATAAAGGTTCTTGTCATAGCAGTTAGTTTGCCTGACAAGATAAATAAAACCGCTAAAAGATTTTTTTAATGCCGTTGGCAACAAACGCAACCAAATCAAAACCCAGCATCTTGAAGGCCGTGTAAAAAAGCACCACGGCAAAAATTTTCTTCAAGGCATTTTCCGAAATAACCAATGCCAGCTTGCTGCCCAAATAGCCGCCAACCAAAAAGCCCAAAGCCATCATGCCCACTACTTTTACGTCAATTAGTTTTTGGTTGTAATAATTGATAACGGCTAAAATACCAATGGGCAAGAGCAACAGGCCGAGCGAAGTTCCCTGTGCTTCTTTTTGCGAGAAGCCTACAAAAAACATCAGGGCGGGAACGATGATGATGCCGCCGCCCACGCCTACAAGTCCGCTCAGAATGCCGGCCGCCAAACCAATGAGCAAGAGTAGCAAAACAATTTGTCCCGACATGGTTGTTTTTTTGGTTGACACGTTTATGCGTATTGAGTTTTATAGTGCGCAATGGCTTCGTTAATGATGCGGTAGGCATCGTCCTTGTCCTGGAAGTTTTCAATGCGCACTTCTTTACTCTCCAGCACCTTGTATTGCTCGAAATAATTGCGCAATTCGGAAATGAAATGCCGTGGCAGTTCTTCCATATTGGTAATGTGGTTTACCGATGGATCGTTTGCAGCCACAGCGATGATCTTGTCATCGTACTCGCCGCTGTCAATCATTTGCATGTTACCGATGACGGTGGCATCCACCAAACATAGTGGTTGAATGCTTTGGCTGCACAATACCAGAATGTCAAGCGGATCGCCATCCCAGCCAAGCGTTTGCGGAATAAAACCGTAATTGACCGGGTAATGAAACGACGAGTAAATCACGCGGTCTAATTTGAGCAAACCCGTTTCCTTGTCTATTTCATATTTTGTTCGCGAGCCTTGCGAAATTTCAATCAATGCCTTTACAATCTTTGGTGCGTCTTCGCCGTAGGAGACGCCGTGCCAGGGATGAATTACGTGTTTTATCATGCTTGTTTTTTTGAACGGTAGTAAATCACATCAACGTTTTCAAGCGTTATCAATCCGCCTTTGCCACATTGTTCAAACAAATCGTTCACCAAGGGAAAAAAGGCGTTTATCTTCTCAGCACTGTCTACTATTTCTATCACCACGGGAAGGTCTTCGGAGAGTTCAATCAAACGGGAGCGGTGCAGGCGGCTGCTGGCGCCGTACGACAAAATGCCCTTGATGACGGTTGCGCCGGCAATGCCCTGTTCTCTTGCCGCCAGAACAATCTTTTCATAAAGCAGGTGGTGGCCAAGCCGATCGTCTTCGCCGGTAAAAATGCGCAACAGCTTTGCGTTTCCTTGAAGGTTCATGCGCCAATTTTTTGAACGAGAAAAACGCCCAAATACACGGCCAACACACCCAAAACCAAACTTCCCAAAGCGTACAAGGCAAAGTAAAAAAGATCGCCGCTTCGCAACAGATTCATGTTTTCAAAAGCAAACGTAGAAAACGTGGTAAAGCCGCCGCAAAACCCGGTAACCAGCAGCAGGCGGACGAGCGGTGTTAACAGGTTTCCCTTTTCTGCCATTGCATAAAAAATTCCAATTAAAAGACAGCCGGTAACGTTGATAAGAAACGTTGCAAGCGGAAAACTTTGCAGGTACGTTTCGTTTATCCACTTCTGCAGGGTATAACGCAAAACGCTTCCCGCCGCTCCACCCACGGCTACAACAACGATCTGCATCATTGCTGCCGGTTGTTTGGAAACGAATATTTCAAGTCCACCAGCCAAGCCCCGTTTTGCTTTACCACTTTAATGGAATCTTTCTGGTTCTTGTATGTATTGGCATACGTGACGATGCTGATCGAATCACCCTGCTTTCTGGTGTCAAAGATGCGTATCTGCGATTCACGGTAGCCGCGCTGATCAGTTACGTTCATGTGCTGCGTGTAATTCTGCTCGGTTGCATCCAGGTCGCCAATGTTGATTGAATCCTGCACGATCAACCGTTTTGCATCTTTCCAACGTCCGTCCAATGCGCTGCGGATGAAGGTGCGTGCAGCGTCCACGTCGTTCTCCGGCGGTGCGGCAGACGTGCTTTCGCTGTCGTTGTTACAGGCAACAAGCAGCAGCAGACATGTATTGAAAACGATTTTTTTCAGCATGGCGCAAAACTAACTGAAAAACAGGTTAGGGAGAAGGTGAAGAATAAGAGGTTAAGTCGAAGGATTGCGGCGGTTGTTCTTTTTTATGAAGCGTGAACCGGAAACCATAAAAAGAAAAAGTGCCTTCAATTGAAGGCACTTTTTCTTTCCTTAGGCAGAGCCTTAAGCTTGTTGCTCCTTGTCCCTGTCATAATAGCGACGCTCTTTGCGTTCCTTTTTTTCGTGTTCTTCTATTTCCATTTCCCGTTGGTGCTCTTTGTCGTAGGCTTTTAAAATGGCCTTCACCAGTTTGTGGCGCACCACGTCTTCTTCGTCTAATTCAATGTATCCAATGCCGTCAACATTTTTCAAAATACGGCTGGCTTTTGCCAAACCGCTCTTTTGGTTTTTGGGCAAATCCACCTGCGTGAGATCGCCGGTGATAATGGCCTTGCCGGCCGCACCGATACGGGTCAGGAACATTTTTAATTGCAGGTCGGTCGCGTTTTGTGCTTCATCCAGAATGATGAAGCAATTGTCGAGCGTACGGCCGCGCATGTACGCCAGCGGCGCAATCTCAATGGTGCGGGTGCTCATGTAGTACCCAAGTTTGTCAGCCGGTATCATGTCGTCCAGCGCATCGTACAAAGGCCGCAGGTAAGGATCAATCTTTTCTTTTAAATCACCCGGTAAAAAACCAAGGCTTTCGCCGGCTTCCACCGCGGGACGTGTAAGAATAATTTTCTTTACAGCCTTATTCTTTAGTGCTCTTACTGCCATTGCAACAGCGGTATAGGTTTTACCCGTACCAGCAGGACCAATCGCAAAAACAATGTCGTTCTTTTCCGAAGCGGTCACCAACCGTTTTTGGTTGGCAGTACGGGCACGAACGGTTTTGCCGTTGGGGCCAAACACTAGAATGTCGTTCGGATTTCGCTCTACGAAGTTGTCAATTGTTTCAGCATCGTCACCGCCCAAAATCTGTTCAAAATAATTTTCACTCATGTGGCCGTTGCGTTGAAGATATTGCACAATAAGATCAATCTTTTCCTTTGCTCCATCCACCTGCTCCGGTGCGCCGCTGAGCTTTAATTGCGTGCCGCGGGAAAGGATTTTCAGGAGGGGGAATTTTTTTTTCAGAATGTCTAGTTTGCCGTTATTTACACCAAAGAACTCTATAGGGTTAACGGTTTCAAGGTTAATAATTGTCTCTCTCAATGTAGGTTAGATTTACAGTTACCAATCCGGTTCGTTCCGGCTTATTACACAAGTTTTTCTTTGCTACAAGATAGAACACATCGTGTTAAAAAATTGTAGTTACTTGTACACAGTTGTTAATTAAAAAATAATGCCATTTCTCCTGGCCGCCTTTTGTGTTATGCGTAGTTTGTGCAAAAGATTTTTCAACGAAGCGATTAAAATTTTTTGAGCCCAGCGGCATTGGAACTATTGGGCTTTACTAGCGTTGCACTCGTGTACGTTGTTCTTGGTATTGAGCAAACGAAAGAACAGTTCAGGGCAAAGAGGTAGAAGGCAACACAAGAATTAATTTGACCCGCAAGGTTAGCATGATTGACATAGCGGACAGTAACCCTGAAAGGACAAAAGTAAATGTCCAAGCGGTAAAGTATGCGGCGTTTTGTTACGCCTCTCTTCTGGCCTTTGTATTTGCTTGATCAATATCTCAATGCACTACTTATCGTTTCTCTGTCAAAACTCTTGCGGATAGCCGATGACGCAGGAGAGACGTAATTTACTTCCATCGTAGCAACGCACAGCTTATGGTTTAAATTCTCTGCGATGTGCTGGCAGAAAAGCGGAAAATACAGGCACACTTTGGATTCTGAACTTTCGGTATCGGCATCCGTAAGATTGTACTGCAAAGCGTAAACGCTTTTGATATGCAATCAGGATTTTGTGGTTGTATGTGCAGCTTTTGAATGCTGGCCGGAGGGCTTACTGCTGGCCCTTATTTGCCTTTTCCGTCTTTCGCGAGAGTTGCTCTTGTTTCTTCTTCAATTGCAGCGCCCAATTCTTCTTCAGCAGCCAGTACCCAGGGCGGTAAAATATCCATAATGATTTTCCAGGAACTTCCTTCCTGCTGCATGGTAAAGAAAATGCGGTTGCCTCTTTCATCCGGAACATTTACGTTATAGCGAGTTCCGTCGCGGTGAGTGCGGGTAAAATTAAATTCGCGGTTGCGGTCGCCGGCCTTGATAATCTTTGAAAAATGTATGCTCATCGTAGGATAGTTGCGAGTAAAACGGAATGTTTTCCGGGGGCAATAATCGGCTAAAATCTAATTTGTACAAAGTTAATTCGCCCGAACGTAAAGAATATTTTTAACGCCCCACGGTAATGCAATATTTTTCGCCGAAACGTCTGTTTTCTCCTGTAGGTTTTTGCCGCATTGGCAATGTTGTATTTAGATTGCTGCTTATATTTATTGCCTTTCTAAAGTATGAGCGAATTACTTCTGTCGCAGGCGGAACATTTGCCCGCAACCACTGATTCTTTACCGGAAAGTGCCGGCATTGAGCGGGAGTTTTACAACATGCTGATGCAGGCACCGGCCGCTATCTTAGTTCTTTACGGACCACAATACGTTGTTGAATTTGCCAACGACCTTTATTTCTCCATTACTGGAAGAACGCCGCAGGAACTCCTGCAAAAGCCAGTTTTTGAAGTGGTTACAGTGGCTTCAGCACAATTCTTCCAGGATATTCTTGACAGGGTTCGTTCTTCGGGGCAACCTTTTAAGCTCAACGAACACAAAACTTTCATTAAACGAAGCGACGGGACGGAAACAATCTGGCTCAACGTGGTTTACCAGCCACTGAAAGCGCTCAACGGAGCGGTTGAGCGCATTATGGTTTTGGTAACCGATGTCACCGAGGATGTATTTAACCGGCAGAAGCAAGAAGCCGAAGAAATCCTGCTGCGTAAAACAAAGGAGCAGCTTGAGTTAAGCATCAGCATTGGCCACATCGGGGTTTGGCACTGGGATGTAAAGGCTGACGTACTTACCTGGAGCAAGGAGCAACTGGCGCTTTACGGCATAAGGCCGGGAGAATTCGGCGGTCACATAAAGGATTTTCACCGCTTTGTTTTACCGGAAGATTTGCATCTTTTAAAAGGTACAGCTCAAAACGAGCGGCAGGCTGGAGGCGATTATGAATACCAGTTTCGCATAAAACGTACCGATGGGGAAGTGCGATGGATACAAGGACGGTCGCGTTCATTTTACAACAGCAACGGCGAAGTAGAATACCGCACCGGCGTAAACATTGACATTACGGAACAGAAGGAAGCCGAACGATCCTTGCAACAAAGTGAAGAACGCTTTCGCAGCACCTTCGACAATGCGGCTGTCGGCATTGCTCACGTATCACCCGACGGGAGCTGGCTTGATGTCAACGAGCGTCTTTGCGCCATTGTTGGTTATACAAAAGAAGAACTTCTTTCTTCCACGTTTCAACGCATCACGCATCCCGATGACCTAAACGACGATTTGCGGTTGTTGCAGGAAGTGTTGGCAGGCGAAAGAGAAAGCTATACGCTTGAAAAACGTTACATACACAGGTCGGGAAGTGTTGTGTGGATTAACCTTACAGTATCGCTTGTACGGCATGATGACGGTATGCCAAAATATTTCATCTCTGTTGTTGAAGACATCGGCGAACGTAAACGTGCCGAAGAAAAAATACTGGAGAGTGAAGAACGTTTGAGCCTCGTAATTGAAGCGGCCAGCCTCGGCCTTTGGGACTATGATATTCGTACAGGCGTTGCCGCCATATCGGAGCACACACGCCGGTTTTACAATCTTCCCAAAGACGAGCCCTTTACGTTTGAACGCTTTCTTGCTTCCATACATCCCGCTGACCGCGATTGGGTGGCTGAACGCAACCGCCGGGTTTTGTTTGAACACGACAGTCCAACGTCTTACTTCGCTGAATACCGTGTTATTCGAAACGACGGTGCTATACGCTGGATGCGTTCAACCGGTAAAGTGTTGCTGAACGAAAATGGAGAACGCTACCGCTTTACTGGGGCGATTATGGACGTTACGGATGAAATCCTTTCTACGCAGGCGATACAGGAAAGTGAAGCCCGTTACCGCAAACTCGCTTCAACTCTTGAGGGATTGGTGGCAGAACGCACAACGGAGCTTCAACAGTCGCAAGCCTTTCTGCAATCGGTGCTTGACACCACACAAAACGGCATTACCACTTATTCACCCATCCGTAACCGGCAGGGCGAGATTGTGGATTTTCGCATTTCCTTCATCAACAACATGGTGTCAAAAGATCTGGGAATGCTGCCTGTTGATATAACTGGGAGAAGTGTAAGCGAGGTTTTTCCGCAAGCATTTGAAAACGGCGCCTTTGGTTACCTGATTCATTTCATTGAAACCGGCGAGGGCGGACAGCGGGAAATTGTTCACAAAGAGCAAAACGATGAACTTTACTTTCACCTTTCGCTGGCACGTATGGACGAAGGCGTGACCGTTACCGTACGAAACATAACCGAACAAAAAAGGGCTGCGCAGCAACTCGAAGAACTGAACCGGCAGCTTCAGGAAATCAATGCAGAACTGCAACGGTCAAACGAAGACTTGCAGCAATTTGCACACGTGGCTTCGCACGATTTGAAAGAGCCCATTCGCAAGGTGCGCACCTTCGGCAGTCGCCTGGAAGAAGAATACGCGGCCATGTTGCCTGAACGCGGTAAACTTTACCTTCAAAAAATGTTGTTCTCTGCCGAGCGCATGTTTGGTTTGATTGACGGCGTACTCAATTACTCAACCATCAACTCGCTGGAAAGTTCTTTTGAAAAAGTGGCTCTGAATGAACTGATTGGCCACATTGAAAGTGACCTGGAAGTAGTGTTGCAGAAAAGCAGTGCCCGCATCAACAAAGAAAATTTACCCGAAGTGCACGGTTCGCCGGTTTTGCTCAACCAGCTTTTTTACAATTTGCTTACCAATGCGCTGAAGTTTTCAAAAGCCGGCGTGCCGCCGCTGATTAACATCGGCGTGAAGCAGGTTTTGGGAAAGGTCGTGAAAGCAGTTTCGTCTGCTGAAAAAGAAAAAACTTTTATACAAATAAGTATTTGCGACAACGGCATTGGCTTTAGGCCTGAACACGCCGAAAAAATTTTTAAAACCTTCACCCGCTTAAATTCCCGCGACCGGTATGAAGGCACGGGACTTGGATTAGCTTTGTGCAAAAAAATTGTCGAACGGCATCACGGCTATATTTATGCCACAGGCAGCGAAGGCGAAGGCGCATGTTTTTATGTGCTATTGCCGGTGTAATTAAGAAGGAGGAAACATGCAATTTGGAAACTGGACGATAACGGAAAACGGTATTGAGTGGACGGGCGACGACCTTAACCGCTTTGTTATTCCAAAAGAAGAACTAACGGCCATCCGCTACGACAAACGCGGCAGTTTTTTTTACGATTGGATTTTAAAAGCCACAGAAGAAGATTGGTTGGCCCAGGACGATTTATACGACCTCAATTTCGCTTTTGTTTTTGCCGCTGCACAGTGGGCCCACGAGTTTAGCTATGAAACTTTTGACGCCACGCTGGAAGAACAATACGAGCAATTTGACGAGGAAGAAGACGAAGATTGGAATTTTTAAAAAGAAAAATTTTCCTGATTACTTCTTTTCCATCAACACAAGATTGCGAATTTGAACGGCGCTTGGGGCTTCCAAAACACAAAGGTCATCAATACGAAAAATGCTGGCTTCCTTTGCTGAAACCCAAAAATGCAGTTCTACTTTTTCCCAATCGGGATTAAAGACCACGTAATCTTTTTCATCTAAAACTTCTTTCGAATCTTCTCCTTTAAAAACAAATCGCAACGAGTGTGAGGCGTTTTGTTTTTTTACCTCACAGGTAAGGCGAAACCTGCGTATATCCTGCGATGTGCTTGCGGGAACCGTGCTGCAGTTTACGCCGTCAAAAACAAAGTGTTTTAAATACAATTCGTAACGGCCTGCTGTGTTGCTGCGGCTAACGGTGATAACATTGTCCTTTATTTCGTGTGAACCCTCGCCCTTGCCGCCGGCGAAACGGTGTGCCACATAATCCCAAGCCAATGCACCGTTGCCAGTAAAATCGTTTGCATCAACAAAGGCACGACCGTCGTAAACAATTTCTTCGCTACCGTGTATTTGTGTATAAAAGCTTTTTTCAAGCGGGTAAAGCTTGGTGTTCATTTCGTACCGCAGGTTTTGCAAGCCGTGCTGCAACTGATAACTCTGTTTTGCAAGCTTTCTGCTCAGGTGAAGAACCGTAGCGATCAACACGGCACAAATTGCGCCCAGCGCACCAAGGGAAATAATAATTACGTAAAAAGTAATCATGCAACAAAATAAGCGGCTGCAAGTTTTCTAACAAAAAACTTTAGGGACAGGCATCTTTTGGTGTAATGCCTTCTTTGTCCATCGAAACGGTGGCGCCGGTAGCGCTGAGTGTTACAATCCAGATGCTGTCAAAGTCAGCATCATCCCATTTTAGTTTTTGCTGCACGCCCAGTGCTTTTGTGATGTCGTTGATGTTTTTGTGTTCCCACACCACCAGGCTTGTGCCCTCGTTTTGTTTAAGTGCACCGGCAAGCCCTTCGGCATCGTCCACATCAAATTTTGAATTCACTGTAAGATTGTATTTAATGGCGAAGGGAACAATGGTTTGATACATGCGTGCCGTGCTTGTTTTTTTCCCGGTGTGAAGCGAAGGCACATAGATGGCGGCGGGCAAGCCGAACTTGCTATAGAGAACTTGCGTCAACTGCAAAGCCCTGTTGAAGCCTTTGCACGAAAGGTTGTCGCCGTCGTCGGGTTTTTCTCCGTGCCGAATAATGATGATTTTTTTACCGGCTGTTGCGGCGGCTGAGGAACTTTGTCCTTCGGAGCAGAAAAAAATGCACAAGCTGCAGGGTAAGAGTAGCAAGAGGCCAAGAAAATTTTTCATCCTGATGAATTGTAGAACTTACTTGTACAAAAAGCACACCCTTCGTTTTCAGCTGCGTAAAGATCAACGTGATCGTTCTTTTTGTGACCGCTTTTTGTTTGACGATCCCTTTGCATGGCACTCCAGTTGATACTCTTCCCCAAAATTGTTTTATGCGATTTACTGACAAGGTTTGTTTGATAACCGGGGCAGGTTCAGGCATTGGCCGGGCAACGGCGCAACGGATGGCTTCGGAAGGAGGGAAGGTAGTGGTGATAGACCGCAATGCAGACGGCGGCAACGAAACAGTAAAAATGATTAAAGACGCGGGGGGAGATGCGTTATTTGCCATGTGCGATGTGGGCAAAGAAGATGAGATTGAAGCTGCGGTAAAACTTGCTTTAAACACATGGAACCGCATTGACGTAATGGTGAACAATGCGGCCATGATGACCTTTAAACCCATTGTGGACATAACCGTACAGGAATGGGATACAGTGATGGCGGTGAATCTTCGCTCGGTGTTTTTGTTTTGCAAGTTGTGCATTCCGCACATTCAGGGCGGAGCCATTGTGAACGTGAGTTCGGTGCATGCACACGAAACAACCGCGAACGTTGTGCCTTATGCAAGCAGCAAAGGCGCCATGGAAGCCTTTATACGCGGCGTGAGTTTGGAACATCCACGCAAGCAAGTGCGCATCAACTGCGTGGCGCCGGGTGCGGTGGACACGCCCATGCTTTGGAACAATCCCAACGTAAAAAGCGGCGCAGAAAAAGTGGAAGGCGAAATTGGCAAACCCGAAGAACTGGCGGCGGCCATTGCGTTCTTGGCTTCTGACGATGCATCTTTTATTAATGGAACGACGTTGATTGTTGACGGAGGTCGGCTGGACATTCTTTGATGTGAAACGTGAGACGGCAGACGTGAGACTGTACAGACTTCAAAACATTCGTTCATTCCTCTTTCACGTTTCACTTTTCACGTCTCACTAAAATTTTCTTTATGGCTTCCAACAAATTCATGTTTGCTACCGGCATTGAAAACAGTTATCCTACCATTGTTCTGCCCGATGGAAAAACGCTTCGCGTAGATGAAATGGAAAAATGCGGACACTACGAGAATTGGCAACGCGATTTTGAATTGGTAAAAGAACTCGGCATTTGCTTTTTGCGTTACGGCCCCCCGCTTTACAAAACCTTTCTTGGCCCTGGAAAATATGATTGGTCGTTCAGCGACGAAGTCTTTCAAAAGTTAGACGAATTGGACATTGAACCCATCGTTGACCTCTGTCATTTTGGTGTACCCGATTGGATCGGCAATTTTCAAAACCCCGACTTCCCGGCCTACTTCGCCGAATACGCCAAAGCCTTTGCGCAACGCTTTCCCAAACTGCAATTTTATACGCCGGTCAACGAAATTTTTATTGCGGCAACCTTCTCCGGCTTGTATGGTTGGTGGAACGAAAGGATGACAAACGACCGTGCCTTTGTAACGGCTTTGAAAAACTTGTGCAAGGCAAACGTGATGGCCATGCAAGCCATTTTGGAAGTACAGCCGGAGGCTACGTTCATTCAAAGCGAATCATCGGAATATTTTCATCCGATGAAGCCAGAAGCACAAAAAGTTGCCAACTTTTACAACGAGCGGCGCTTTCTTTCTCTTGACCTTACTTACGGGTATCCGCTGAACGTGCACATGTACGAATACCTGCTCGACAACGGCATGACCCGCGAGGAATACCATTGGTTTGAAGACAACCAGGTTTCGGCGCGGTGCATTATGGGCAATGATTATTACATCACCAACGAACACCTTGTGCGTCCTGATGGAACAACGGAGCCTTCGGGAGAGATTTTCGGTTATTACGTCATCACGCACCAATATTTCAGCCGCTACCGTTTGCCCATCATGCACACCGAAACCAACATCAACATGCCCGACAGCGTAGAATGGTTTTACAAAGAATGGGCAAACGTGCACCGCTTAAAACAAGACGGCGTGCCCATTGTAGGTTTTACCTGGTATAGCTTAACGCACCAGGTAGATTGGGACACGGCGCTTCGCGAAAACAACGGCAACGTAAACCCACTTGGCCTGTACGATTTAGACCGGAAGCAAATGTCCGTTGGCCGTGCCTATAAAAAAATTATTGATCAATGGAAAGACGTGCTGGCAAACGAAAGTTACGGGCTGCATTTTCGGAGGTGAGTTCAATACGCAATCGGCAATAAGCAATGGTGATGTGCAAGGCAAACATTGTCTTAGCTGGACAAAGAAAAAGCTTCACGAACAGTGAAGCTTTTTCTTTGTTTATTGCAAATTGTCTATTGCATATTGTGTTTTACGGGAAAATGCCCAACTCGGCATAGCTCGTTCCTACTTTGTTGATGGCAACCACGTACGCGGCTGTGCGCATGTCCGGTATTTGCGGGTTGCGGCGCCACTCGTCCATAATTTCTTTTGTGGCCGTTACCATTGTTTCTTCCAATCCGCTGTGCACAAGGTCCACTTCTTCAGGCCCGTGTAAAATGAACTGCTTTTCTCTTGTGCTTACTTGTTTACTTGTAAGTTCTTCTATCTGTCCAAGAATGTGCGTGTTCATGTTTTCGGTAAAGCGCTTCTCCATGCGGCCGTACCGAACGTGGCTTAAATTCTTCAACCACTCAAAGTAAGAAACGGTAACACCGCCGGCGTTCAGGTACATGTCGGGAATAACGATAGTTCCTTTCTGCGCAAAGATTTCATCAGCTTCGGGTGTCAGCGGGCCGTTGGCACCTTCGCCGATAATTTTTGCTTTCACCCTGGGTGCGTTTTCACCGTTGATAACATTTTCCAAGGCCGCAGGAATCAAAATGTCGCAATCGTATTCAAGCGCATCAGTGTTCTTGGCAAAGTTTTGCGCACCCGGAAAGTTGAGAATAGAACCCGTTGCTTTGCGGTGTTCAAAAACAGCATCAACGTCTAAACCACCGTCACTCCAAATAGCGCCTTCGTACTCGGCAAGCGCAATAATTTTCGCGCCGGCCTGTTGAAAATATTTTGCCGCGTGATAGCCCACATTTCCCAAGCCTTGCACAATCACTTTCTTGCCTTCAACGCCGACCGTCAATCCTAATTTATCCATCACTTCGTGCATGTTGCACACCTCGCGAACGCCAAAGAAAATCCCAAGACCTGTGGCTTCCCTTCTTCCGCGAACACCGCCTTGCGTAACGGGTTTGCCGGTTACGCAACCCGCAGCGTCAATTTCGCCGGGGCGAAGGGTTTGGTACGTGTCCACAATCCAGGCCATTTCGCGTTCACCGGTTCCGTAATCGGGTGCGGGAACGTCGGTGCCCGGACCAATGAAATTTTTCTTTACCAACTCAGAAGTATAACGGCGTGTGATTTTTTCCAGTTCGTAAACGGAATATTTTCTTGGGTTGATTTTGATGCCGCCCTTGCCGCCACCAAAGGGTACGTTTACGATGGCGCATTTATAGGTCATCAGTGCGGCCAGCGCCATTACTTCATCCTGGTTTACTTCGGCCGCAAAACGGATACCTCCTTTACAGGGCGTTTTGTGATGCGAGTGTTGTACGCGATAAGCCTCGATAACTTCGATGCGGCCATCGTCCATGCGCACGGGAAATTTCATTTGGTAAACGGAATTACAGGCCTTGATTTGTTCCAATACACCCGGATCCCATTTGGTGAATTTGGCGGCCTTGTCAAAACTTTTTTCTACCGAACCGAAAAAGCTATATTCTGCTGACATAAGGGTTCATTTAAGAATTATGATTGTTTTTTTCAAGCTTCGTTAGTTTGCGATCGAGGCGAATGAGATACAAAATAATGCCGGCGAAAATGGTAACGATGATGGCTACGACAACGAAAATTTTTCCGTTGCTGCGAAGATTATCGGCCATTTCAACTTTTTCCTGAGCTGCGGCAAAAAGATGGAGCAATAAAATCGAGGAGAGTAAAACTATTTTCCTGTTCATTGTTCAATAAGCAGTTTTTTTTCTGAAAGATATTTCATGCGCACCTTGAGGCTGGTGATCCAAACGCCAAGCAGGGTCCAGCCAATGATGGCAGGGTAAAACACAAAGCGCATTTGCGGCGCAAGAGCTTTAAAATCAAGTGCAGGATTGGATGTTTGTTCTCCGCCCGGTGCTTGACCTCCCGGATGTAAACTTGGAAGCAGTCGCGGAATGATCCAAATAGCGGGGAATAAAAATGCAAAGGCGAAAATATTGTACACCGCACCGATGCGGGCTTTCTTGTCAATATCATTAATAGAATCGCGCAACACGAGATAAGCGAAATAAATCAGCAAGGCAATCGCAGCGCCAATGAGCTTTGGTTCTTTGGCAATTTGCGAAAAGGATTCGTAAGCGGGACGATTGGGATCAACCCAGGTGAAGGACATCCATATCGTGCCCGTTGCATAACCCAACAAGCCGAACACAATGCCCGTGGTAGCAAAGGCTCTGGATTTAATGTCGTGCTCCAAATTGTTCGTGCGCAAATAATAAACGGCTTGCACCACCGATGCCGTAAAAAGGATCATCATGGCAAACCACATGCACACGTGAAAATAAAGATTGCGGATTGTTTCCTGCAGATTGGGAACTCGCGGAATGTTGTCCCACAACAACCCTGCTGTTAAGGTGTAAGCCAACAAAACAATGCAGAGTATTTTCCACCACCATTTGTTCATTTGACGGGTGTTTAAGAAGTAGCAATCGTTAATTGTGGCGCAAAAATAAGGGAGAATGCGATTAGCTGATGTGATGATTAGCAGATTGGCTGATACTTTTAAAACGACCTATCCTTATCAAAATAATCACTCATTCAAAGCAGGTTGTGAACAAACAACAGGAAAAATTGTGTTGTTAAAGTCATCAGCTAATCGAATCAATCTTTCCAAAGAAAGGGAAAGAGAATAATGGCGAGAAGCACAACCAATCCATCCGAAGCAAACAGGAGAAGCACGTTTGCAAGCGGAATAACTTCAGTTGCTTTAAATACGGCCGAACAGGCTTTCATTAATAAAAGCAGTTGCGGAATAATAATGGGAAAACCCAAAATGGCCATAATGGCCGCGTTCTGTTGTGCTTTGGCTGCAATGGCTGCGAGAAACGTGAACACAAGACTTAAACTCCACCCGCCGAGAAACACCAGGCCGATGAAGGCCAGGGTTTGCTGAACGGGATAGGTAAGAAATAACGAGAACAGTACGGCGCTCAAAAAACTCATCACCAGCATGAGCAGTGAATTAAAAAGCAGTTTTGCCAAAACAAATTGTTGCGGAGATGCGATGGACTGGTAATACAACATGCGGCCACGGCTTTCCTGTAAAAAACTCTTGGCAACGGCATTGATGGAAATGAACAATTGAATGATCCAGAAAAGGCCAATCCATGTGCGGCTGTCCGGGCTTTCAATAGCCATGTACAAGACAAAAATAGTGGCGCCTACGTAAAGCAATACGCCGTAAAAAGCATATTGCTGGCGGATTTCCAGCAGAAGGTCTTTTTTGAAGAGAGTGATGATTTGTTTCATTGCGTTCTATTCAAGCGCTCCGTCCAGCGTAAAGCACACGCGGCAACGCGGCTCATAAGCGTTTTTTGCGCCCAGCATAATTTGTGCTTCATTCGGAATGATGCGGTAAGAGTAATTGGCAATGCTGCCGCATTTCATGCAAATGGCGTGAAGCTTTGTAACGTAATCGGCCTTGGCCATGAGAAAGGGCATTTGTCCAAACGGTTTGGCCATAAAATCCATGTCGAGGCCGGCAACAATAACCCGAATGCCACGCAATGCAAGCTCGTCGCAAACATTAGCGATCTCATCATCAAAAAACTGCGCCTCGTCAATGCCTACCACGTCCACATCTTGCGCTAGCAACAGAATCTTCTGCGAGTTGTCAATGGGCGTGGAATGAATGGCGTTCTCATCGTGTGAAACGATTTTGATTTCATCATAGCGTACGTCAATGGCAGGCTTAAAAATTTCCACTTTCAGGTTGGCAATTTTGGCCCGCTTCAGGCGGCGAATCAACTCTTCTGTTTTGCCCGAAAACATCGAGCCGCAAATCACTTCAATCCATCCGCGTTTCCCGCTGCCTACAAGTGGTTCAATAAACATCTATCGAAAAAATTTTGGTTGGTGGGCTAAATTGGCGAAGCGTTAATACTTTTAAGCACAAATTTTCGTTCACCTTTAACGCCGTTTCAAAAAAACGAAAGTATTGCAATCATGGAAAGAATTCACACGTTGATTGATAAATTGTATCAACAAAAAGCACAAGACGCTTCGCCGGCGCACCTCCTGTTCACCGTTCAATTGTTGCAGCAGGAACTCTCCCAATTGCAAAGCCGCAACGGTTCTTTCAATACAAAAAAAGTAGCGGTGACCTTGCCGGTAAGTTTCAATTTAACCGAAGAGTCGTTGCGGGTGCCTTATAGCGAAAGCGCTAAAGAAAAAGAAGTTTTTGTGCTGGATGAAGTTGCAGCGGAAGAAAAGATGAAAGAAGAACCCGTGATAAAACAAACGCCGATTGCAACGCCAAAAGAATACGTCTTGCAAAAGCCGGCGGTTGCCGAAACCCGATTTAGCGAACTTGCATCCGCTGTGAAAGAAGAACCCAGGCCTGCTTACGCACAACCTGCTTATTTTAATACGGCTTTTGATGCGGTAGCCGAAGCGCCAACGCTGCCTTTTACCGAGCGCAGAGAATTGCACCAAGTGATAGCAGAGAAAAAAGAGTCGTTGAACGACCGATTGAAAGAAGAGAAAACCGAAGTGGCTCATGCCTTAAAGGAAACACCGATTAAAGATCTGCGCAAGGCCATTGGCATCAACGACCGATTTGTTTTTTTGCGCGAACTGTTTCGTGGTGATGAGGCAATGTACGAACGCAGCATCAAGACTATCAACAATTTTAATATTTATTCAGAAGCCGAATATTGGATTGCCCGCGAACTGAAGCACATACTTGGCTGGCAGGACAACAACGAAACCGTGAAGCATTTTTATCAGTTGGTCAGAAGGCGGTTCTCCTGAATAAATTGAAGAATGCTTTCGGTAGCGCCGGTATTCTCCTCCACGTAATCTTTTGCTTTTTTGCTTACCGCTTGCAGGTATTGTTCGTCTGCGAACAATTGCTCTGCAAGCTTATTTATTTCGTTTGCGTCGGCAACGCTAAAGCCTCCGCCCGTGGCAATCAGGTCTTTTGCTTCCCGGTACTTTTTGTAATTGGGGCCGAAGATGACGGGCTTTCCCCAAACCGCCGCTTCCAAAATATTATGAATGCCGTCTCTTGTAAAACCGCCCCCGACGTAGGTTATCGTTGCGTGTTGATAAAGGCGGGAGAGAAGGCCAACGTTATCAATAATTAATACCTGTGATTCGCCTGTTGCCTGACTTTGGTTCTGCAAAGACGAATACAACATTGCGTTGGGAAACAAGGTTTGCAATTGCCGCACGTGATTTTCGTTGATTTCGTGGGGCGCAAGAATGAGTTTTATTTCCGGATGGGATGTCGCGAAATCTTTCAACAAATTTTCGTCGTTAGGCCAGGTACTACCGGCAACGAGGCATTTTTTGCTTTGAAGAAAACCATTAATAAACGGAACCGGGGCGCCGGCCTTGCCAATTTCTTTTACGCGGTCAAACCGTGTATCGCCGCCAATGCGGCAATGGTTGATGATATTTCGTTTCAGCAATTGCAAAGAAGCTTCGTCCTGTACAAAAATCTGCCGGAACAACTGAAGCATTCTGCGAAAAAAGCCACCGTAGGATTTAAAGAAAATCTGGTCTTTCCGAAACACGGCACTTACCAATAAAAGCGGCACGTGACGAAACGCTGCAACGGAAAGATGGTGATACCAAAACTCGTATTTCACAAACACGGCAAGCGCTGGTTTTACGGTTTTGATAAAACGCTTTGCGTTTTTTTCCGTATCCAGTGGTAAATAACAAATTGCATCGGCAACCGAATAATTCTTAGCAACTGAATAACCCGAAGGAGAGAAAAAGCTGATGAGTAATTTATAATTCGGATAGGACTTTTTCAGCGCTTCAGCAACCGGCTTTCCCTGCTCAAATTCGCCCGCCGATGAACAGTGCATCCAAATGTACCTGTCGTTTTCATCAATTTGTTTTGACAAGGTTTCGAAAACATCTTTTCTTCCGTTCAGCCAGGCCGCAGCTTTTTTGTTCCAGAGCGAAGCAAGGGCGACGGCCGCATAATAAAAACGAACGAATATGTTGTAAAAGAGGAGCAAATTCGGGCTTTAGGCGGCAAATCTAAAACCCGGTGTCCAAAGCAGTTTCCCTATTTTTGCGACCGCCAAAAACAATCTTGGAATTTGGATCTTGAAGCCAAATTCCAAATTTCAAAATTCAAAATTTATTATGCGTCCACTTCAAATGGTTGACTTGAAACAGCAGTACCAAAAAATCAAAACAGAAATTGATGCCGCTGTTTTAGGCGTGCTGGAAAGCACCGCTTTTATAAACGGCCCTGCCGTACAACGTTTTGCCGCAGCGTTAGCGCAATACAACGGCGCTAAACACGTCATCCCTTGCGCCAACGGAACCGACGCTTTGCAAATTGCCATGATGGCGCTTGACCTGCAACCCGGCGACGAAGTCATTACGCCTTCATTTACCTATATTGCCACCACCGAAGTAATTGCACTCTTAAGGCTTACCCCGGTTTTTGTGGACGTGGACCCGAAAACTTTTTGCATTGACCCCGCTGCCATTGAAAAAGCCATCACGCCAAAAACGAAAGCCATTGTGCCGGTGCATCTATATGGACAGGCGGCAAACATGGACGAGATTATGCGCATTGCTTCCGCTCACAATTTATACGTGGTAGAGGACAACGCACAGGCAATTGGTTGTGATTATACGATGAAAAACGGCGGTGTGAGAAAAACCGGCAGCATTGGAACGATTGGCACGACATCGTTCTTCCCGAGCAAAAACCTCGGCGGTTACGGCGATGGCGGTGCGATAATGACCAACGACGATGCGCTTGCAGAAAAGTTGCGCATGATTGCCAACCACGGACAAAAAGTTCGCTACTATCACGAAATGGTTGGCTGTAACAGTCGCTTGGATACCCTGCAGGCCGCCGTTCTTGAAATAAAACTGAACCACCTTGACGAATACATCAACGCACGGAGAAGCGTAGCCGATTATTACGATAAGGCTTTTGCAAATCATCCGGCCATAACCACACCTTTCCGCGCCGGTTACTGCCGTCATGTTTTTCATCAATATACTTTAATCCTCGAGGGTATTGACAGAAACGGCTTGCATGATTATCTTGCGGCCCGAAACGTACCGTCTATGATCTACTATCCCGTGCCTGCCCACCGGCAAAGGATGTTTGAGGCATTTGGTTCTGCGGCCACGAACTTAGCGAACACAGACTGGCTTACCGAACGTGTAATTTCCCTTCCTATGCATACCGAGCTTGATGAAGAACAGTTGCACTTCATCACGTCTCAGGTCCTTAACTATTGCAACCAATAAAAAAACTAACAAAAAACACTCAATGAAAATCACAGTTGTAGGAACGGGCTATGTAGGCCTTGTAACCGGAACTTGTTTAGCGGAAACCGGAAATCATGTTTGTTGCGTAGACATTGATCAGCGCAAAGTAGAAAAGCTGCGCAACGGCATTATGCCCATTTACGAACCCGGCCTGGAAAAATTATTTGAACGCAACCTGAAAGAGGACCGCCTGAGCTTTACAACTTCTTTACAGGAAGGCATTGATCACGGCGAAATCGTTTTCCTTGCCTTGCCAACGCCTCCCGGCGAAGACGGTTCTGCCGATTTGAAATACGTATTGGGTGTAGCTGAAAACATTGGAAAAATTCTGACCGATTATAAAGTCATTATCGATAAAAGCACCGTTCCAGTAGGCACTGCCGAAAAAGTGCAGGCTGCCGTCGCAAAGAATTATGACGGTGAATTTGACGTGGTTTCCAATCCCGAATTTTTGCGCGAAGGCGTGGCGGTTGAGGACTTTATGAAGCCCGACCGCATTGTGATTGGTACGACTTCGGAAAGAGCACAAAAACTACTCACTGAACTATATGCACCCTACGTTCGCCAGGGCAATCCCATTATTTTTATGGACGAGCGTTCGGCGGAGTTGACCAAATATGCGGCGAACGCATTTCTGGCAACGAAGATTTCGTTCATGAACGAGATTGCACAGCTTTGTGAACGTCTTGGCGCCGACGTGGACATGGTGCGTCGCGGTATTGGCAGCGACGACCGGATCGGCAAACGCTTTCTTTTCCCCGGCATTGGTTACGGCGGTAGTTGTTTCCCCAAAGACGTGCAGGCGCTGGTATTTTCTGCGAAAGAAGTTTCTTACGAGTTCCAGATTCTAGACGCCGTTACCGAAGTTAACAAGCGGCAAAAAGTTCATCTGGTCAACAAAATCAAACGTTATTACAACAACGGTTTAGCAGGAAAGCACTTCGCCATTTGGGGACTTGCGTTTAAACCAAACACCGATGACATTCGCGAAGCGCCGGCTTTAGAAATTATCAATGCTTTGTTGGAAGCCGGTGCAACCGTGGCCGCATTTGACCCGGAAGCCATGGAAAACGTAAAAAATATTGTTGGCGATAAAATTGTCTTTGCTGAAACGCAATACGATTGCCTTCAAAATGCCGATGCGTTAATCATTGCTACCGAGTGGAACGAGTTCAGAACACCCGACTTCGACAAAATTCTCGAAGCCATGAAAGACACGGTTGTTTTTGACGGCCGTAATTTGTTCGACATCGAGCAAATGGAAAAGAAAGGCTTCCACTACGAAAGCATTGGCCGGCCACTGGTAAATCAACCTAAGCTTGTATAAAAATGACGAAGCCAGAAGGAAGACTTCTGGCTTCAACTTGTACCGCTGACAAATGCCATAAAAAATTTTGCATGAAAAAAAGAATCTTAATAACAGGCGGGGCCGGCTTTTTAGGTTCTCACTTGTGTGACCGTTTTATTAACGAAGGCTACGAGGTAATTGCCATGGACAACCTCATCACGGGTGACCTTCGCAACATTGAGCACTTGTTCCCTCTTAAAGAGTTTACTTACTACAATCACGACATTACCAAGTTTATTCACATCCCGGGAAAGCTTGATTACATCCTGCATTTTGCTTCGCCCGCAAGCCCGATTGACTATTTGAAAATTCCCATTCAAACCCTGAAAGTTGGGGCAATGGGAACGCACAATTGTTTGGGTTTGGCCAAGGCGAAAGGTGCTACTATGCTGATTGCTTCTACATCGGAAGTTTACGGTGATCCGCTGGTGCATCCGCAAACTGAAGAATATTGGGGCAACGTAAACCCCATTGGCCCGCGTGGTGTTTACGACGAGGCCAAGCGTTACATGGAGTCTATCACAATGGCCTATCATACTTACCATAATGTGGACATTCGCATCGTGCGCATTTTTAACACCTATGGTCCGCGCATGAGACTTAACGACGGCAGAGCCTTACCCGCTTTCTTTGGCCAGGCTTTGCGCGGCGAAGACATTGTGCTTTTTGGCGACGGTTCGCAAACCCGTTCTTTTTGTTACGTAGATGATTTGATCGAGGGCATTTACCGTTTGTTGTTAAGCGGTTACACGCTTCCGGTAAACATTGGTAATCCATCCGAAATTTCCTTGCGCGACTTAAGCGAAGAGATTTTAGACCTTACCGGGCACACCGGCAAAATTACGTATAAGCCCTTGCCCAAGGACGATCCAAAGCAACGTCAACCGGACATTACAAAGGCCCGTACTCTGCTCAACTGGGAACCGAAAGTGAGCCGCGAAGAAGGTTTGCAAAGAACCTACGAATATTTCCGTTCGCTGCCGCCCGAAGAATGGGTGAAAAGTCCGAAAGAATTTTACAGCGTAAAGTGATCAAACAGCAACGGCAATGGGCAATTAGGAAAAGAGCGTCTCTTCTGCTAATTGCCCATTGCTTTTTCGTTTGATGATTGCTGATTGGTCATTGCCAAATATATTTGCCCCCTCAAAAAGAATCATGTACCAAGACCTTGTTGCGAAAAAAGAAAAGTTAGCCGTTATCGGTTTGGGTTACGTCGGTTTGCCCATTGCCTTAGAATTTGCCCGTAAAATTCCCGTTATCGGTTTTGATATCAGCGAGAAACGCATTGAGATGATGCGCAACGGCGTTGATCCAAGCAACGAATTAACAAAAGAAGCCTTTGAAGGTTGCGATATAGAATTTACTTCCTGCCTGGACGTGCTGCGCGGGGCAAAATTTTTTGTCGTTGCCGTACCTACTCCCGTTGACGAACACAACGTTCCCGATTTAAAGCCTGTAAAGAAAGCGTCGGAAACCATTGGCAAGGTGATAAAGAAAGGCGACTACGTAGTGTTTGAATCCACTGTCTACCCGGGCTGCACTGAAGAGGACTGTCTGCCGATTATTGAAAAATTATCGGGCTTGAAGAATTGCACTGATTTCAAATTGGGTTATTCGCCTGAACGCATCAACCCAGGCGATAAAAAGCACACGCTACGTTCTGTGGTAAAAGTGGTTTCGGGCTGCGACGAAGAATCGCTGGAAGAAATTGCAAAGACCTATGAATTGGTGGTGGATGCTGGTGTGCATCGCGCCTCCTCAATCAAGGTTGCCGAAGCCGCAAAAATTATTGAAAATACCCAACGCGATTTGAACATTGCCTTGATGAATGAGCTTTCCATCATCTTCGACAAAATGAACATTAACACCTACGAAGTGTTGGAAGCCGCGGGAACTAAATGGAACTTTTTGAAATTCAGTCCGGGCCTGGTGGGCGGTCACTGCATTGGCGTTGATCCTTACTACTTAACGTATAAGGCAAGTGAACTTGGATATAACTCAAAAGTAATTCTTGCCGGACGCTATACGAACGACAACATGAGCGTGTACGTGGCCCGAAAAGTGGTGCGGCACATCATTAGCAACGTTGCTGATGTAAAGAGCGCTAAGGTGCTGGTTATGGGCGCCACATTTAAGGAAAACGTGAGTGACATCCGCAATTCGAAAGTGGCGGATGTGGTGAAAGAATTGAAGGAATTTTACGTGAACGTAGATGTCATTGACCCACATGCCGACAGCGAAGAACTACAGCACGAGTATGGTTTCGGGCTTACGGAGAAAGCAGGCTGCGACTACGATGCCGTTATCATTACCGTTTGCCACGAGCCGTATGCCGATTTGGACGAAGCTTATTTTTCTTCCATCACCAAACCTCACGCCATGATTGCCGACTTGAAAGGCATCTATCGCAACAAGATCACTAATCGAAATTATTGGAGCTTTTAATTATGCCGTTTTATCCAACATCCATTCCTGATTTGTACGTTTTTGAACCCCGGGTTTTTGAAGACGAACGCGGCTATTTTTTTGAATCTTACAGCGAGAAAGCTTTTCGCGATATAGGCCTCGACATTACGTTTGTTCAGGACAACCAATCGTATTCGAAACACGGCGTTATCCGTGGCTTACATTACCAGTTGAACCCTCACGCTCAATCCAAGTTAATCCGGGCCATTAACGGTGCCATTCGCGACGTGGTGGTGGATATTCGCACCGGCTCAGCAACGTACGGCCAAACGTTCTCGATTGATTTGACAGCCGACAACAAAAAGCAATTGTTTGTACCGGCTGGTTTTGCCCACGGCTTTTGCGTGTTGAGCGAAACAGCGACTGTGATGTACAAGTGTGATGCTTTTTGGAACAAGGAAGCTGAAGGCGGCATCCGCTTCGATGATCCTGCACTCAACATTGATTGGGGTTTGCCTTTTGATGAATTGGTGCTGAACCAAAAAGACTTCGATCTGCCGCTTCTTGCCGATTGTCAAAACAATTTTGTTTACGAAGCAAAAGCAAAGGCCGTTGTCTAATGGCGGATAAACAAACCATTCTCGTTACGGGCAGCAACGGTCAATTGGGAAGCGAACTGAAATACCTTTCTGCACAATTCACAGCTTATAATTTTGTTTTTCTTACCCGATCCGAACTTTCGTTGAACGACGACCACGCCATTGCAAAAACGATTGAAAGGCACAAGCCTTCTTTCGTGATTAACTGCGCGGCTTACACGGCTGTTGACAAAGCAGAATCGGAAAAAGAAGAAGCGTTTCAGATTAATGCGAAGGCGGTTGGCACACTGGCAAAGGCCTGTGCACAGTACGGCATAAAATTCATTCACATCTCTACCGATTACGTTTTCGATGGCACGAGAAAAACGCCATTGAAAGAAGACGATGCCGTTAACCCCATTAACGTTTACGGCGAAAGCAAACGGGCGGGCGAAGAAGCGGCCTTGCAAAACAATCCTGCTGCCATCATCATTCGCACCTCGTGGGTCTATTCTTTTTACGGAAAAAATTTCGTGAAAACCATGATGCGCCTGATGAACGAAAAAGAAAGGATTAATGTGGTGGCTGATCAATGGGGCTCACCAACCTATGCGGCGGATTTGGCCGAAGCCGTTTTGCAAATTGTTCAATCACCAAACTGGCAACCGGGCATTTATCATTTCAGCAACGAAGGTGTAATTACCTGGTTTGATTTTGCAAAAGAAATTGCGGCGCAGATCCATACAAACTGTGTTGTTCAGCCTACCACAACCGATTCTTTTCCTACTCCCGCCAAACGGCCGCTTTATTCGGTGATGAGCAAAGAGAAGGTTCAAAAGCAATACGGCATTGTTTTAAGAGATTGGAAGGAAAGTTTACGGCGTTGCGTTCAAAAGTTATCGGCGTCCGTCCAATAGCTTTGCAAACAGTCAGACGAACGCACTGGCTCACTATTTCCCTTCCGTTATCGCAAAAGAATTTCTTTGTCAAATGAAAGCCGCATCGGTACAAGAAATCAAAGCAGCCCTGAAAGAAAAGGACGAGAAAGAGCTGATGGAACTTTGCCTGCGCCTCGTTCGTTACAAAAAAGAAAACAAGGAACTGCTTACGTTCTTGTTGTTTGAAGCCGACGACCTGCCGGTCTTTATTCAAGGCGTGAACGAAGAAATAGACGAAGGTTTTGCCGCACTGAACAAGGACAGCTATTACATTGCAAAAAAAGGTCTGCGAAAGATTTTGCGCATCGCGAACAAATACGTTCGATACGCCGGCAACAAAACCGTAGAAGTAGAAGTGCTGCTTCATTTTTGCACGGCCTTTAAAGGCCTCAAATCGTCGTGGCAAAAAACCGGTGCCCTGGCTATGTTGTACGCTGCGCAACTGAAAAAAATAAAAGCCGCACTGGAAACAATGCACGAAGACCTGCAATACGATTATCGCCGCGGCCTGGAGCGGTTGAGTGAATGATATTGGGATATTTTGTTTGCGACGGCCACCTCAATATCCCAATATACCAATTTCCTCTCTTGGCACGGATTTTTATAAAAATAGAGTACCTTAATAGTGAGGTTCATTCAAAATTGTTCACCTTTCAAAACCCTTAAGCATGAAAAAAATATTGTTGGGCGCCCTGGTTTGCGCCGCCGTAGCCGGTGTTGTTTACTACATCTACGATTCGGAAAGCTTTAAAGAAACGGTTGATGATTTAAAGGACAAGGCCGATGATGCTTTGAGCAAAGTAAAAGACCGCTTTGGTAAGAAGCAGGAAGAATTTGCAGACGCGATGTAATTTGATCCCCCGCCAAGACCGGGGGATTTTTATTCTTAGGCATGACCGCAAAAAGTAAACGTATCAAAAGATAATTCTGCGAAAAAGGATTTCATTCACTTCTTTACAACCGGCGCAAAAGATTTGTTTGCACAATTGCCGATGAAAGACGAATTGAGGCCGAAGAAAGCCTCCAAAGTGTCAACCGGCGTATGTGAAGATTTGATGAGGGAACTTGCATAAAAACCCGCACTCATTGCTGTAAAGTGTGCGCTGTTACCGATATTTGGCGTGGGTTGAAACCGGTGATTCCAGGTAAACGTCGTTATTGCTGACGAAAGAAAGGGTATCGCTAAACACCAAAACTGAATGCATATGACCTACATCAAACCACTTGACGGCTTAAGAGCAATTGCAGTTTTACTGGTCATATCTGCTCATTGGATAGATTCTTACAATTGGTTATACTATGTACAGGCAGGCCGACTTGGTGTGAACCTTTTTTTTGTGTTAAGCGGGTTCCTTATTTCTACCATTTTATTTCAGCACCGGGATAGGGCCGCAGCCAAAAAAGCTTCATACAAAAAGCTGATGTGGAATTTTTATTTGCGCAGGGCATTGCGCATTTTTCCTATTTATTACCTTCTTATTTTTCTGATGATTGCTTTTCAGTATCCACTTCATCTGGAACTTGTCCGAAACCAGATTGTTACTGCGCTTACTTACACGTCCAACTTTTACGTCTATTCTATCGGGGAATGGCCTGCCAATACAGGACATTTCTGGTCACTGGCAGTAGAAGAGCAATTCTACCTTATATGGCCATGGCTCATGGTTTACCTGCCGCGAAAATTCACTCTTTCCTGCATCCTTCTCTTTATCGCGTTGAGTGTTACTTGCCGCATGTTTTCCTCTAATTACGATTTGGGTTATCTCTTTGTCTTTACTTGTTTTGATAGTTTAGGGCTCGGCGCTTTGCTGGCGTGGCTCTGTCTTTATCGCCCTGCGTTGCTTCAAAGATTGCAGCCCATCTTTGCCGCAGTGGCTGTCGTTAGTTCTATTTTGCTGCTTGGCTTCCCAGGGTCAGCGTTGATTTTGCATCAGACGCGGTTGTTTCACTCTATTATCGGATTTTGGTTGATCAGTTTTATTGTATCGAATAAAAGCAAGCGTATTTTTTTTACTTCTTTGTTGTCATCTAAACCAATGGCAGCAATCGGAAAAATAAGTTATGGCTTGTACCTCTATCACATTTTTGTTGGCGCACAAACCGAACATTTATTAAACAAACTATTTGGCCCCGCAAAGAATCCTGCAACGACGGCGCATTACCTGACTTATTTATTGATCAAGTTTCTTGTGCTTTTGTGTGTCTGTGCAGTTTCATGGAAGTACGTTGAGAAACCATTGCTTCGTTTGAAACAGTACTTTGATTACGACCGACGAGATGCAAAACCGGCTTCAGTCATAGAGCCTTCGTTGCAGAGCGCATGACGAATTTGAACAAGCAGTTCAGTGAAAACATAAATTCGACTTTCAAATTTTCAACTAAAAAACCCAATCACTTTTATGATTGGGTTTTTTAATCATTCGCATTAAGCTCTACTTATTCTTCGGCTTACTCTTAAAATAATCAAAGCGTTTGGCGCTTACTTCTTCCGCCATATCCGGGATGGCTTCCACTTTGTATCCACCCGCATCAAGCTTTGCTTTTGTTTCGCTGAAAGCTTGCAGTGTTTCTTCAATGTCCTCATCCGTATGCACGGCCGTAGGAATGAGGCGGTAAATGATGTGTCCCTTTGGAATAACGGGATAGACCACTACCGAAGCAAACACACCGTAATTTTCGCGCAAGTCCATCACCATTGCGGTGGCTTCTTCCACGCCGCCTTTCATGTACACAGGCGTTACTGGCGAATCCGTTTTGCCAATGTCAAAGCCTTTTTCTTTCAAACCGCGTTGCAGCTTAAGGGCATTCTCCCAAAGCTTGTCTTTCAAGGCGGGTGTTGTGCGCAAAAGGTCCAGGCGTTTTAAGTTGCCGATGGTTAATGGCATGGGCAAACTCTTGGCGAATATCTGGCTGCGGATGTTCCAACGGATGTAGTCAATGATGGCTTTATCGCCGGCCACAAAAGCGCCGATGGAAGCCATTGATTTTGCGAAGGTGGAAAAGTATAAGTCAATCGCGTCCTGGCAACCTTGTTCTTCACCGGCACCGGCGCCGGTTTTGCCAAGCGTACCAAAGCCGTGTGCATCGTCCACTAAAAGACGGAAATCGTATTTGTCTTTCAAGTCCGCAATTTCCTTCAATTTGCCCTGGTCGCCGGCCATGCCAAACACGCCTTCGGTAATCACCAGGATGCCACCCGTTCCTTGTTTTTCAATCAAGGCCGTTGCACGCTGCATCTGCTTTTCAAAATCTTCAAGGTCGTTGTGCTTAAACACGTAGCGGTGACCGGGATGCAGGCGAACGCCGTCAATAATGCAAGCGTGGCTTTCCGCATCGTACACAATCACGTCGTGGCGGCTGCACAACACGTCAATGATGCTCACCATTCCCTGGTAGCCGTAGTTCAGCAAGCAAGCGTCTTCCTTGCCTTCAAACGCGGCCAGTTCTTTTTCCAACTGCTCGTGAAAATTTGTATTGCCGCTCATCATGCGGGCACCCATTGGTGTTGCCAGTCCAAATTGCGCCGCCGCGTCTGCGTCGGCCTTTCGCACTTCGGGATGGTTGGCCAGGCCCAAATAGTTGTTCAGGCTCCAAACAATTACGTCGTTGCCGCGAAACTTCATGCGGCTGCCGATTTCTCCTTCCAATTTGGGAAAAGCAAAGTAGCCATAAGCCCTTTCACGATGCTGGCCAAGCGGGCCGTAGTTTTTCACGAGTCGTTCAAAAAGATCTGCCATAGTTTAGTTTCAAGTTTAAAATTGAGCGTTGAGATATTGCCTCAAAAGCCCATTGGATTTACAATACTGTTTACTTACTGTTTTTTATTTTTTGTTACGGGCGACAGAACAACGATTAAGCTTCTCTTGCGTCGCACTCTTGTACGTTCGGTTCGCTATTCAACGAAGCACATCTCGTAGATTCAACCTTCCCGGCAATCCTTGTAAAATCAAATGAATCTGCGGCTTTAAAAAATTGCCGCAAAAATAGGGAAATCAGTTTAGACGCTGTTTTGGCTCAATACCGCAAGGTTTCCAGCACCAGTTTCCATTCTTTTCCTTCGCGCCGCCAAATGCGCAGGTAATTTTCTGTTTTACCTTTAACGATCGTCGTGCCGTAAACATAGCCCAGGTCACCGGCGGCCGAAATGCCCGAGCCATCAATGCGGTAATCAATCTTTTGCGGAAGTGTTTGCAAAGCGCTGTTTAGCTTATTCAAAACAACGACAGGCAGATTCCCGTTGCGGTTGAGAAAGAAAGTTTTTTTACTTAAAAATTGTTCGTAAAGTTTTGTTCGTTGCGCAGCATCCGTCTCGCTTGTTTGCCGGATAAATTTTTCTTCCCTATTTAGTAAATTGTTCCATGTGCCCGGAACAAAAGAAACAGCTTCATTGCTGAATTGATACGCGGCATCGTCAAAGGCCGGAGTTTTATTAATGCCCAAATCAACAACGAATTTCCACTCGCCGCTTTTGTCTTTTTTCCAAACCGTTGAATACTGCCCGCGTGCAACAACTGAATCATCAACACTCTTTTGCTGAAAGGTCCACGGCCCGGTGGTAAAACCTAAATCACCGGAGGCTGCCATGCTACCGTAAACCGGGTGCCAGTTCAAAACACCGGTACCGGCCTCTTTTTTGTTCCAGGTTTCAATACCGTTGACTGCTTTGCCTTTTTCAAACACCACGCCGCTGCTATCAAAAAAATGTAAAAAAGCTTCTTTGGTTCCGTGTGCAACCGAATAGGCAGCAAAGCTTTTTTCTGCGTTCAATACTTCATCAGCCAATGGTTTTTGCGCCGTAGAAAAAAGCGACAGCAATACTAAACCGATGAATAGATTTTGCTTCATGAAGCAGCCCTTTGTGTGTTTAAAAATAATTGAGCCTTGCAAAGATTTGTTTTTTGTCGCCATTACATTTGCCGTTCAAACATTTTTCATGCGACGAATTCTCACGGCTTTCTTTTTGTTAATGCTACTCAGTGGAAACGCACAATCACTTCAACGTCCGAAATTGGTCGTGGGCATTGTCGTTGACCAGATGCGCCCCGATTATCTTACCCGCTTTTACGACCGCTTAGGCGAAGGCGGCTTTAAGCGATTAATGAACGGAGGCTTTCGTTGCGAGAATACGTTCATTCCTTATGTGCCCACGTACACTGCCTGCGGCCATACTTGTGTTTACACCGGTAGCGTGCCGGCGCTTCACGGCATCGTGGGCAACAACTGGTACGACAAAGAGTTGAAACGAGAGGTGTACTGCACCGAAGACAATAACGACACGATAAAGACAGTAGGAAGCAATTCGGTAAACGGACGCATGTCGCCAAAAAACATGTTTGCCACAACGGTTGGTGATGAACTGCGGTTAAGCAACAACTTCCGAAGCAAGGTTATTGGCATTGCCATTAAAGACCGCGGCGCTATTTTGCCTGCAGGCCAAACAGCCAACGCAGCGTATTGGTTCGATGTGAGCACAGGCACGTGGATCACGAGTACATATTACATGAAAACCTTGCCGCAGTGGATGCAGCAATTGAACGCAAAAAAGTTTCCCGATGTTTATTTGTCAAAGGGCTGGAATACGCTTTACCCGCTGAATACTTATGTGCAAAGCACAGGCGATAACAAGGTGTACGAAAGCATATTGTCCGGCGAAGGCAGCACTTTCCCGCACCGGGTTGATACGGTAAAGAATGCCAAATACCAAAGCTTTGAGGTAACGCCTTACGGCAACAGTTTCACCGTGGACGCAGCCAAAGCAGCCATTGATGGGGAAGCGCTGGGCACTCGTGGCGTAACGGATTTTCTGGCCCTTAGTTTTTCGTCAACCGATTACATCGGTCATGCGTTTGGCCCCAACTCAATTGAAATTGAAGACACCTATTTGCGACTCGACAAAGACCTTGCTGATCTTTTCAATTATCTAGATGCAAAAGTTGGCAAGGGACAATACCTTTTGTTTTTAACAGCCGATCATGCAGTGGCACACGTACCGGGATTTGCGAAAGAAAACCGGTTGCCCGGTGGTGTTTCAAATACGTTGACCATGCGAAGGGCTTTAAACGATGCTTTGCAAAACGAATTCGGCGTTGGCAACCTTGTGGCTTCGGTAATCAATTACCAAGTGCACATCAACGCTGAAGCCCTTGCCGCAAACAAATTGGACAAAGAGGCTGTGAAGCGCAGTCTTATTAAAGCATTGCTCCTGCAACCGGGTATTTTGCGGGCATTGGATTTGGAAAATATTCCGGCTTCGGGTTTACCGCAACAAGTAGCCAACATGCTGGCCAATGGTTACAACCAAAAACTAAGCGGGGATGTGCAATTCATTTACAAACCCGGCTGGTTTGAAGGCACCGACCGCGGCACCACCCACGGTTCCTGGAATCCTTATGATTCACACATTCCGCTACTTTGGTACGGCTGGAACGTAACTCCCGGTAAGACAAACAGGGAAGTGTACATGACCGACGTTGCACCAACCGTGTCGGCCTTGTTGCAAATTCAAATGCCGAGTGCAAGCATTGGAAAAGTGGTTACTGAATTGACGAATACTGCAACGAAATAGCAATGGCTGAACCGCGGTTTTTGGACGGACGGGACGAACGAGATAAATAATCTCAAACATCTTACGCATCATATTCATCCTGGTTCAGACATAAAAAAGCCGCTCCAAAAGAAGCGGCTCGTATTGAAATTGGAATGAGACTAAAGTCCTAAAAATCCGGTCTTGTGCAGGCCGCGTGTGCCTTCTGCAATCTTAAATCCGTTCTGGTAAACTTCAATCTTGTAATCACCTACCTGGAACTTGTCCTGGCGCAACGGAAACGAAACGTTTTTGCGTGTGCCTTGCTCGTAGTCAACCGTTGTTTTCGCTGTGAAAGCGCGGTCGCCGTCGTTGCGTGTAGTTAAATTACCAGAGTTCATAGCCGGGCTGCTGATCACTTTTCCGTCGGGGCCTGTAACAATTACGTACAGGTCAACCGGGCCAGAAGGTGTGATGCGGTTTTCAACGTCAAAGGAAACAACCAGCTTGTTTACTTTCTTGGCTTTGTCGGTTTCTTTTTCTTTGCCGTTGCCTTTTTCATCAATGCCTTTAATCGTGATGTTGGAAGCAGAGAACGTAGAACCAACGTCAACTTTTTTTGCCAAATCTTCTTTTACCTGAGTCGTTGTTTGCAGATCGGTTTGCAACTGTGTCTTTTCTTGCGTTAACACAGTATTGTTGGTAGCCAGTTGTTGGTTTTCGCCCATCAGTCTTGCTACTTCCTGCTCAAGGTTGCTGATTTTGCCGTTCAATTCGCCAATCAGGTTGCGGGCTCTTTTTAAGTCTGCAGCCGTAGCGTTTTTGTTAGCAAGAATGCCTTTGATTTCACCTTTAATTTTTTTCAGCTCGGCGTCTTTGCTAACTACTTCGCTGGAGATGCGGGTATTTTCACCAGTTAGGTTGTCCAGCCGAACGATGGCTTCTTCGTAAAGATTTTTAATTGAATCCCGGTCTGTAGAAACGGTCTTTACTTCGGCCGATTTTACCTGGATTTGCTCGGTGGTTTTGTTTTTGTCGTACAAGACATAACCCCACGTGCCCAAAAGACCAACGGCCAATAAGCCAATAAGGACGTTGCGGGTTGTGTTGCTGCCGGCAGGACGGTTGTCATTTGTTGTGCCTGCAGATGGATAATTGGTGTTTGCCATTGTCTAAGATTTAAGTTTATTGAATTTAGAATTTGGAAAGGTTGAAGATGTATTTTTGATTCGGCCGCACTAAGTCGAAAACCGTGCCAAAATCCATAAAACTCTTCTTTAACGCTTCACCTGATGACACCCGAAAAAATCATTACCGATCTTAAAAAAGGACAAATAAAGCCCGTGTACTGGCTGGAAGGAGAGGAGGGATATTTCATTGATACGCTCATTGATTTTGCGGAGCACAACATTCTATCAGAAAGTGAGGCGGGGTTCAACTTAACAATTTTTTATGGCCGCGATACGGCTTGGCCCGATGTGATAAATGCCTGCCGCCGGTACCCGATGTTTTCGGAAAAACAAGTGGTAATTATCAAAGAAGCACAGGATTTAAAAGGCATTGAAAAGCTGGAGAGTTACGTGGAAAAGCCGCTGTCTTCAACTTTATTGTTTGTAGCCTATAAAGGCAAAAAAGTGGACGGCCGCACAAAGCTTGCAAGGCTGTTAAAAGAAAAGGCCGTGCTAATGAGCACTAAAAAAATGTACGACAGCGCCTTGCCCGAATGGACATCCGAACTGGTAAAACTGAAGGGCTACACTATCACAAAGAAGGCTTTGTTTTTATTGATTGATCACATTGGCAACGACCTGAGCCGGTTGAATAACGAAGTGGATAAGCTGGCGCTGAACCTGAAAGACCGGAAGCAAATAACCGAAGACGAGATTGAAAAATACGTAGGCGTAAGCAAGGAGTTCAACGTATTTGAATTGCAGCAAGCCATTGCCCAGCGCGACTTGTACAAGGCCATTCGCATTGTGCAGTATTTTGGTTCCAATCCTAAAGCAGCGCCGTTGCCATTGGTGTTTCCTTCGCTTTATAATTTTTTTAGCAAGGTGCAGGTGGTGTACACCGTATCATCAAAAGACGAAAAGACCGTGGCTACGGCGCTTGGTGTAAATGCCTTCTTTGTGCGTGATTACATTTCCACTTCAACAAAATACAGCTACAACGAAATTGAGAAACTGCTGCTGCTGTTATACGAATACAATCTCCGCAACCTTGGGGTGAACGATGCCAATACCGACGACGCTGAATTGCTGAAAGAAATGGTGGTGAAAATGATTGCGCCGTTATAAGAGCCGGAGGCTTTTTCCCTTGTCTTTGTGCAGTTGTTCTACCATCACATCAAGCGAAGGATATTTTTCCTGCCCGCGAAGAAAATGTTCAACCGTCACACGCATTGTTTCGCCGTAAATGATTTGGTCAAAATCAAAAAGATTGACTTCTACTTTTTCTTCGCTCTTGTTCAACGTGGGCCGCGTGCCAATGCTCATCATCCCCTTTTTTCGTTCTCCAATTACATCGGCATAAACGGCATACACGCCGTGACCCAGATGAATTTTATCCGCATCGGTATAAAGCAAATTGGCGGTTGGATAGCCAAGCGTTCTTCCGAGTTTATCGCCCTGCACAACCTCGCCTTCAAAAAAGAAAGAATAGCCCAAAAGACGATTCGCTGTGGCGACATCGCTTTCCAAAATGGCGGTGCGAATTTTTGTTGAGCTGACTTCAATTTCGTTTAGCAAATGCTGCGGAATTTCAACAAGACGGTAATTGAATTCCGCGGCTCTTTTTTCCAGTAGCTTGTAATTGCCTGTGCGGCCCTTTCCAAAACGATGATCGTAGCCGATGATGATGCAAGCAGGCCCAAAGTTTCTGATGAGGAAATGTTCGATGTAGTCATCAGCACTTTGTTCGGAAAATTCTTGTGTGAAAGGCACAACAATCAAGTGACCAATACCCGCGTTTTCCAACAACCAAATTTTTTCATCAAGTGTGTTGAGCAATTGCAAAGGCTTGTCGGGCTGTACAATTTTTCGAGGGTGCGGATGAAAAGTAATGATGACGGTTTCGCCGTTCACTTTTTTTGCTTCGTCGCAAAGCGCCGCAATAATTTTTTGATGGCCCAGGTGAACGCCGTCGAACGAGCCAATTGTTATGACTGCATTTTTAAACAACGGAAGATTTTCAATGCTGCGGTGAACCTGCATACGTGCCCGCGAAGATAATCAGCAGGGGATTATCTTCGCCGCATGTCTCTTTACTCCAAACGCGGCGTGTCGGCACAAAAAGAAGAAGTGCACGCCGCCACAAAAAACATTGACAAAGGTCTTTACCCAAAAGCCTTCTGCAAGATTTACGAAGACGTGCTGGGCGGTGACAAAGAGTGGGTGAATGTGATGCACGCCGACGGCGCAGGAACCAAAAGCATTCTGGCTTATTTGTATTGGAAAGAAACGGGCGACGTTTCTGTGTGGCGGGGCATTGCGCAAGACGCCATTGTGATGAACCTCGATGACTTGCTTTGCGTTGGCATCTACAAAAACCTTTTGTTCTCTTCTTCCATTGACCGCAACAAAGCTCGCATTCCCGGTGAAGTGTTGAAGGTCCTGATTGAAGGCTCACAGGAATTCTTTGACACAATGGATGCGCACGGCGTGGACATTGCTTTTTTGGGCGGCGAAACAGCCGACGTAGGCGATGTGGTAAAAACAATTGCCGTGAACGGAACGATGGCCGCACGATGGAAAAAAGAGGCGCTTGTAACGAACAAAAACATAAAACCCGGCAACGTGATTGTGGGTTTAGCAAGCTACGGTAAAGCGGTTTACGAAACTGAGTACAACAGCGGCATCGGTTCAAACGGACTGACATCTGCGCGGCATGATGTACTAAGTAAACATTATGCTAAAGCTTTTCCTGAAAGTTTTGACGAAACCCTTAGCGAAGAGGTAGTTTATATCGGCTCGAACAAGTTGACCGATGCCATATATGTTTCTTTTCGCAACAAAGAATTCTCAACAACGGTTGGCAAGTTGATTCTTTCGCCCACGCGAACCTTTGCGCCGGTGGTGAAGCAAATTCTGGAAGAAAATTTTGCTGTTGTTAACGGCTTGATCCATTGCAGCGGCGGCGGACAAACAAAGTGCATGAAATACATGCCGGAAGGTGTGCATGTCATCAAAGACAATTTGTTTGGTCCGCCCGAAATCTTTGACTTGATTCAAAAAAGCAGTGGCGCTGATGACAAAGAAATGTACCAGGTGTTCAACATGGGCTGCCGTCTGGAAATTTATACAGACGAGAAAAATGCCGACGAACTCATCGGCATTGCAAACGATTTCGGAATAGATGCGCAAGTGATTGGAAGGGTAGAAGCCGGGAAAGAAAATACGTTAACCATTGAGCAAAACGGTCAACGCATTTTGTATGAATTTTAATTGGTTATTACAACCGTGATGGGTTGCGTGTGAAACGAGCAAACGATCTTTCTGTTTTGTTCCGCAGGTTTCCATTTTGGCGACGACTTCATCATGTCAACAATTTTATCGTCGGCACCGTAGCCTATTGTATTTACCGATTGTATATCGGATAGCGAACCATCTTTCTCTACCACAAAGCGAACGTTGGCAATGTACTTGCCTTTTTTTGCGCCGTTTTGTGTCATGTTTTCGACAATGGGCTGCATGTTTTTTTCAAGGAAGTTGCGCCATACCTGCTGGTCAACAGATGCCGGCGTTTCACTTTGTTCAAACAAAGGTTCATGGTTTAACGGATGACCCACAACCACCACTTCCTCGTTTTTGGATGTACTTGTTTGTGTGATCGTACTGCCGTTATTGTTAAACGGCTTTCCTTCTACAATTACTGGTGTTAAGTCTCGTTGCAACGGCTTGCCCGTAACCTCAACAGCCGTGGGTGCTCCGGTTTGTTTTTTCTTCATCGTAATTTCTATGACGCCGTTCGACCCTTTGTCGCCGTATTTCGCATTTGCCGTTTCGCCTTTTAATACGTTTATAGATTCAATGTCGTTCGGGTTGATCGTTGACATTGCGGTGTATGCCACCACGGTTCCGTCCACAACAATTAAAGGCTTGACCGATGAATCTTCCAAGCGTATCCCGGCTTTCGTAATGTTCTTTTTCGCAGGCAATTTTTGAATGTTTGCATATCCGCCGTTGTTTATCAATCCGCGATCAGTCGCTTCCTTCTCCGTCATCGTTTCGCAACTTCCATCGGCGTAATAAATGGTCAGCAATTGCTTTGCTTTGTTTACATCTACCGATACGATTTGTTTTTCTTTTTTCGGCAGCGTGTCGGTTTTGAACGCAATCAACGGAAGCGGTGCGGTTGTTCTTGCTACTCCTTCTTTTGTGCGAACGGTAAAGGCAAAAACAACAAGGGCCAACACGGGCAGGGCAACGATGCGTACGGCATAAGCCAGCTTGGGATTGTTTTGTTTTGTCAGCATAGCAAATCTTCGTTTAATGGATAATTGAAAGAATGAATTGGTGATGGAAGAATATTGTTGTGGAAACGTTGTTTGCAAAATCATTGCAGCGAAGGCGCTTGCGCCGCGATTGCCAACGGCTTTCTTGTCGGCGATAAATTCATGAACGAAACTCAATTCGCGGCGCATAAGCCAGAAGAAAGGATTGCACCAGAAAAACACCAACACGATTTGCATAAACAATTTATCAGCCGTGTGTTTTTCGGTTACGTGTACAAGCTCGTGTTCAAAAATGCAGCGCCCCGTTTCGCTTTGCAGGGAGATATCTTCGTTCCAAAAGATGTATCGGAGGAAAGAGAACGGCGTGCCGGGTTCGCGGGTGTTTACAAAATTTATCCGGTCAAGCTTTTTTACCACGTGCGTTTGAAGAAGTTTTTTTATGTGCAACAATGAAACCGCGAAAAGGGCCAGCAGTACAAGACTTCCGGTTGCGTATCCAGCCAGCAGCCATTCGGTTGTGTCGAAAGAATGGGTGTGAGCAGTAACGGTAATATTTTGAAGATAATCGTCTGCCGCCTGCACCGTTTTGATGAACCGAATTGCGTTAGTCTCGTCCTCCGGCGAAAACACGGCAATTTGGACCAATGGAAGTGCCAATGAAAGAACAACGGCGGCGAGCAAATAAAAACGGTTCCAGTGATGAAAGATTTTGTTTTTTAAGGCCAGGGCGTAATACAAATACAGCACGCCGGAGCACAAAACCGCTTTTAGCAAATAAGATAGAAGCACCGTCATTTTTTTGCTTTTTTAAGCTGGGTTAATAAAATTTCCAGTTCTTCTACGCTCAAGCTGTTTTCCTTCACCATAAACGAAACGGCATCGCTGAAGGAGCCTCCAAAATAGCCCTTGACTAAATTTTTTATGGATGATTTGGAGTAAGCGTCTTTTGTTACAAGCGGGTAATAATGGTGCTGGCGGCCGTATACCCTGATGCCGACAAATTCTTTGTCAACCAATATTTTCAGGATGGTGGAAACCGTGTTCTGGTGCGGCTTTGGCGCGGGCATGGCTTCCAGTATGTCGCGAATGAATCCCTCTTTCACTTTCCACACGGCTTGCATCACTTGCTCTTCGGCTTTGGTGAGTGTTTTCATGCTTTTGATTTCGGAAATGAAGCTATAACTAATTTTTTAGTTAATCAACTAATTTTTTAGTTTGACAAATAATTGGCCTTGCCCTCGTCGTTTCTTTTTTATTTTGCACCAAATAAAATTGGAATGGCGGAAACCATCATTGAGATACAGGACGCAAACATTTACCAGGGCGATAATTTGGTGTTGCAGAACGTAAACCTGCAAGTGCAGAAAGGCGAGTTTGTTTACCTTGTTGGCAAGACGGGAACGGGAAAATCAAGCCTGTTGAAAACGATGTACGGCGAGTTGCCGCTTAAACAGGGACAAGCCAGCGTAGTGGGTTATGATTTGCGAAAAATAACGTGGAAGACCGTGCCTTACCTGCGCCGCAATTTGGGCGTGGTGTTTCAGGATTTTCAATTGCTAACCGACCGCAACGTGAACGACAACCTCAAGTTTGTTTTGCGTGCCACTGGCTGGAAAGATGAAAAACTGATGAACGAAAAAATCGCCGACGTGCTGGACAAAGTGGGATTGAAATCGAAAGGATTTAAAATGACTTACGAGATGAGCGGCGGCGAGCAACAGCGTGTGGACATTGCGCGGGCCTTGCTCAATTCTCCGAAATTAATTTTAGCGGACGAACCTACCGGTAACCTTGATCCAGAAACTTCGGACGAGATCATGAACCTTCTCATACACATTGCGCGGGATTACGGAACATCAGTAGTAATGGCTACGCACGACTACATTGTGATTCAAAAATACCCGGCCCGCATGGTGAAAACCGAAGCCGGCCGTGTGATTGACAACGCTACCATAGTGCATTAAGTTTTTCCGCATTCTGCATGTTGTTGTAAAGACTTAAAACTGTTTTTCGAGCAGCAACGTCTTGCGCAGTAAAAGAGCGTTGCATCAGGCGGTTGATTTGCTCTGCCCATTGTTCCGGTTCTTCTTCAACGCTAATTCCTTCTTTAATACGGCTGCCTTTAACGCCGTTGTAATTGGTGATGCAATGGCGTCCGTTCAGCAAGGCATTCAGCAGCTTTAATTTCACGCCGGTATTGTTCATCGAAGGCAACACATTTATGTGTGCGGCCTGAACGAGGCTTTCAATTTCGTTTATCGTTGGTTTGTTCACCAACTCAATATTTTTGTAGTTAGTCGCTGCCTTCAATAGTTTTTTTGAAATGTTTTTTCCAGCAATTACAAGCGGCACATCAATCTTGCTAAAAACTTCCTGCATTAACCAGAGCGCCGCTTCTTCGTTTTCCGAAACAAGCAGGTTGCCGTGATACAAACAGTAATCGCCTTTTCCTTCTTTGATGGAAAGTTTTTGCCAGGGAAGAAAGCAGGGAATGAAAGTCGTTTTTTGAAAACCGTAGGCTGTTTTAAAGGTTTCCATGTCTGTTTCGGAAAGGCAGGCAAGAGAAATTTGTTTGTCGAGTGTTTTTTGATAAGTTTTCAGCAGCCTGCTTTCTTGCAGGAAGTAACGGCGCTTTAAAAGATTCTTTTCTGTTTTGGCAAGATGGTGATAATAGGCTGCTTCATCGTTGTGCATTCGCAACACAACGCGTTTAGGATTGTTAAGGAAAGGAACGATGCCCGAACAATGCAAGCCTTCCAGTAAAATTGGGTGTTTGTCTTTGTTGAGCCTCGCAATCAAATCCTTGCTGATTCTTGATTGAACGATGAAGGGTTGAGAGAGAGGCAATGCGTTAAAAAAGGATTTTCGTTTATAGGCGTAAACGGCTTCGCAATCTTCTTCAAGACCTTTTGCGCTTCTTGAAGCATTGTAATTAAAATAATGAAGAATGATTTTTTTGCCCGTTTGCGCCAGCGCTTTGATTTTGTAGAACATGTCAATAGCGCCGCCGTAATCGGGTGGCGAGGGTGCATCAAGGCAAACGATGTGTAAATGATTAGTCAAGCAAACAAGTGTTGATAAAATTGAAGCAAAATTTTTTCTTCTGCCTGCCAATTGAACTTTTCACGGGCACGGATACAATTTTGTCGAAGTTCATCCATCAGCGCTTCGTCGTGAATCACGGCGTTTATTTTTTCTGCCAATGATGGTGAAGAAAGGTCGTTTGTGAGAACAGCCACTTTGTATTCATCGTTTATTTCCCTATAAGCGGGATAGTCAACACACAACTGCGGCACGCCGGCGTGCATGTAATCGAAAAAGCGGTTGGCCAGTGAATAGTAATTGCTTTTGCCTTTGTTCTCAAACACACTGATGCCGAGCAAAGCATGCGGCGTAATCTTTTTTAATTCACCCGGTTCGGCTTTACCTTTCAAAAATATTTTTTCTTCCAGCTTGTTTTCTTTTATAAGAACTTTTGCCTGCGATAGAAAATTTCCATCGCCGTAAATAAAGAACGGAACGTTTATCCACTGAAAAGCGGGAATCAGGGTTTCAAAACTTCGCCCTTCGTTAACCGCGCCCTGGTACAAAATGAAATTTTCTGGTTGTGCAGGCGGCGGTTTTTCTTGCAGCAGCGGCACGTTTTTGATCACCTCGTAATGCACGCCGTATTCTTCTTTCAAAATGTCGCGAATGTTAGCGTTTACAGTGTAGCCTTGCGCAAACTTTGGTACGCAAAATTTTTCAACGGCCTTCCAAAGTTTGTGAACTTGCGGACGGCTAACCACTTCTTTCATTTCGCAGAACAATTCATGCGCATCGTAAACCTTTTTTTTCTTTCGAAGAAGCGAAACAAAGTAACAAGGCAAAACGGTGTCAAGGTCAATGGCGCAAACGGCGTCCATTTTTTTTGCAAGTAGAAAAAAGAAAAGCCGCAGGTTGTATTCGCTGTAAAACAGAAAGCCTTTGTTGAAAAAACAGCGAAGCCGTTTTTGTGCGTAAGGCTTTCGTTGCAACGGAACCGAAGACTTCAACTTTCGGCCGACCAACGTTATTTGATAACCCCCATTGCTTAACGAGGTGCAAATTCGCTGCATCCGTTGGTCATAAGTCAGGTCGTTGGTAACGGTGAAATAAATCTGCTTCAACGGAGGGCTTTGTAAATGTTTTCAATGGCTTCTACGGTTTTGGCGCCGTCGATTGCAGTCGGAAAGTTTATGTCCTTGCCGCGCAAAGCTTTTGATAAATCATCGTACACTTCTTTGTAAAGCCTTGCCATGAGTCCTTCTATTGTGGCAATATTATACTGGCGATGCGCTTGCATCCGGAGTAGTTCTGGTTCCTCAATATCGATTTCCAAGATATTGTTTCCGATGATAATTGTTAGGCTTCGGCGATTAGTAGTTAACGTTGACCAATGAAACGTTCCAACAACTCCGCTGTGCATCTTTATAACCGCAACACCGGCGTCTTCAACGCTGTCGGAGGTTTTATCATCTGGAAACGTTAAGAAGCCTTCGGTCGTTTTTATCTCACCAAAAAGCGAAAGCAATAGGTCAATGACTAAACCAAATGGTTTATATAAAAGGCCGCCTCCTGGAAACTTTTGGCCGTTTATACCTGAAAGAAATCCTATCGGTAAACTCATCGTGCAATCAACCTGAAAACTTCGAGCCTTTTCAATGTTTTTTTTCCAACCATCGTTACCAAAACGTTTGAAAGGCGAAAAAAAACTCGGTGTTTGAATCAAATACACCCTTCGCCTGCAATATTTTTCTGTTTCGATAATT
This sequence comes from Flavisolibacter ginsenosidimutans, assembly GCF_007970805.1. GTDB lineage: Bacteria > Bacteroidota > Bacteroidia > Chitinophagales > Chitinophagaceae > Flavisolibacter > Flavisolibacter ginsenosidimutans. The sequence goes on along the minus strand of NZ_CP042433.1, from coordinate 1,623,797 downwards.
TGCCAGGCTGCTGCTTTTGTTAAACACAACGGGCTTTCGCACAGCACGTCTTTTCCGGCTTGCAAAGATTTAATGATGTGTTCTGCATGAAAGCCAACAGCGGAACAAACAACGACAATATCAATTTCTTTCTCCGTTGCCAGCATCTCATCAAACGAGTAGTAAGCTTTGGCGCTGTATTCAATTCCCAAGGCTTCGGTTCCCCATTCATCCGTACTACAAACCGCAACAAGTTTTCCTTTTCGTTGAATGTTTTTCGCGTGAACCTTTGCAAGCTCTGTACCGCCAACGATGGCAAATTTTTTCATGGCGTCAAAAATAGGCGTTAAAAACAAAGCCCCGCAATTGCGGGGCTTTGTAGCCTTTCGGTTAATAAGTTTAGAAGTTCGGATTGCCGCCGTTCATGTCCACGTTGTTATCTGCTTTGGTGTTTTTGCGCTTGAACAACGAAACATCAAACTTACCAAAACGGTAGTTGAAATTGAGACGGAAAACCTGCGGGTCTCTGCGGCGCTGCGCATCCTGCACAAAGAAAGATGTTTCTGTGTGCTGGTCGAAAACCCGTGTGCGGAAAATGTCGTTTACATTCAGCGAAAGCGAAGCCACTTTGTTTTTCAGGAACTCAAAACGAATGGCCGCATCCACGCCGTAGTTCGGACGAATAAAGCCTTGCGCTGCTGATTGTGAACCGCCGAAGAAGCCACCGCCTCCACCGCCGCCCATAAAGCCGCCGCCGCCTCCGCCGGTTCCGCGGCCGCCGGGCGAGGAAATGATTTTCGATTGATAGTCGCCCGAAAGTTGAAGCGAGAAATTCTTCGGCAATTTGAACGAGTTGTTCACCTTAAAGAAATAGCTCACAATCTGGTCCGGGTCGGGTTGATCGGTTAGGTCAATCTTTGCGGTAAACAAATTGAAATTGGTTGTGAGGTCCCAAAACTTCGTCACCTTGTTGCGGCTTGTTAATTCCAAACCGGTGACGTAAGAATTGTTTGCGTTTTGAAAGGTGTTGACGGGAATTGTTTTCTTCAAAACCGTATCGGCTTCCAAAGCCTGAATGCGGGTGATCAAATTGTTGGTGTGCTTGAAGTAAAGCGAGGCCAAAAAGTTGTCGCGGTTCTTGAAGGTTTTTGAATAAGAAAGTTCCAGCGAATTGGTAAACTCCGGTTTAAGGTTCGGGTTGCCGCGGCTGATGTTCAGCGAATCGGAATAATCCGTGAACGGAAAGAGTTGAAAGAAGCCGGGCCGGTTGATGCGGCGGCTGTAATTAAACTGCAATTCGTCGCTCTCGTTTAATTTTTGACTCAGGAACAAACTTGGGAAAAGGCTAATGGGGAACTTGATGTTGAAGGTTTCGTTGCCTTTTGTTGGCAAAACGCCTTCATAATTCGAACTCTCCACACGCAAACCTGCCTGGTAGCCGAAGTTTTTAATGCGGTTGCTAAACGTAGTATAAGCCGCATAAACTTTGTCGGTACTGTTGTAAATCGTGCTGTTGTTTTTGCCCGCAATCTGGATGGTGTTCTCGCTGTTCACGTTGCGGATCTGCACACGGGCACCGGCTTCCAATTTTGAGTTTGTGGTAATAGGATTTGAGTAATCCGTTTGCACGGTGAGGTTTTCGTTTGTGCCTGCGCCGTACTGCGTTTGATTATAGCGATTGCGAAAGGGCTGCATGGCCGCGTTAAAATAATCAGTCGTAATCAGGCCGTTGTTTTCGTTGTTGCTTTTGTTGTATGTGGCGTCTGCTGTCAACTCGTGACCCGTTTGGGGGAAGTTGTGCTTGTAGCTAAGCTGTGCGCCTTTGTTGCGGAATTCAAAGGTTGAATTTGAAAGGCGTTGCTGGTATTCGGTATAGGTTGTAGAATCCAATCCCGCCCTATTTTTTGCAAAGGAATCAATGCGGATGTCGCTGCGGTTTTCGGGCGACATTTTGCCGTGCACGTAGCTGCCGCTAACCGTAAAGGTGTTGCGGATGTCCATGAAATAATCAAAGCCGCCGCGAACAAAACCAAATTGTCCACCACCGGTGTTGTGGTCTTGTTGAAAGCTATGCGACGTGCCGGGGAGCGACGTGTAACGATCCGTATAGCCGGTGCTGTTGCTTTTGCGCTGCATAAACATTCCACTACCGAAGAGATTGATTTTATCCTGCCGCACATTCAGGTCGCCGCCCAAACCAAATTTTGCACGAGAGTCAAGGTTTGCACGAAGATTGCCACTGTAACCCACGCGGCGGTTTTTCTTCATCACAATATTCAGGATGCCGGCTGTGCCGCCAGACGCATCGAATTTGGCCGAAGGGTTTGTGATCACTTCTACACTTTCGATAGCATCAGCAGGAATTTGATCAAGGGTTAAGGTCGTGGGGCGGCCGTCAACAAAAATGGTTGGCGCAGTATTGCGAAGTGTTACGTTGCCGTCAATGTCCACGTTCAGCGAAGGCACGTTGCGCATGATGTCAACGGCTGTACCGCCGGCTGATGTAATGTTTCTGTCTACGTTGAAAATTTTGCGGTCAATGCCCAAAGTCATCATCGGGCGGGAAGCCGTTACGGTAACCGTGCTCAAAAGTTTTTCATCCACCTGTACTTTAATGTTGCCCAGATCTTTATCCAAAGCTCCCAACGCTGCCGTCATGTCGCCGCTGCTCATGGCATCGCGGTTCGGCATGTCAAAGGCTACGGGTTTTTCGTAGGTTTTAAAACCAATGCCGCTGATGCGGAGAGTATAGCGTCCAAAAAGCGGAATGTTTTCGAGGCTGAAATCACCTGACTTTGTGGTAAGCATTCCGCTCACGATGACTTCTTTCATCTTTTTTGTGGCGGTGTCCATCTTGTTTGTTACCAGTGTTACCGAAGCTGCTTCAATTCCTTTGTTTGACGGATCAATGACTTTTCCGTAAAAGCGTCCGGTTGGCATTTGGCCCCCATTGGCGCCACCACGGTTAAAGCCACCACCGGGCATTTGCGCCGAAACAAAAAGAATGGAAAAAAGCAGACAGGATACTGTAAAAATCTTCTTCATGTGCTGTTATTAAAACGTGCGCAAAGGTACGTCTACCGGGACGGGAGGCTTTCCTCCGTTAACCATATTTAACCTTTAAATAAGGAGGAATAACAATGGTGATGGCCCGGTACAAACACGAAAACATTGCTTCGAATAAATTTCTTTCAACCGCTTTTTGTATTTCCTGAATCTTTATTTTTGCGCTGATTATGGTGGCCATAGCTCAGCTGGTTAGAGCACTAGATTGTGGTTCTAGGGGTCGCCGGTTCGAACCCGGTTGGCCACCCAAACTCCCGCAGGAATGCGGGAGTTTTTGTTTGCTTTCAATTTTATTTGGCACTTTATAAATCGGGAAGTGAGCTTATAAAAAAAAGGCGCAATCAACTTTTGATTGCGCCTTTTTATAGGTAAATAACAAGCTTTATACATTAAACCGGAAGTGCATCACGTCGCCGTCTTTCACTACGTATTCTTTGCCTTCAATGCGCAAGCGGCCCGCTTCACGGGCAGCGGCCTCGGAACCGTATTTCACAAAATCATCGTAAGAAATCACTTCGGCTTTGATGAAGCCTTTTTCAAAATCGGTGTGAATAACACTGGCTGCCTGCGGCGCTTTCCAGCCTTCGTGAATCGTCCATGCACGAACTTCTTGCACACCGGCTGTGAAGTAAGTTTGAAGGTTTAAAAGTTTGTAAGCCGAATGGATCAAACGGTCGAGCGCCGGTTCTTTCATGCCGTATTCTTCCATGAACATTTGCTTGTCGTCGGCATGTTCCATTTCGGAAATTTGCGCTTCAATGTTGTTGTTCATAACAACCACTTGCGCATCTTCTCCTCTCACCGCCTCTTGCAATGCCTGCGAAAATTTGTTTCCGGTGTGCATACTGGCCTCGTCGACATTGGCCACGTACAAAACAGGCTTTGATGTAAGTAAGAACAAATCGGCAAGGGCGGCCAATTCTTCCTTGCTCAAATTCAGTTCGCGAATGCTTTTGCCTTGTTCAAGGTGCGCTTTGCAGCGCTGCAATACGTCTAATTCGGCTTTGGCTTTCACATCGAACTTTGCTGTTTTTTCCAAACGGCTTTTTTTCTTTTCAATGCTTTCCAAATCTTTCAACTGGAGTTCCGTATCAATAATTTCTTTGTCGCTAACGGGATTGATAGCGCCTTCTTCGCGCAAAACGTTTTCGTCTTCAAAGCAGCGAACCACGTGAATGATGGCGTCCACCTCGCGAATGTTGCCCAAAAATTTATTGCCCAGGCCTTCGCCTTTGCTGGCGCCGCGAACGAGGCCGGCAATGTCCACAATTTCAATTTGGGTGGGAACGATCCGGTTCGGCTGCACCAGTTCCGCAAGTTTGTTCAGCCTTGCATCGGGCACATCTACCAAACCCACGTTTGGATCAATGGTGCAAAAACGGTAGTTGCTCGCCTGCGCTTTGGCGCTGTTGCTGACCGCGTTAAATAGTGTTGATTTGCCCACGTTCGGAAGTCCAACGATACCTGCTTGTAATGCCATCTTAATTCAATTTGCAATGAGCAACAAGCAATTTGCAAATTGAAGGTTTGCCCGTTGCCTGTTGAAAAATGGCGGCAAATATAGGACAAAGGGCTATGGCGTTTTTGTGAAAATCTATTCGTTTTCGGCCGGAACGTTTACGACCAAATTGTTCAGGCGTGATTTGTTTTTCAGGTTGTGCGAAGCCCAACGAAGGTTCCAGATACCGCCTTGCAAAACATACACGTTTCTGTAGCCCTGGCTTTTGAACCATTGCGCCGTACCGAAGATTTCGTTCTCGCTGTTAAAGCCGTAAACCACTACCGGTGTGGATTTGTCCGGAAGCGAAGCCGGGGCCGGAAACTCGGACACGGGAACGTTAACCGCGTTCTTAATTTGCCCGATATTTTGCCAGTAACTTTTTGACCCGTTGTTGAATTGATCTTTGGGGCGAACGTCAATCAGCGTAAAGCTTTTGTTCCCGTCTGTCCATTTGCTGAATTCGTCGGGAGAAAGCAAAGTTACTTTGCTAAAACTTGTCCATTTAACAGAAGGTTTTTCCGTTGCGTTCGTCGCGTAGTCAAGCCAGGCATCCATGCCGTTGAACAAAATGCTCACGTTTTTAAATCCTTTGTCGAGAAGCATTTTTGCCGCCAGCGGGCTTTTGTCGCCGTAATCATCTACCAGCAAAATTTTTTTATCGGGATAGAGGCTTAAGGCCTTTCCAAAATTTTCAAAAGGAATGTTTACGGCATTGACAAAGCGGCCCTCCATCTTAATTCTTTCGTTTGCTGTTTTTCCGTTGAACACAGAGTCACTTCGAAGGTCAATGATGTAATAATTCTCCTTGTTGCTTGCCAATTGTTTTGCCGAAACAATTTTATACGGAACGTTTGTTACAATTGTGTAATTGGAGCAGGGCAATGACTGAATTCCCTGTGCATAGAAATTGGTCAGCCCGCCGTTGATGTTGTAAACTTTTGTGAAGCCGCTGTCGGCCAAAAGCCGCGATGCCCTGCGGCTGCGCTGGCTGTGCGAACAATAAATGAAAAGCGGCTGGTCTTTGTAAGCCGTTAATTCTTTCCATCTTGCTGGCAATTGCCGGATGTCAATGTGCTGTGCGTTTTGCAGGTGACCAATGTTTAACGAAGGCGACATGGACAAGGTATCGTTGTATTCACCGTCGCTGCGCACGTCAAGCAGAACGTAGCCGGGATTGGCCTTAAGTGTTTGGCAAAGGTCTTCGGGAAAAACGGTTTTGTATCTTACGTTGTCGGCTTTGAACTGCGCATGGCCGGCAAAAACCGAAAAGCAAAACGCGGCGGCAAACAAGTGTTTCATACAAGATGGTTGTCATTAAATTTAGGCAATCCGCTTTTATCCAAATTTTAATTTGATGAATGGATGCAGATGAATTTTCTTCGGTCTGAAATTTACAGACAGCATTAAAGTACTTCTATGGCCTTAAGCAGAATTTGGTCGGCTTTTGTCATCATTGCAATTGGCGTTGCCGCCTTTCAATGGTTGGTGTACGGCAACGAAACGATTTTTAACCGCATGGTCGTGGGCAAGGCCGACGAAACCTATCCCTATGTCCTCACCGGCTACGACCGCGACACGACAAAAGCATCACGGGACGCTTTTGTAAATACCGTTAAGCCTTTTGGCTTTGTCAAAAAAGATTCGGCAAAAGATTTTCGCTATATCATTACCAATGATCCTTTTTCCGATACCGTAAAAGCCTTAAAGAAGGTTGTTCCCGACGTAACGGTTTACACCTACAACTACGTTCGCGCCATTGGCGCAAAGCCGGTTGATGGCATCATCGAAACCTGTAAATCCGCCGTTAACATCAGCATCGGCCTGATTGGTTTTATGGCTTTGTTCATGGGCTTTATGTCCATTGCTGAAAGAGCCGGCGGCATTCGTTTTTTGTCGCGCATCATCGGTCCTTTTTTCAGCCGCTTGTTTCCCGGCGTGCCCAAAGGCCATCCGGCATACGGCCATATGATGATGAATTTTTCCGCCAATCTTTTGGGCCTCGACAATGCCGCTACGCCTTTTGGCCTGAAGGCGATGGAAAGCTTGCAGGAATTGAACACGAACAAAGAAACCGCAACCAACGCACAGATCATGTTCCTGTGCTTGCACGCATCGGGCTTCTCCTTAATTCCGGTTGCCATCATTGCGGCAAGAGCCGCGTTGAAAGCCGGCAACCCAACCGATATTTTCGTTCCTTGCATGATTGCGACGTTTGCCGCAACGCTGGCCGCGATGTTCATTGTTTCGTTCAAACAAAAGATCAACGTTTTTCAGCCGGTGATACTTGCCTGGGTGGGCGGACTGTCGGCACTCATTACTCTGCTCGTTCTTTATCTCACATCGTTGAATGCGGAACGTGTACAGGTCGTTTCTGCCGTCATCGGCAACGGTGTTTTGCTCCTGATTTTATTTCTGATTGTCATTGCCGGCGTGTACAAAAAAATTGACGTGTTCGATGCGTTTATCAATGGCGCAAAGGGTGGCTTCGACACGGCCGTTCGCATCATACCTTATCTCGTGGGCATGTTGGTTGCCATCAGCATGTTGCGTACCAGCGGAAGCTTTGACGTGGTTATTAATGTGGTAAAAAACTTATTTGCAGCCTTTGGCGCCGATACAAGATTTGTTGACGGCTTGCCCACTGCTTTAATCAGGCCGTTGAGCGGCAGCGGGGCAAGGGGCATGATGATTGACACAATGAAAACCTTTGGCCCCGATTCGTTTGTGGGAAGGCTTGCCTGCATTTTACAAGGTTCTTCCGATACCACGTTTTACGTGATTGCCGTTTACTTTGGCGCGGTGAATATTAAGAATACACGTTATGCCGTTGGCGCTATGTTGTTGGCTGACCTGGTAGGCATCATCGTTTCGGTGTTGCTCTGTTATTTATTTTTTGGATAGACGCTTTTGCCAAAGCTTATAAATAAAAAAGCCGCTCACAAACGAGCGGCTTTTTTATTGAGGTCATTATATTAATAATTTGTCTGAATAATTAATGACCTTCCTTTCGTACCGGTTGTTGTGTTTGGCACGCCCCTATAAACAAGGGTATAAGCCCGCTGACGGGCCAAAACTGCTGTGTTTATCCTTGCCAGTTCAAGCGAACCGCCAGCACGCCGTACGATTAACGTATCGGAAAGCTGTGTGTAGTTCTGCACTGTAAACGGAGTCACCGTACCCGGACTAACGTTGCTAAATAAATTTGCCGCCTGACGTGTTGAGTAAACATCTACGTTTTTACCGGCACTGTCGTTCATGATTAAATGTGCAAACCGAATGCTGTAATGCGAGGTATCAACCGGTGTAAAGTTATCCTGCACGAAAATCTGCTTTGCATCATTTGAATTCAGTAATGAATCCGTAAGCAGCAAGCTATAGTAGTTTCCGGCAGTAAACGTTTTTGTAAACGTGGCAATGGTTACCGAATCGGGCGTGGTTACACCGTTAACGGTAATCCGTATTGTCTGTGGCCCCGGAGGTACGGCAGAATACATATTTGTTACCGTGGGATAAATGGAACCGTAGGTCAAAAACGATCCGTTGATCTTTGAATTTCCGACATAGACATTGAAGCTGTCGCTTTTATTAACTACCTGCCGGAAGGAGGTAGCATAATCCGCCACTTTTAAATAAGCATAGCCGCCGGTAAGCGAAACAGGTGCCTTTAATTCAAGGTCGGTTTTACACGACAAGAGCCATGTGGTCATCGCAGCCAGCGTAAGTATTGTAAGAACAATATTTTTTTTCATCTTTCAATTATTTTAAGTCAATCATTTCATCGAGAACCACATTTCGTATGTGTTGTAGTCCAAATTTTGATAAGCGCCGATGCGGGTTAATTCTGGAACATCGTACAGGTATTCCGAATTGTAACGTGGCCTGTTCCTGTAAACGTATTTTCCATAATTTGTTGCATACAGGTTAATGCCGCTTGGAGGGGCAAAGCCCGCATATACTTGCTTTGGCGTGCCGACGCTCGTTGGGTCAAGGTCAACGTAATGAAACTTGCGCATATCCACCCAGGTTTGCTGCACACCCCAGGCATACAAGGCAATATATTTTTGGAGCATGATGTGGGAGAGAGTCAAAGTGCTTGCATCGGGGACAGCCGCTGTATTGGCTAAATAAGCCGCTTTAACTGCCGGTGTGATGATTCTTTCCGCTGGTATATTTTGCGGGTAAGTAGTAGTCAGCATGTCAAAGTTCAGGCTGATGCCGTTTGTGTAAGCCGTCAATGCTGCTGCACGGTTGCCTTTTCTCAGTTGCGCTTCCGCAATAATGAACTGCATTTCAGAGGCCGTCATCATTGGCCAAGGGCTGGTATTTTGATAAACATAGCGGCTGCTGTCGGGTGTAGAACCGGCAGTAGAGGATGGCGTTGGATTGCCCCAGAAATTCTTTGGATAATCAGCAGTTGGCAATCCTGAAGTTCCCAGCCAGGGCGTGAACCCTTTGAACGTATTGTTTTGATTTTCGCGCAGAATATACCAGGCTCTTGGATCGCTTACGCCTTTGAAGGCGCTGTCGTTTCTGCCTGACATCAGGTCGGCAATGTATGCAGACTGGCGGAGAGTGCCGATGTTTCCCCGGAAAGGACCGAAGTAATTGTTTACAGCCGACGTTAATCCACCCGAAACCTTCACCATTGCGTTATCATCGTTGGTGGTCATTGCCAAACTTGCATACTTTATGGCAGAATCGCCATAGCTGTTTGTTTGGTAAAGCGTCTTGTTGCTAAGATCAATGTACGAACGGGCAAGAATGCCATAGACAAATTTCTTCCACTTGTTTACATCGCCGCCGTAGAAATAAGCATCGCCGATAGCCAGGTTTGCTTTGCTTACGTTTCCGTCTGTACGGTTTAAAAAACTCAAGGCGCGGAAGCAAATGGCGCGGCAACTGTCATAAAACTCGGGTTGCGTATCGTAGTGAAATTGTGAAAGGCTGGTGTTGAAAGCTTCTTTCAACGGGGCATCACTGTATTCGTTCGTCAGTTCAAGCCAACCCCAGGCACGAATGGCCCAGCCCACACCAACATAATCCCATTTTTCCTGCTCGGTGCCCCAGCGGATAATTTTGTTTACGTTTTGTCCCTGGCCATAATAAACCGCCGCCCAGACAGAACCGGTATTGTCGCTGCTGGTTCCCACCGGCCAACCCATTTGGCCGTATAACTCGCCGTTTGTCGTAGTACCCCAATATTGGATGTAGCGGCCAAGCAAGATGCCATCGGCTTGTACACCATAGCCTGTGCCCGCAGATGAGTAGAAAGCCGTGAAACTACCAATGACGCCGGGTAAAATGCTTTCAATGGGTTCAACAACGGCGGCATTCGGGTTTAAATAAGCGTCGTCAATTTTTTTCTTGCAGGATGTGTTACATAGAATCACAAAACCTCCAAGAAAAAGGAACGATTTTAAAAATTTATTTCGCATAAAAATTATTATTTATCAATTGTCATGTTTGATTAAAAATTAGCCTTTAAGCCAAAGCTTAGACTTAAAGGAGTTGGTGCGCTTCCCAGATCAAGGCCGTAACCACCTATGCCGCCGGTACCGGGGTTGTTAGAATTAACAGCAGGATCTGCACCGTGATAATTCGTAAACATAACCAAGTCATTTCCGGTAACAAAAACACTGAGACCTGACAAACCTTTTATACCGCGTGCAAGTTTATCAGACAAACGATAGCTTAACGTAATGTCTCTTAAACGCAACCAGTGAATGTCTTTTTCAATATATTCCTCATCCGGCAAACTCGTGTAATAAGAACTTAGGAAATATGGAGTAATGACGATGTTATTCTTTGTTGGGTTGGCAGTGTTCTGCAAACCATCATTCAATACACCGTTTACAATAATTGGTGTGGTGCGATTGGCTGTGCGGGCACTTTTACCTAAGCCGGTAAGTACCTGGTCAGTTCCATTATAAATATCGCCGCCCTGTCTTAAGTCCCATAAAAAGCTCAGGTTCCAGTTTTTGTAGCGGAAAGAGTTTAATGTACCCAAGGTGAAGTTTGGCGTACGGTCGCCAATCAGAGAGTTGCCTGCAACGATAACAGGCAAGCCTGTTGTACGATCAACAATGATTTGACCGAAGGTATTTCTCGAATACATTGAACCTGTTATAGTGCCGGTTGAATGGCCACGGATCAAGCCACCTCTCACATTGGAGATGTATGTATCGGAATTATAATAGTCGTTTAAAAGACCGATCGACTCAGGCAGTGTCAACACCTTGCTCCACATGTGGTTGAAGTTGAACATAACGTTCCAACTCAAGTCCCTTTTTTGAACCGGTGTTAAGTTGAGCGTCAATTCAATACCCTGGTTACGCAGCGACGATGCGTTTGTCGTGTTCAGAATATATCCTGTTGCATAGCTGGCTCTGTATCCCTGACTAATTTGATCAGTACACAGCGTATTGTAGTAAGCCGCTTCCATTGTAATGGAGCTGTTTAATAGTCTTAATTCCGTACCAATCTCAAATGTTTTTTGGCGTTCCGGACGCAAAAGTTCGTTGGCATTTGTAAACCCATACGTGAAGCCGGGTATGGCAGAACTGCTCTGATTGTTCACAAAAACCGATTGGTTGGAATAAGGATCATTCAGCCTTGCTGTGTTAGCCAGCGAACCCCTGAGTTTCCAATAATTGACCACGTATCCTTTCAAAGCTTTTGGAAAGATGTCGGATACAATGAGGCTCAAACTTGCGCCGGGGAAATGATAATTTCTGTTTGCCGCCGGGATAGGAGAAGCTGACTCCCAACGATGAGAATAAGTAAAGAAAGCAACGTCTTTATACCCGATGGATGCTTCGGCAAAGTAGGCGAGCTCTCTTAAAATAACAAGGTTGGGTAAATTGAAATAATTTCTCAACAGGCGTGTTCTTGATCCGGGCAGCGTAATGCTGCTATCCCATGGATTGAATCCGCCGGTGTAAGGATTTCCATTCTTATAGAGCGAACCATAAGAAGAAGTATATGATGTGGAATCAACGATGTGTGTGCCAACAATGCCAAACTGTTGTGTTTCAAAATCCTGCCACATCGTACCAACCATCAGCCTGGTAGAAAAGCCGCCGAAATTCTTTTTGGCGGTAGCGGTAATGGTGTGGTTATAGCCTTTGTATTTTCTGTAATAATTATCAAGCAGGCCACCGGTTGCAGATGTTAGTACAAAAGATTGCGGATGTTCAAAAAGATAACCATCGGTTTTGTACGTATCATAACCAAAGCGTCCGGCAACGGCCAGCCAAGAGAAAGGGTTGATGTCAACACCAAGCGTTGAAATCAAGCGCTGTGTTTTGTCGCCGCTGACGTTGTTATAAGAGCTCCATATCGGATTGTCGTAATCGCTGTTGAAATTCGTTTTGGTAAACGTCACCAACTTCGATCCATTGGCATCCTGGTAATTCCGGATGTCATTATTGGCGGGCCAGGAATATAAATCAAGCAAGTAACCACCGCTGCCTGATGTGCCCTTTAACGGCTTCACATTTTTTGAATTGGTGTAGGCAACCGATGGCGTAATGGTAATGTACTTTCCAATTTTTGTGTTGTTGGAAATTTTGAAATTGTATTTGGTGTAGGTGTTGTTGGGAATGACACCTTTGCTATCGAAATACTGTCCCGATACACGGAAGCCAACATTTTTGGTTCCAAATTCCAAACCAAGGTTGTGCGTTTGCGAAAAACCGGTTTGGAAGAAATGATGAAGATTGTCATAAAGCTGCGTACCCGCTTTCCAAACCGGCCCGAAAGAAGTAAACTGTCCTAACAAGGGTGGGGCAGTGGGAATACCGTTATTGGGGCCGGGACCGTAGTCGTTGTTTAACTGCGCAAAGCGGGTAATCTTCTGCAGGCGAAAATTGTTATCGTAATTCACAAGCACTCTGCCGCTTGTACCTCTCGCTTTTTTTGTCGTGATCACAATGGCGCCGTTACTTGCCTGGCTGCCGTATAAGGCCGTGGCCTCGGGGCCTTTTAATACGGTGATGGCTTCAATGTCATTTGGATTGATATCCGCAATGCGGTTTGTGTAGTCATTGTTCCTGTTTGGTAAGTCAGAAGCGAGACCAATGCCGCTGCCGCCCTGTGAATTTGAATTCAAAGTGCTATTGTCCACTATGATACCATCTACTACAAACAGAGGCTGGTTGGTTCCTGAGATTGTGTTATAGCCTCTCAAAATAATGCCGCTGGAAGCACCGGCAGCGCCTGTTGTCGGCGTTACTGTTAATCCCGCTACGCGGCCTTGCAAGGCATTTACAAAATTTTCCCTTTGTGTTTGTGCAACGTCCGCGCCTTTTACTGTTTGTATAGAATAGCCCAATTCTCGTGGGTTGCGGCGCTGATCCATTGCCGTTACCACGACCTCGTTCATCACGTTGTCTTTCGAATTCATGATGAGATCAACGGTAGAGCTGTTTTGCAAGGTAATCTCACTTGGTTTCCTTCCAATGGAACTAAATTGCAAAACATCGCCCGGGTGCGCAACGATGCTGAAATTGCCGCTGGCATCTGTAGTGGTTGAACGTTTGGTTCCTTTTACGGTAACGGTTACACCTACCAGGGGTTTGTTGTCTTCACCGGCCACCTTGCCGGTTACGGTCCGATCCTGCGAATGACCGGAAAAGTAAAATAACACTCCAAGCAGAAGTGTCAAAAAGCGAAATTTTCTCATACATAAGCGCTTTAAAAATGAATAAAAATTTTGAACAGCTCGTTATCGTTTGTGGTTTTTCTTAATGCGTTATAATATTCGAATCCCCGCCGCTCGGTAGGGTTCTAATAAAGGATCATCGTTTGGTAGTTCGGTAATCAGCGTATCAATTTTTCCAATGTTGCAAACTTGTATGGGTTGCCGGGTGTTGATTTTTTCGGAAATGGTCAGGCACACGAGTTTTTTTGAGGACTCAATCATTGCTTTCTTTACCTGTACCACATCCCAGTCATTATCCGATATGCCGTTTGCAATATCAATCGCATTAATGCCAAGAAAACAGATGTCGGCCTGAAATTCCCGTATTCGCGAAATGGCTTCAAAACCCGTAGTCACCTTTGCCTGTTTGGAGAGTTTGTCGCCAATGATAATTACCTGAATGCTGGGATGATTCATGTATTCATAAATTGCCGGAATGCTGCCGGATATAAACGTTGCTTCCAATTCGGGCGGGAGGGAGCGAGCCATTTCTAAAATGGTCGTTCCACCGCTGGTCATAACGTACATTCCGTTTTGAATTAATGAAGCGGCTTTTTGTGCGATGCTTTTTTTCTGTGTACGCGAGTAAACGTCGTTGGAGAAAGCAAGGCCGTTGTGAAACGAGAGAGAAAGAGCTCCACCGTGTACTTTAATAATTTTACCGGCTTTTGAAAGTTCATACAAGTCACGTCTCACCGTGTCATCTGAAACTTTCATTTGCTGACTTAGATCGGCCAAAAGCACACGGTTATGCAGGTTAACCTGGTGTAAAATATAGCTTTGTCGCTCTTTTTTCAACATAGCAGTCGTATGCCCAAAAGTATTGGTAAATTCTGCAAAAAACCGCAAAATTGCCTATAAATATTTGCACATTACCGCATAAACCCGCAAAACGCACCCTAAAGTCAAGCTCTTTGAAAGTTCAATCAACTTTTAGTCCCGTACAAGAGTCTTCACAATAGAACAGTTAGTGTGTAATCTATGCTTTGCCTTTGTTTTAAATAATAAAGTAAAAGGCTGCTTGTGTGGAGCAGCCTTCTTATTGGAAAATGATTTGGATACTTATTACCAGCCAAGAATTTTCGGGAAATTTTCTAACGCTCGACTGTACCTTATTAGATCGACGGGTTACTATTTGAGGTATCCATAATATTCTGCATCGGTTGCGCAATCCCACCAAATAGGCATGCTCCAGATATTAGGATCTGCGGCATGTGCGTTTAAGGCAAGCGTATGTATCGAGTTGTATTGGATTTCATAAACCGGAGGTAAAGCCCACCGGCGCATCCAGTACCTTGGATCTGTCGGAGAACCGCCTGTCAACTGAGCCTGACCTGTAAACAACGGGCCTCGTTGGTAACCAGGGTAAATAACTCCGTAACTGCCTACATTGCCCGCACTGAAATTGAAGCGCCGCATGTCGTTCCAGTTTTCTATGCTGCAACCCATGGCAATATACTTTTGCAGCATAATGTCCGACATTGTCAGTAGACCGGCACCTTGCGCAACCGCACTGCTTGTGAGATAATTATTGATGGCAGTTTGATCCATAGGTTCCATATCAGGAATGGTTACACCCGCAGCATTTTTGTTATACCCGCCGGCCTTCCATTGCGCAAGCTTCGCCTGCATCATATCTAAGTGGGCCTGGATGCCTGCCCGGTACGCGGTGTATGCATTTGCGGGATCACCTTTTCTCATGTACACTTCAGCCTTGATAAAGCACATCTCATGATAGGTCAGAATCTCCTGGTCGGAAACGGGGCGAACCTGGAATGAGCCTGTAGATCCAATGACGCCAGCATTGTAGGCAGCTAACGACGGATACCAGTTAACATCGTTTGCAGGCTGCGAAGCAATGCCCGACGTGGCAAGGGCACTGCTGCGAAGGTTGACATAAACGGTGTCGCCGGCTTGTATATAATTCGTGCTGTTTATGTAGATGGAACCAGCCTTGTAAGTTACTGTGACATCATTGCCGCTAACAGTATAAGTACGGCCTGCGGCAACTTGCGCAGCAATAAAATTGGCACGATCCGTTGCATCGGCAATCGTATATTTTATGTTGGTATTTGAAGCAGCATAACTTGCCGTTGCTATCGAAGTAGGACCGCCTTTTACCAACCGGTTGGCTAGGCTTAACGGAGCCGATGAATTTTGTGGATTGTAAGAGTCAACGCCTGTAGAACGATTCCAGGTATAGGTTGATACTTTACCGCTGCCATCTAATTGAACGTTGGCCATAGACGCCGGTACAATTTTGGGCATCCGGGGATCGACTACTCCAGAACTACGCAGATTCGTCAGCAGGTTATAGTAATACTGGGAAATGCGGTTGGTGCTGCCATAAGCCGCATAATCAAAGTTGCCGTTTGTTACAACCGGGTCACCCAACAAGTAATCGGTTACGGTGCTGTTGTTGAAACCGGGTCCGATTGTATTATCTGCATTTGACTGCGGGCCTTTGGATAAACAGTACAAGATAGAATCAGCATTGTACAAATCAGCTTTTTTTGAAAGCTTGAGCATATAGCGGGCTTTTAAACCCCAGCATAGTTTTATCCATTTGGTTAGATCTCCGCCGCTCCACAGATCGCCGGCAGAAAGCTGCGGCGCTCCGGCTTCCTGCGTTCTGCTGAACAGGCTGATTGCCTCATTCAGTTTAGACATACATCCATAATAAATGGTTTTACCATCATCAGGGCTCGGGCTTGGGTTTCCTGTTCCGGCTTGCGTGTAAGGCATTTCACCGTAGAGATCCAGCATTTCCATATACCCGAGTGCGTGAAATACATCAGCTATGGCCATGTAATGATAAGCTCCTTTTGCCTGAGCGGAATTATACAAGTCAACGATATTGGAAGATACTTCGACAAACCATGTTTGATAGGGAGTTGTTGAGTTGGCGTTCGTGCATGCCCATGTTGTGCTAAACGTATTAGGGTTCGTACTGTTAGTGTAATAAACTCCTGCCATGCATGAAGTACGGTAATTGGTAACACCTGCAGTGTACTGGTAAAAGTGCTCAATCCAAGGCACCCGGTTTTGAATGGATACGCTCTGATTGTTTGGATTGTCCTTATCCGTATTAACGTCCAACCACTTTTTACAGGAGGTCAAACCCAATACGAGCAGGCAACCCAAGAAGATATAGTTTGATTTTTTCATGACGTAATTTTTGCGGGTTTAAAACTTAAGATTTAATCCGAATGTGAAACTTGATACGGCAGGCACTCCTAAGTAATCAATACCTGTTGAACCCGAGCCTCCTGTTCCCCCTGCGGCACTGACTTCAGGATCCATTCCTTTATAATTTGTCCATGTAAGCAAATTGGTACCGACTGCTGTTGCTGAAATACCTTTAATGATTTTTTGATTCTTCAACAAATCGGAGAAGTCGTAAGTCAATGACAGCGACCGTAGCTTCAGCCAATTTACAGACGTAATAAAATTGTACGAGTTGGCAGCATAGTTTGACCAATATCTTTGAATCATATCATAGCCTGAAACGGTTGAAGTGCCAAGGGTGTACGACTGATTGGCATTGTAGGTTTGCGTAAAATCGGCTCCTGTTACGCTATTGATCCCGCTCACCGTTACCGATTGACGATCGTTTAGTAAGGTTCTTTTGCTTAAGCCATTTGCAACCAAAGCGTACTCTGTGCCGTTAAATACATCTCCGCCTTTGCGAACGTCCAGGAGGAATGCCAAAATCAGTTTTTTATACCGGATTGTGCTATTAACCCCACCAATAAATTCGGGTTCGCGGTTGCCCACAACCGGATTCGTGGTATTGAGTTTATAAAATCCTGTTGTTGGATCGACCAGGTAACGGCCGTTTGGAATTTCAGTGCCTTTTGCATCTTTTTCACGCAAGTAAGATTGGCCGGTCATCCCCAGGAAAAAACCACCGTTAGGAATTGATGCTGCTTTTACCGTTCCAAACTGAGCATCCGTTGGATAAAAATATTGCACACCCGGAATGAAAGCTCCCAATCGGCCTTGGTTATAGGAGAAGTTCAACGTAACATCCCATCCAAAGTTTCGTTGCGATATTGCTTTACCGGTAAGTGCTATCTCCATACCCTTGTTAATAACCGAACCGGAATTGAGGGTGCTGAAAATAAAACCGCCGGATTGAGCTAAACGCGGCTGCCCAATTTGATTTTGTGTTTCACTATGATAATACGTATAATCCAAACCAATGCGGCCATTCAAAAATCTCATCTCTCCACCCACTTCCCAGGAAGTTTGAATTTCAGGTATCAAAAGAGGATTACCCGCATAGTACTGGTTGCCGAGACCTACATAACCGTTAATATTAATAGGCGGGTTTACATAAGTGGCTGTCACAAACGGGTTGGCGTCTTTACCAACTCTCGCCCAACTTGCCCGCAGTTTACCAAATGAGAGAATGCTGTTTCTGGGTATCAATTGTGAAAAAACAAAAGAACCACTAAGCGAGGGATAAAAATAGGAGTTAGTAGGTGCAGGAATTAAAGTAGATGACCAATCGTTGCGTCCTGTGCCGGTGAGATAAACAAGATCTTTATACGATACACCAACTTCTCCATAAACTCCTACCAGGCGCTTTGGTGTCGTTGCATCCGTAAAAAATTTATTTGTGTTGGCTATGCTGTTTAAACTGTACGTACCGGGTGTACTAAAGCCATATCCCCAATGGTTTTGAGTTGCGGTGTTGAAATTTTCTGTTGTTGTTCCCAACATCAGGTGTGTATCAAAATCACTGAAGGTCTTGTGAAAATTAGTCATCGCAGTCGTTGTGATATAGGTGTAGTTCACCATGTCTTTGCTTAAACGACCATTTTGATACAGTGGACTAACCGCGGAACCCGGAGCGATAAAAGTATAGTCATTCGTAGTGTATTGGTCGTAACCCAAACGTCCTGTAATGTCCCACCAACTTGTAATCTTGAAATTGGCGTTAATGCCACCGGTGAAACGATTGGTTTTTGAGGTTAAACTATCCTGGTTGATGATCCAGTAAGGATTGTCTATGTCACCTTCCAAAGCAAGTGTGCCGGCATAAACACGGTGCTGTGTTCCGTCCGGGTTTAAATAATTTTTTAAATTGAACACTTGAGGAAAAGTGTACAGGGATTGCATACTTCCAACACCGCTTCCATACAAGCCGGCCGTGGTCAATGTTCTATCGGTATTGGCAATAGAATAGGCTGCATTTGAATTCAACGTTAAACGTCCGTATTTCTGTTCGCCATTAAAACGAAATGTAGTTTTTTCGTAACCCGTGCCGGGAACGATGCCTGTTTGCCTAAAGTTTGATCCCGACAAATAAAAAGAACCGTTCTTCGAGCCGCCGGATACGTTTACGTTGTTATCATAAATGGTTCCGTGGCGAAAGAAACTACCTATGTTGTCATAAATAGTACTGTCGGCAGGGATTTTTGGTCCCCATGACCTGTACTCATTGTTCGTATTTAAAACGCCATTACTGGAATAGAAACCGGGACCAAATGTTGTTTGAACCTCGGGCAATTTGTTTGCCCAGGATGTGCTTACTTTACTGTTAACGTTAACCGTTACAGCTCCTTCTGCGCCTTTCTTGGTTGTAATAATAACCACACCATCCGCTGCCCGTGAGCCGTACAGTGCCGCGGCTGCAGAACCTTTCAAAACCGACAAAGATTCAATGTCCTCTGGGTTAATATCCATGATGCGGTTTGAATACGTTGTATTGCTGCGTGACAGGCCATCGGTACCTGTATTGCCGGTAACCGAAGTTGAGTTATCATAGATAATACCGTCAATCACAAATAACGGCTGGTTTTGCCTGGTCTCCGACGTGGAATTGCCGCCGCGAATGGTAATGGATGCACCGGCGCCCGCTGACCCACTAAACTGCGTGACGTTTACCCCAGGAACCTTACCGGCCAACGAATTGACGATATTGGTGTTTTTATTTTTCATTAATTCCTGCGCACTCAATTGAGTAACCGAATACCCAAGCGCCTTTTGCTCCTTTTTAATACCCAAGGCCGTTACGACTACTTCGCCCAATGCGTTTTCGCCTGAGCTTAGTTGAAGACTAAGCGTATTGCCATTGCCAACCGTTGCTTCTTTTCCTTGCATACCAACATACGTAAACAGTAAAACATCGCCTTTTTTAGCGCTGATTTTAAAGTTGCCGTTGGCGTCTGTGGTGGTTGAACGTTGAGTTCCTTTTACAGTTACCGTTGCCCCCGCGATAGGTGCGTTATCCGTTGAGGTAAGATGACCGGTAATGTTTCGGTCTTGTGCTTGCGCAAAATAGCCCGTCAACAACAGGCTTAACGCAAGGAAAATAAAACGTAGCAGTCTTCTCATAATGTTCTTTTTTAGCGTGTTTTTTAATCAATAATTAAACGGTTACGAAATATTGAAAGGGGTTTTACAAACCCGGTTTTCCGATGGTTCAACGGCAGCAAATGAAAGAATGATGAGAGCACTGCGACAAATAAATGGCAGACCGTTGCGGTTTAGGGCCGCGGCACGAGTCAACAGCGCAAACGTTTTGATTTTTCCCGGAAATGGAACTGGGTTCATTTGCAAGCAATCCTTGTTTTTTGAGAAGATGTTCTCTCTCTCCAAAGCATTGATTGAATAAGGATATAAAAATAAAAGAAAAAGCTGCATAGCCCGATATTTTTCTACCGGGAAACAAGAGAAGAAATAAGAAGACTCAGGATTTTGTGGTGATGTTGTTTTGGAACTTACTAAAACAGTTGGCACGAGTGCGGTAACCGCTGATTGCAGCAGGTTGTTATTTACTTCACACGTTCTTTCTTCTATTCAAACAATTCATACTTTGTCTTTGGCCTTCGCTTGTCGAGCCATTGAAAATTTTCAAGATGCATTTGTGAAGGCTCCTTTTGCTTGATGGGATACATCGTGCCCTGGACTGAACTTCGAAGAACGACCTTGTGCAATTCCCCGCTGTCAAAATAAATATCTATGCGGTCGCTTTTGGTTTGGTTGACGCTGCTAAAAGCGCTGTCTTGGTTTTGAATAAAATAAACGGATTCTGCAGCGCCCCGCGCCTTTACTGAATCGAGCGCCCCATCCGTAAAATAGCCGTCCATGTTGGTGCTTTTAATCTGGTTGTAAACCGTTGGCTGCACTTCGCTGACCATGAAACTTTTTTCAATGACTTTAATGAAAGTTGGCTTTTTGTTTTTGGTGTGCAGGTAAATGGTGTCGCCGGTAATTTGCGTTTTGCGGCTCCACACCACCGGATTTTGGTACAAGCGAAAAACAGAATCTTTGAAGGAATAAAACAAGCTGTCGCTTACGGCCTGAACCGAATCGGAGAAAACTCTTACGTTCCGGTAGGCTTCAAAGTAACGGTTGGTGCTGTCGTTTGGTTTTGGCTTTGCGGCTTTTTTTGACGTATCAACGTAAAGGTCGGAGAGGCGTGCGGAGAACAACGTATCGGCGGCAATGTAGATGGAGTCCTTTTCCTGCTTTATGATCATCAAGGGTTTCTGCGTTGCTAAAAAAGCTTCGGTTTTTTTGTTGGCAAAAATGCTGTTGGCAAGAATTACAATCTTTTTTGCCGTGTCTATCAGTACACCGCGTCCGCGTATCTGCACAATGCCGGTTGAATCATCGGACTTTATTTCATCGCCCGTAACGGTTAATGATTTGTCCACAATGGTGGTGCGTTGGGTAAAATTCGTTCTGCCTGTCTTTTCATCGTAATCGCCTTCGGTGGTGACAATTCTTCTTCCGCTGGTATCTGTAATTACCGTTCGCGAAATAAACCTTGCCGTGCGCATCTCTGTGTTGTAAAGAATCGAATCCGTTTTTATGGTGTTTGCCGGATCTTTCATCAACACATTCTTTTTAAAATAAACGTCCTTGATGTCGGCATAATAAACACCTTCTTCGCTTGTAACTGTTGTGCGTTTGTTTACCACTTTGCCGCCGCCTTTGTAAGTGCCAATCTTTCGCGCCACATCGTATTCAAGGTTATTGGTGGTTAACGTGCCGCGGCCATCAGTAAGTTTTACATTACCGGTGAGATAAGCGTATTTGTTTCCGTATAAATAGCGCAGATTGTTTGACCAGACTTGCGACGTATCACCATCATTAATATGAACGTGTCCAAAAGCCAGAAAGGTTTTTGCCGCATCGTTCAGAACGCAACTGTCGCAGGTAAACAAAGTGCCGGCTTGTTTTAGCTTCACGTTACCGGCCAGTATTTGCACCTGCGTGCCATCGGGTAATTTCTTGAATTCAAGTTTGCGGCTTTGCAATATTTCTACAACGTCGGTTGTGTCGCCAACGCTTACCTGTGCATGTGTGCAGACGCAAAAGAAAGAAAGCAGGAAGAAAAAAAAGCAGTGCCTGTACTTCATTAGTATTTCACCCGGACGGTATCCTTGGCTGCCGGCGAAGTTATTGGCTCGGCCGCCTTCTTACCACCGAACACGGAAATATTAAGATAGCGTTTAGGATGTACCCGAATGTCGTCCAACAAAATTTCCAAACTCAAAAGACCTTGATTCAAACGCGTTGTATTGCCTTCGAGTTTGTCGTACAGCCCGCGGTCGTTCATAAGCAAGCCAAGCGTGCCGTTGTTGTTGTTGAATTTGCCGATGGTGCTTTGCAATTGATTGATGGTGCTTTGCAGGGCCGATACCATGCCTTCGATGTTGGCGCCAGCCAAATGTGAGGTTGTAACTTCTACATTACGAATCGAAGACGTGATGGCGTCGTTGTTCTTGGCGAGATTGGCCGTAATGGCGTTCATGTTGCCGAGCGATTGCGCCAGCGCACCGCTTTGTGCGTTAAGCAATTGGTTTAATTGGGCCGAAGAAAGCGTAAGATTGGTGATGAGCGAACGAAGATTATTCTTTGTACTTGGGTCAAAGATGCTGTTCAAACCGCCAATGACCAGCTTTAACGAATCAAAGGTTTCGTTCAAACGGGTGATGGTGGGAGCTACCTGCGCCTGCAGGCCTCCGAGCAAACCCATCTCCAATTTGGTGGAGATACTGTCGCCCGATTTTAAATAGTCTCCTGCCGTGCCTTTTTGAACGTTTATATAAGGCGAGCCCAAAACAGAACCGTCAATAAAAGCCACGGAATTTTTGGGAATAGCGATGTCCTTATCAATGCGGATTTCTACGGTAATGCTGTTTACTTCTTTGTCGGCTGCTTTGTAATTGTAAACCTTGCCTACCGTAAGACCGTTTATTTTAACGTCGTTGGATTTTTCTAAAGAGCCGATGTTGGGGAAGTGAGCGTACAGCGTAAAAGGCTTGGAAAAAAAGCTGGAACCTTTTAAAAAATTAAAGCCGATAACTAAAACGATGATGGCCGCAATGGCGAGAAGGCCGACTTTAACTTCGTTCGTAATCTTCATGAAAAATATTTTTCGTCTGTGGTTTGGTTGCCGATTCCGCCTAAAAATAGTCAATAAATTATTTTAAAGCAGCGCACAACAAACAGCCACAGCCGAACGGTTAAAAAACCGTACCATACGGCTTTTAAAATACCGGAATAAACAAAAGACGTCTCATCAAACAAGGCTTCAATTACAAACGACAAACTACCAACCACAAACCTTTTTCTATTTTTGTTCGATGGACGTAGATTTTAAAAAATATCCCGACGGGTTGGCACCGGCCATCGTTCAGGATTACAACACGCAAAAAGTTTTGATGCTGGGCTTTATGAACGAAGAAGCGTTGAAGAAAACTGAGGAATCGGGCCTGGTAACCTTCTACAGCCGCTCCAAAAAAAGGCTGTGGACAAAGGGCGAGGAAAGCGGCCACCACCTGCAACTGCGACAGATTTTGCTGGATTGCGATAAAGATTCTTTGCTGGTGAAGGCCGTACCCACCGGGCCGGTTTGTCACACCGGAGCCGATACCTGCTGGTCGGAAAAAAATCATAAGGAAGACTTTTTAAGCTACCTCGAACAAATCATTGCGTTGCGCCGCGTAAGCGATGATCAGACCTCGTACGTTAGGCAGTTGTTTGGCAAGGGCATTAACAAAATTGCCCAGAAAGTGGGGGAGGAAGCCGTAGAGTTGGTCATCGAAGCAAAAGACGTTAACCAACAGTTATTTTTAGGCGAAGCCGCCGACCTGCTTTTTCATTACATTGTATTATTGCAGGCTAAAAATTGTTCGCTGGCCGACGTGATTGGCGTGTTGGAAAAACGGCATCAACCCAAGTAAATTCACAGTGTTTGGCGACACGAATTTCAAATCATCTTACATGAAAAATCTCTTTCTGTTTCTACTTTCCTCTGCCTTGTTTTTTACATCCGTTCACGCACAGGACAGCAAGCGGCCTTTGGCTGAAACCAGCAAAGCCGGCGGCTTTGTAATTAGCGGAAACGTGCAAGGACTGGGCGACGAAGAAGTGAATCTCCTTGATGCAAGAAGCGGACAAGTTATAACGAAAACAACGGCAAAAGGCGGCGCGTTTACCATCAAAGGTTCGGTACCCGAGCCCAGCCCATGCGCACTCGTTTTTGGAAAAATGAAAAACGATTCAAAAACACAGCAATCTGTTTTTCTTTTTTTGGAAAACACGCCGGTAAAAATTTCCGGCAGCAAAGCCGATCTAAAAAACATGAAGGTTGAAGGTTCCGCTTCGCAAAAAGAATTTGCCTTGTTTCAGCAAACTTTCACGCCCATTTTCAACAACCTTAACGCCGTTGTTACGCAAATCAACAACGCTTCGGAAGACAAGAAGCCGGTGTTGATGACGCGATACAACGAAACGCTTCAACGGCTTCAATCGGAAGTGGAAAAATTCATCACCCCGCGCCGATCTTCTTACGTTTCGCTCTTTGTTGTTTCGGCTACCATGCAAGCCGCAGAAAACGTTACGGATGTAGAAAAACGCTTTGCTCTTCTCGGCGATAATTTAAAGAACACCGTTGCCGGAAAAGAAATTGCCAGCTATATCTCATACGCCAAAGTAGGGGCTATCGGCACCGATGCACTTGAGTTTACGCAGAATGATGTGAACGACAAACCGGTTTCGCTTTCTTCCTTTCGCGGCAAGTACGTGCTGGTAGATTTTTGGGCAAGCTGGTGTCGTCCCTGTCGCGCCGAAAATCCTAACGTGGTAAAGGTTTACAACAAATTCAAGGATAAGAATTTTACCGTGTTGGGCGTTTCGCTTGATCAGCAAAAAGGTGCCTGGACGCAGGCCATTTCAAAAGATGGCCTAACCTGGACTCATGTGAGCGATTTGCAGTTTTGGAACAACGCCGTAGCGCAGCTTTACCACGTGCAATCCATTCCGCAAAACTTTTTGGTTGACCCGAAAGGAAAAATTGTTGCCAAGGATTTGCGCGGTGAGGATTTGGAAAAGAAGCTGTGCGAATATCTTGGTTGCAATTGAGAACGATTATATCAATTCTTACGAATTACACGAATAAAAAACCTCGCGACATTGCGAGGTTTTTCTTTTGTTGGGTGTCAACTTTAAACGGCCATTTCAGGCTTCAATTGCTTTACCGCTTCGGCTAAAAAATTGGGAAGGATGTGGGCATACGTCCACATAATTTTATCAGGGTCGTTTAATTGTTCAATCATCGAGCGCCATTTTTCTTCGCCGTGGTTTTCAATCACCGTTTTCTTTTTGTCTTCGCGTTGCAGGTACATGCTCATGCCTATTGCATCGGCTTCAGGATGAAACTGTGTACCGATCATGTATTCGTTAAAACGGATGGCCATTAAGGCTTGCAGAAGCTTCACGTGTTCGCGGTATTTTTCGATGCAAAGAATGGTTGAACCTTCTTCCAACAGTTTGTCAACATTGGTCGTGGTTACCTGGTAATCGCGGCTGTCCACCACATAAAAAGGGTCGCCCAGACCGCGAAACGCAGGTTCATGTTGTCCTGCCAAGGTTACGTGAACGGGATAAACGCCAAAGGAAGTTTTCCTGCGTTCACTAATCTCGCCAACCTTTAAATGGCGACAAGCCAATTGAAAAGAATGGCAAATAAAGAAGACTTGTTTTTTGCGGCTGTTGTCAGGATTTCCGTTGTATTGAAGCACGCTGTCTATCCAACGGAAATAATTCTCCTCCCAGCCGTTTTCGCTCACTTCCAACGGTGAACCTGGACCGCCCGATGAAATGTAAATATCATACCCAAGACCGGGCAGACTGTTTTCGAGACGCACTTCAAATTCATCCCACTCCGTATCAATACTGTGGAATTCGCTCCACTCCGAAATGATCTGCCGTATGCAGCGCATCCCCTGGTTGGGCTTTCCTTCGTTTAAATCCAAGATTGCAATTCTGAGCATAATGACGTTGTTTTTCAATAGGAATTTATTGTTTACACGTTCACTTGTTCAAACGTTCACTTATTGGTTTAGTGTCTGTTTATTCGAACACATGAGCGGGTGAACAAGTAAACGTATTAAGAGTTTACCGCAAGCTACTTGCCATAAACTTTAACGCCGCTAATATAAGTTGCTAAAACTTTCGCGTCAATTATGGCCTTTGGCGAAGCTTTCATCAGGTCTTGATCGAGGAGAACGAAGTCGGCGAATTTGCCTTTTTCAAGCGAACCTTTTTCGCCTTCTTCAAACGCAGCTTTTGCTGCCCAGATGGTCATGCCACAAATGGCGTCTTCACGGCGCAACGCATTTTCCATTTGAAAACCGCCAGCCGGAAAACCTTTTGCATCCATTCGAAAGACAGCGGCGTAAAAAGTTTTAAACGGCGAAATATCTTCTACCGGAAAATCGGTCCCCAGCGGAATCCAACCGTTTTCTTTCAACAAATCTCTGTAAGCATAAGCGCCTTTGAGGCGCTGCGCTCCCAAGCGGTTGCCGGCCCAATACATGTCCGAAGTTGCGTGTGTGGGCTGTACCGAAGGAACAATGCTGTATTTTCCAAACAACGAAAAGTCTTCGCGGTTGATGACTTGTGCGTGTTCGATTCGCCACCGCCGGTCATTCTTTCCCTTTAAATATTTGCTGTAGATTTTTAGCATTGTGCGATTGCCCGAATCGCCGATTGCGTGTGTATTCATCTGCCAGTTCATTTTGTAAATGACGGCGGCGACGGAATCAAAATGTTGCTGTGAACTGAGAAGAAATCCCGTCCAGTCAGGTTTGTCCGTGTAAGGTTGAAGAAGGCAGGCGCCGCGTGAACCCAAAGCACCGTCGGCATAAACTTTAAACGAAGAAACGTTGAGCGATGCTGTTTTTATTTTACCGTGTACTCTTGCCCAATTATAATTTTCCGTCGCATCGCTCAACATTGCGTAGATGCGCATTTTCAGCAAACCTTTTTTCTGCAGGCTATCGAACAACGTTGCCACTTGATGGCTTACGCCGCAATCGCTCAACGACGTGAGGCCAACGGCAAAACAAGCCCGTTGTGCGTCCATCAAGGCACTGCTTACTTGAGAAACCGAAGGCGACGGAATTTTTGAACCTACCAAACCAACGGCGTTGTCAACCAAGATGCCGGTAAGCTTGTTGTTCTTCACTTCTACCTGTCCGCCGTTTAAATGCGTTGAAGCGGTAACACCAGCTAGCTTTAACGCTTGTTGATTGGCAATGGCCGCGTGGCCGTCAACACGTGTCAGCATCACGGGATTGTTTGGAAAAAGTGCGTCGAGTTTTTCTTTCGACGGAAATTCTTTTACCGCCCAATCGTTTTGGTCCCAGCCGCGGCCTACAAGCCATTGACCGGGTTGAAGATTTTTCTTTTTTTCAAAATCCAGCAGTCGGTTTAGGATTTCTTCCCAACTTTCAGTGCCCACTAAATTTGCTGTTTGCAAACCCAGACCATAGCCTAAAAAATGCGAGTGTGCATCAATAAACCCGGGGTAAACAGCAGCGCCCTTTGCATCGAGTTTTTCTTTTGCATCGTATTGCGACAAGAGCTTTTTGCTATCGCCGGTTTCCAAAATTTTTCCATCTTTCACGGCCATCGCGGATGCAACGGAAAAATTTTTATCCACAGTATAGATGGTGGCGTTGTAAAGAAGAAGATCGACTGTTTTCTTTTGTGCAAACGATGCAATCGAAAGCAGGCCTGTTGCAGCGAATAAAAAATAGTTCTTCATAAAATCTGTAAAATCGTTTTATAATCGGTGCAATCAGCGGTTAAATTTTTCCGGATGCTTTTTGTGATGATCCGTTTTGTCTTGATAAGCTTTTGCGGCTTCAAGAATGGATGCTTCGTCGTATAAATTGCCAACGAAGGTGATGCTTTGCGGCAAGCCTCTTTGATTAAAGCCCATCGGCATACAAACAACGGGATTACCGGTAAGGTTGGTGATAGAAAGTTGGTTGCCCGCAAACGTCGGCACAATCACCACGTCGTAGTTCTTCATGAAGTCCTGCACCTGTTTGCACAAACGCGAACGATAGCGGTTTGCATTGATGTATTCAACCGCAGGAATGTAACGTGCCGCACGAAAACTGTTCGGCCAAAAGCCTTTGTCTTGTCGTTCAATTAAGGTGTCTCTGTCCGTTCTTGTGAGTTCATCAAAAGCGGCAGCTGATTCCGCGTTCAGTACCGTGCTTACGATGTTGAAAGGATAAACGGCAGAGTCGGGAAAAGCCACCGGCTGCACATTTACACCCATCCTCTTGAATGTTTCCAACACGCCCCATTCCATTGCGTCTTTCGGCAGGCGGCGAAAATAATTTTCCGCGTAAGCAATGCGCAACTTTTTCACGTCTTGTTTTCCGTTGTAATTAAAGGCATGGTTAACCGAACCGTAATCTTTTCCATCGGTTCCTTTCAAATAATAATAAACAATCGCATCGTCTTCAACGCTTCTTGAAATAGGCCCCGCTTTATCCAGGCTCCAGCAAAGCACCATCGCGCCGCTGCGGCTCACCGTTCCAAACGTTGGTCGCAAACCCGTAGCGCCGCAGCGAGTGGATGGTGACACAATTGAACCCAATGTTTCCGTGCCAATTGCAAACGGCAAAAGTCCCGCAACCACTGATGCCGCACTGCCTGCTGACGAACCGCTTGAGCCTTGTTGCAGGTTCCAGGGATTGCGTGTGAATCCGCCAAACCAGCGGTTGTCAAAAGCCAGTGAACCCAACGAAAGTTTGGCGCATAAAACCGCACCGGCTTTTTTTAATTGCGTGTACACGTATGAATCTTCGTCAATCACCTGGTTCATGTAAGGCCGGGTGCCCCAGGTTGTTTTGTAGCCTCTTACCGCAAACAAATCTTTCAATCCATACGGAATGCCGTGAAGAGGCCCGCGATAGATTCCCTTTTTCAATTCAGCATCTGCCGCTCTTGCCTGCTGCATTGCCAAATCTTCCGTGAGTGTGATGACGCATTCCAGGGTATCGCCCCATTTTTTCAAACGGTTCAAAAAGAAAGTCGTCAGTTCAACAGAAGAAATCTTTTTGTTCTTAATGAGTGAGGCCAATTGCGCAACGGTGTAAAACGCTAAATCATTTTTGTTGGCCGGAAGCGAAACGTTTGCGGGCAAGTCCCACACAATTTTTTCTTGTTTGGCGGGAACCGTAAAACCATAAGGCGCGGGATTAAAAGCAAAGGGAAAAGCCAGGTCGTTCTTGGGCAATTCCTTGTGCATGCGCTGGTAAATGGTTTTGGCAAACAGTACACTGCTTTGAAGAGAATCGGCTTCGGCTTCGGTGAAGTTCAAGTCGTAAAGCGAAGCCACGTTTTGCAGAAACTGCAGCGAATCTTTGTGCGATTGTGAAAAGGAGAGAAGGCATTGGCTGAGGCAAAGGCCGAGGATAAAAACTTGTTTTTTCATGTGCGTGTATAAAGCTTCAAAATAAAATAAAACTGTCTAACTTTTGGGCTTAAATCGTCTGCCATGAGAAAGCTTGTTCTTTTTTCTGTCCCGCTTCTTTTTCTGTCCTTTCTCTGTTCCTGCGAGGTCAAAGTAAAAACGGCCAACACGCCCAAAGACATCACGGTGGCGGAATATTTTAATTACGGCGACACGGGTGTCCAATCAGCCGGCATTAAAATGATTCCCATTCAAACACCTGCCGGTACGTTTAAAGTATGGACGAAACGCTTCGGTAACAATCCGCGCATAAAAGTTTTGTTGCTGCACGGAGGCCCCGCAGCCGGACACGAATACATGGAATGTTTTGAAAGCTTTTTTCCGAAAGAAGGCTTTGAGTTTTACGAATACGATCAACTGGGTGCGCCGTACAGCGATCAGCCAACCGACAGCAGCTTGTGGACAATTCCGCGTTACGTGGATGAAGTGGAACAGGTGCGAAAAGCCATTGGCGCTGACGCAACCAATTTTTATGTGTTAGGCAATTCATGGGGCGGCATTCTGGCAATGGAATATGCGCTCAAATACCAAAAGAATTTAAAAGGATTGATTGTGGCGGACATGGTTGCGAGTTGTCCCGATTACGGAAGATACGCGTACAGTGTTTTGGCGAAGCAGATGGATCCAAAAGTTTTGCAAGAGATCAAAGCCATTGAAGCAAAAGGAGATTTTTCGAATCCGCGTTACGAAGAATTGTTGATGCCGAATTTTTACCAACAGCACATTTGCCGCCTGAATCCCTGGCCCGATCCCGTTGTGCGTGCCTTCACGCATTTGGACGGCACCAAAGTTTCCAAACAGATTTACGTGATGATGCAGGGCCCGTCTGAATTTGGCATTGCCGGACGTTTGACAAACTGGGACATCAAAAACCGCCTGAAAGAAATCAGCGTGCCCACGTTGATGGTTGGCGCGAAGTACGACACAATGGACCCGAAAGCAATGGAAGAACAGAGCAAAATGGTGCAGCACGGAAGCTATTTGTATTGTCCCAACGGAAGCCACATGTGCATGTGGGACGACCAGCAGGTATTCATGAACGGCGTGATTAAATGGATAAAAGAAGTGGACGCGAAATGAGGCCTGTCAGGATTCTCTAAAAAAATTTAGCCAACACACGGCCTCGCTTTCAAACGATGCTTTAAAAATTCAATCAGCTTTTGATTGAATTTTTTCTTTTGTGTAACCGGCATCGGTAACAGGGCTCGTCGTCTGTTGCGTCGCACTCATCATCGTTCTGAACTTCTATCATCTTTTCTTGGTCTCCGCAGGACACCATCCCCTGTAGAAACTGATCCTTGAGTTCTTTCTTTCGGCTCCGTAGGAGCCGCACTTGTTTCTCGTTTGTTCGGCTCCTGCGGAGCCGTGAGGTATTGTCTGCTCGTCATCTTTCAAGGTGCAGCGCCTAACGGCGCTGAATAGACTTACCGAACGTAAAAGAGTGCGACGCAACCGTCTCTTAATAGCAGCAATGCAGCCTGGTGCATAATTAATCAACCAATCAAAGAAATGTTGAAATAAGCGTGTGACAACTCGCCAAAGTTCTGCGGGAGGTATCTTTGCCGCCTCATGAAAGAACTATCCCTTGTTATTCCCGTGATGAACGAAGAAGACAACATCAAGCCTTTGCTGGATGCGGTGCGGGATGCGCTGAAAGATTTTGATTACGAAGTGATTCTTGTTGACGACGGCTCGTCCGATGCAACCCGCAAACGCATTGTTGAATATTCCGATGACCGCACCGTGCTGGTGGAGCTTCGCAAAAACTACGGGCAAAGCACCGCCATGACCGCCGGCATTGACTATGCGAAAGGCCGGTACGTTGCGCTGTTGGACGGCGATTTGCAAAACGATCCGACCGACATTCCTTTCATGCTTGACCTGCTCAAACGCGAAGACTGGGACGTAGTGGCCGGCAACCGCAAAAACCGCAAAGACGGCGCGGTGCTGCGTAAGTTTCCAAGCAAGATTGCCAACGCCATGATTCGCCGCATGACGGGTGTTTACATAAAAGATTACGGCTGCACGCTGAAGATTTTTAAGAAAGAAATTGCCGAAGATTTAGGCCTTTACGGTGAACTGCACCGCTTCATTCCGGTGTTGGCAAAACTGCAAGGCGCACGCATCACGCAAGTGGACGTGAAGCATCATCCGCGAAAATTTGGCAAAAGCAAATACGGCATTGGCCGCACGTTTCGCGTGTTGTCGGATTTGGTGTTGATGGTTTTCTTTCGCCGCTACATGCAAAAGCCCATGCACTTGTTTGGTACGTTGGGGTTTATTTCGCTTGGCCTTGGCATTTTGATTAATGCATACCTGTTGGTCTTAAAAATCCTCGGTCACGACATTTGGGGGAAGCCCATGTTGATTCTCGGTTTAATCTTTTTCCTCGGCGGCATTCAACTCATTACCATCGGTATTTTGGCGGAGATTGCCGTGCGAACTTATTACGAATCGCAAAGCAAAAAAACCTACCAGGTGCGCAAAGTTTATCAAAAAGAACCGGTGCACGAAACCCTGGAAATAACCGTGTGATGCACGTAAGGTGTGTGAAGTGAAACGTGAGACAGGCGTGAACGATGGTTTTGAAAGTCTTTACGGTTTCACGTCTCACGTTTCACACCTCACAAAATGTCTCACTCATTGCTCATTGCCAATCGTCACTTTCATGCGCCTTCCCCGTGAAGAATACAATCATTTCTTAAAAGCCGTTTTTTTCAGCATCGTCATTGCCTTGCTGTTGGCCACGTTTGTGGCTATTTATGGCAAGGACAAATCCTTTCTGATGGTCAACGGTCATTACTCCGTTGAAGCCGATTATTTTTTCAACTGGATGACGTTTTTAGGCGAATGGTTGTTGTGGGTGCCGCTTTTTGTTTACGCTCTTTTTTACAAACGTGATTTTTTAATTGCGGCGTTTGTGGCGCTGGCCCTTTGTTCGCTTATTACGTTTTTGTTCAAGCAAGTCGTCTTTCCGGGGCAGCCGCGGCCTTTGCGGTTGTTGCACGATTTAGCTCGTGTCGTTCCTGTAGTGAAGCATAACAATTATGTGAACAGTTTTCCCTCAGGTCATACAAGCACGGCCTTTACTACTTCTTTGCTCTTGGCATTTATCGTGCACCGTAAATGGGCGCCTTATGTTTTTCCGCTGATTGCTTTTTTGGTAGGCTATTCAAGGGTTTACCTGGCGCAGCATTTTGTGACCGACGTACTTGCCGGCATTTTTGTCGGTATTGTTTCTTCGTATTGTGCTTTGTTGGTTTATGAACGTTTTCAAAAAAAGAAAGCCACGGTTGGGAGAGATTCATCTCCGAAGGATGTTTGATATTTGCGCCTATGCAGTTTCAGAAGCGAAGCCTTGCGCCCCTTAACCATACAGAGTTCCGCATCTTCATCGCCAGCCGTTTTTTTTACACCATGGCTTTGCGCATGGTGGCTACCGTGGTGGCTTACGAATTGTTTCAACTCACCAAAGATTCTTTTTCCATCGGCATCGTGGGCTTGTCGGAGTTTATACCGGTAGTCTCCCTGGCTCTGTACGCGGGTCACGTCATTGACCGTTCCGACAAGCGCACCTTGTTGCTGAAAGGCATTCTTTCATATTCCTTGTGCATACTTGCTTTGATTGTTGTTACGTTGCCAACAATAGAACAGGGATTGAGTGTAAAAAGGTCAGCCCTGCTTTTTTACGTCATCATCTTTTTTACCGGTGTGATCCGTGCCTTTGCAGGACCAACTTCCAGTGCCATCATTGCCCAGTTGGTGCCGCGTGATATTTTACAATTTGCTTCAAGTATTTCATCGTCTTCGTGGCTTTCGGCTTCTATTTTGGGTCACGCGACCGCGGGTTTTTTGATTGCGGGTGTTGGCGCCAACAAAACTTTCATTGTCGTTCTTGCCTATGTTTTAATTGCGGCTTTTTTGGTGTCGAGAATTGGCCGCAAGCCGGTGGTGCATCCAAAACTTACGGCCAATGCATGGGAAAGTGTGCGGGAAGGATTGCGTTTTGTTTTTCGGCACAAGATCATGCTGGGCGCCATTTCGCTAGACTTGTTTGCAGTGTTATTTGGTGGCGCAACGGCCCTGATACCGGAGTTTGCCGACAAGATTTTAAAGGTGGGTCCCATTGGTTTTGGTTGGTTGAATGCAGCCATTGACATCGGCTCCATGATCACCATTTTGTTCATCACACTCGTGCCGCTTACAAGGCGGCAAGGCTATAAATTGTTTTATGCCGTGGCGGGTTTTGGCGTTTGCATCGTGGTGTTCGGCATCTCGCGGCTTTACTGGCTTTCCTTTGGGGCGCTGCTGCTTGCCGGCATGCTGGACGGTATCAGTGTAGTTATTCGCGGTACGGTTCAACAATTAACTACGCCGGACGAAATGCGTGGCCGCGTAAGCTCAGTCAATTCCATGTTTGTGAACTCGAGCAACGAACTTGGGCAATTTGAAAGCGGCTTTACCGCACGAATTTTTGGCGGCGCTTCACCCGCTGTTGTCTTTGGTGGCTGCATGACGTTGCTCGTGGTCATCATCACCTGGTTAAAAGCAACGGGTTTGCGTAAATTTGAGTATTAACCAAAATCGTTACCATGCACCGCCGTTCTTTTCTTTACCACACTGGCCTTTTTACAGGCGCATCTCTTTTGTTTCAAAAATCAGCCCTTGCAACCATGCTTAATCCTTTTGATTACAAAATCAGAATGCTGCGAAACAACGTCGGCATCTTTACCGAAAGAGGCGGCACCATCGGTTTTTTGCTTTCACCCGAAGGCACATTGGTGATTGATGCGCAGTTTGAAGACACCGCCCCGCACCTGATTGCGGAAGTACAAAAGCGAAACACCGCGCCGATAAAATTTTTATTGAACACACACCATCACGGCGATCATACGTCCGGAAACATTGCGTTTAAAGGCATCGCCGAACACGTGGTAGCGCATCAAAACTCACTCATCAATCAAAAAAATGTTGCCGAAAAAGCGAACAAAGTTGACAAGCAACTTTACCCCGATCAAACTTTTGACAAGGACTTGAAATTGAAACTGGGCAAGGAGAAAATAACGGGTTATTATTTTGGTCCGGGTCACACGAACGGTGATGCGATTTATCATTTTGAAGATGCGAACATCATGCACGTTGGCGACTTGATGTTCAATAAACGCCATCCTTTTGTGGACCGCAGCGCCGGTGCCAACATGCGCAGTTGGATTGGCGATTTGGAAAGGCTTCAAAAGAAAGGGGGCAAAGACACGATCTACATCTTCGGCCACTCGTTAAACGAAGGCGAAGAAACCGGCAGCGCGGAAGATTTAAAAAAGTTTGCCGATTATTTAGACAAGGTTTTGCAGTTTGCCGAAACCGAATTTAAAAAAGGCGTGAGCAAAGAAGATTTTATCAAGAACACTTCTATTCCTGGTGTAACCGAATGGAGTGGCCAGGGAATTGAACGGCCGCTTACGGCGGCTTACGAAGAAATCAGCAGCAAATAAAAAGCAAAGCTTTTTGAGCTTTGCTTTTTCGAAAGACGAATGATGGCTTAAATGGCCATCATTTCTTTTTCAGCCGTTACCGGACTGATAACGTTTTTCACCTCTTCGATGCGGTTGGCCGGGAAGCCGCCCATGCTGGCGTGCTGCATGATCATGCTTTTGTTTGGCGCCAGGTAAACGCAATAGATTTTGTTCTCGGTAACAAAGCTTTCGATCCATTGAATTTGCGAACCCAGTTCGTCCAATACGTTGCAAGACTTTTGCGAAATGGCTTGCAGTTCGGCTTGCGACAGGTTTCCTGCGCCGGGCAATTCTCGTTCGATTACATAGCGGGGCATATCGTTAGATTTAGAAACAAAAGTTACGCAATCATTTCAAAACCCTTTTACAAGTTTGTTCAAAATAGAGGAGGCAAGAAGGCTTTAGTTGCCGGGTTTACTTTGACAGCTCGTGTATTCATCAATGATTCTTTTCATTACCTCGAGCTTTTTGTATTCCGACGACAAATACGAATAAACATAGCCACCTTCCTTGTTTTTGATTTTTGCCGACAACGCCGGACAATCGGCAACAAAGGCGCTCATTTTTTCTTCAAAACCGGGAACCAGTAAAGCGCTGTGCAATTCAATCAGCTCTGTGGCTGAATACGCCGGAACACCGATAAAATAAAAACTTGTTTCTTCCCCGGTGTCGCTGCTCTTACGCTTTTGCTGCAATTCGTACAACTGAATTTTTGCTTTCCCGTCCGACAATCTCTTCACAAACAAATCGTGGTTAATGCCGGCGGTGTTCAGGTTGATGCGCTTGGGTACGTAAGTTTCACCATTAATTACGTAAGCAGCAACGTCGGTGAACTTCAGGTATTCCGCTGTTTCGCTTCCGGCAGGGACGAGTGAAATGGAAAAAGGGTTGGCTTGTATGCCGTTTTCAAACAGAACCGTTAAAGCACCTTGCTTTTGTGTACCGTCTCGCAGATAAACAGTTCCTTTCATGCGGTAGAGATCGTTGGGCGTGTGGAAATATTCGGAAGCACATGACGAGAAAAGCAAGGCAAAGAGGCTTAACAGGAGAGTAAGGGCCGTAACTTTTTTCATAGCAGCATTTTTGGCGTGCGGAAAATAACTGCATTTGTTCAGACCAGCAACTTCATGACAGTTGTTGCTCCAATTTTTCCAACACGTAAAAGGTAATGGGACAGAAGGAAGAATTCTTTAGCGTAAGACTTTGCCGTTTGATGATCACATCCTCATCTGTATAAGGGAAACGATGGCAATCAGACGGACGCACATCGTAAATGGAACAGGCATTATCGTCGCCAAGAAAAGGACAAGGCGATGCTTTCACCACGAAGTCACCTTCTTCATCCACCCGCAAATAGGTTTCAATGAACAGGCTTTCTTTCATGCCCAAATGCTTGCTGATGCGTTTTACATCGGGTGTTTTAAAGCGCGGTGAATAGTTTTTGCAACAGGCGGCGCATTGCAAGCAGTCAATTTTTTCAAAGGCTTCTTCGTGCAATTGCGGCAAAGCCTTCAATACTTTGTTTTTATTGGCTTTTGCCAAAAAGTTTTTGAAGAGTTTTTGTTTGTCCTTGCTGCGCTTTTGCCAGTTATGTAAGTCACCTGTTAACACGGTTGCAAAGAACCGCAATTCTTCGTTAAAGCGAGTTTAAGGTTGGGAGTTCGATGTTTGATGTTCAGGGTTTCGTGTTTCGGGTAGATGCTTTGTTTGTTGTTGACATTTCTTTACCGCAGAGAACGAGAGATGCAGCGATCATCGCCGAGAATCAACGTTTCCTGTATTTCCCCTTTGCTCTTTAGCTCCGTGCGAAAACCTTTACAACCGCGTTTTCAGCACGGGCACCATTTCATT